>CALKJQ010000045.1 GCA_937995785.1 Candidatus Kapaibacterium sp.
AAAAAATCAAAACAAATGGAAACAAAAAAGTATGACCGTATTGTAGTATTTGGCGACGGGCTGAGCGATATGGGTCGTTGGGGAAAACTGACCAACTATCAATATCCGCCTGCCAAACACGGATTTTATGAAAGTCGCTGGACAAACGGCAAAGTTTGGATAGAACATGTTGCCGATTCTATGGGTTTGCCACTTTCTTTGGAAAATAATTTTGCCATGGGCGGTGCAACCACAGCGTTATACAACATCAATGAGCCTTTGAGGACAGCTCTTGGGCTCGATTCTACAGCAATGCTGCAAGGTATGCTGGCTCAGGTGCAAACCTATTTGGCATCTAATCCTGAAATATCAGAAAAAACACTTTTCGTACTTTGGGCAGGTGGCCATGATATTGGCAGCTACCTCGATTACGGCCAACCCGATCTGAAACAATATCCGCCCGCAGGCAATTATAAACAGTCTTTGGATATGCTTATAAACGCAGGTGCAAAACATTTTCTGATTGGCACAATGCCGGATATGGGGTACACACCGGTTTATTTTGGAACTGACAAACAACAGACAGCATCAGATTTATGCTATGAATTAAATACCGGATTGGAAAACTTGATGCAAGCGTATTCAAAAAACGGGGTAGAATTTATCAGGATTGATGGAGCACAAATTTTTGCTGAAGTTGGCTCAAATCCGCAGAAATTCGGATTTATTTACACCGAGCCATATTTGCCATTAGAAATTATTGATTTTACGAACCCGCTGAAACAAACGGATATTAGAATACCCAATAAGGAAAAAGGTCTTAATCCGGATGAATTTATGAACTGGTGGGCAGTTTCGGCAAGTGCTCGAATGCATAAAATTATTGCTGATAAAGCATTAAAACTTTTTAATATTTAATTTTTTAATATTCAAGGAGAACTATTATGAAAATAGCATTTATAGGTATTGGTAATGTTGGATTTACTCTCGCAAACAATCTTCAAAAATTAGGATATGAAATCATTATTGGCAACAATAATAATAATTCAAAAAGCGTTCAAAAGGCTTTAGAACACAATCCTAATTTTAAGGTCACGGACATTCAATCCTCTGTGTATCTATCGGATATCATTTTTTTAGCTACCCCATATGCAGCTAATGAATCCGTTTTAAAGAATGTTGATTTTTACGGAAAAACGTTAATTGATTGTACAAATCCAATCAAAATGGGAAAAAAAGGAATTGAGCACGGATTAAATAGTGAAAAATCTGGTTCAGAAGTAGTTCAAGAACTTGCAAAAAGCGCAAAAATTGTCAAGGCATTTTCTATTTATGGTTATGAAAATTTCATTGATTCTTCTTTTCCAAAATTTAATATTAAGCCAGTTATGTTGATTTGTGGAAATTTTGATGAAGCAAAAGCACAAGCATCAAAAATGATTGCAGATTTAGGCTTTTTCCCAAAAGATACTGGTGATTTATCACAAGCCTTACATTTAGAACATATGACATTGCTTTGGGTAAAAATGGTTCGTGTTCATGGTCATCACCCTAATTTTGTTTGGGCTTATTTAGAAAGATAAGGAATTAATATTAATGCTCAAATTGGTTCGTGTGCTTGTCGAACAACTCAACGACCCCGAGGGTAGGCTGGGTTCCCTCCGAATATTTTTCTTCTTAGTTTATAATACTAAAGAACAATACTATATAGATTAATCCTAAAATATTCATTAAAATTCCAGCAAATAACATATCCTTAATCTTCAATCTCCCACTACTAAAAACAATTGCATTCGGTGGTGTGGATATAGGCATAGTGAATGCAAAAGAAGCAGATATGGCGGCGGGTATCATCAAAATTAACGGATTTATATTCATCACTTGTGCCATAGCGGCAACAACGGGCAACATTGTTGCTGCGGTTGCGGTATTGGACGAAAATTCGGTAAGAGTTGTAACCAATGCACCAATTATTAAAACTATTGCGAAAACAGGTAAATTATGCATATATTCTAATTGCTGAGCAATTTCTTTGGATAAACCAGATGATTCGAAGCCCGATGCAAGGGCAAACCCACCTCCAAAAAGTAAAATAATTTCCCAAGGCACTGATTTGATGCTTTCTTTATTCAGAATTCTAATCGACATATCATTAAAATTAGCGGGTAATAAAAATAAAATGATTGCTCCGAAAATTCCTATGGTTCCATCATCAACAAATTTCCCTAAACCTAACGCATCGCCCCAACCGGGTATTGTGAACCAATCCAGCTGTAAGGGCTCTCGAAACATCCAAAGAAAAATAATAAAAAAAAATACGCTTAAAATCTTGATTTCTGACTTTTGCATCTTGCCTAAACCCAATAATTGTGTTTTAATCTCGGTTTTCGAGAGCAAAATGGAAGGTACTTTTCTGAGAAATACTATCGATACCATTAATAACATCAATATCATCATTCCCAACGATAATGGTATTCCATAAAATAACCAACTTGCGAAAGTTATTCGGGGTAAATCGGAGAATGTTGTTTCGTAAACCCTCATCAAAACTAAATTAGGAGGAGTACCAATCAAAGTGGCAATGCCGCCAATCGAGGCTGAATAGGCAATTACTAATAACAAGGCAATTGCGAATTTGCGGGATTGATTTGAATTAATGTTGTCTTCAATTTTATTGATAATAGCCAACGCAATTGGGAGCATAATCATTGCTGTCGCTGTGTTCGATATAAACATCGACATCAATGCAGTGGCTGCAGCAAATCCAAAAACAATGCTGTATTTGGATGTTCCCATCAAATTGAGAATCGAAAGTGCAATCCGACGATGTAAGTTCCATTTTTCCATAGCAATTGAAAGAAAAAATCCACCCAAAAACAGAAAAATTGTGGAATTCATATAATTACCTGAAATCTTGCTGGTGGAATCAATTCCCAAAATTGGAAAAAGAATTACGGGTAATAGCGATGTAACCCCCAGCGGAAGTGTTTCGGTCAACCAAAAAAATGCCATCAAAACAACAACTGCAAACATTCGTGATGCTATTGGATTGGTGGGAAATAACGGAAAAATCAGGAGAATTATAAAAAATAAAGATGCGATTAAAAATTTGAAGAGTAATATTTTTTTCATATTTTTTAATGCAAATTAAACAAATTATGATATATCTAAATCTAAAATTAGATATATTTAAAATAGAATTGGCACTTTTTAATAATTTTGCAATGATGAACAACAACAAATCTGAATTAAAAAGTGAATTAGGACTATTTACCACAATAGCAATTGTAGTGGGAGCTGTTATAGGCTCGGGAATTTTTAAAAAACCAGCATTGAT
>CALKJQ010000046.1 GCA_937995785.1 Candidatus Kapaibacterium sp.
TTTACTAATGGTACCTTGAAAATTCAGCGAGGCAATACTAATATCGGTATTGATGATTATAGAAATTTAT
The DNA here is from genome assembly GCA_937995785.1 of Candidatus Kapaibacterium sp. Classification (GTDB taxonomy): domain Bacteria; phylum Bacteroidota; class Ignavibacteria; order Kapaibacteriales; family UBA2268; genus GWF2-33-9. The sequence continues at coordinate 71 of CALKJQ010000046.1, forward strand.
CAACATTAGATACAATAAGCGTTAATGGCACTTTGGAAATTAATGATCTTGCTTTGGGTCAAACAATTGAAATTAATTCAACCGTCGATGTTGGAACATTTTTAGTTAATGCAAATAATACTCCATCTATCTTATTAAAAAACAATTTGCAAGTATTAGGCAATGTTACATTTAATGGTACGGGAAGCAATCTATTTAATACCCAGAACTATAATTTATTATTAAGAGGTAATTTTACTAATAATTTTGGAAATACTAATGGATTCAATAATTCCACAGGAAGAGTTATTTTTAACGGCAATACCGACCAGAATATTGGTGGTAGTCAAACAACTACATTCAATATTTTGCAATTAAATAAAACTGCTGGAAAAGTTGAGATTAATAAAAACACTCGCGTAAATAGTTCTATCCGCTTCATTAGTAATTCAATACTTGATTTGAATACAAACAAAATCACGATGGCGGCTGATAGTCGTATCTATTCCGATGATGGCATAACATATCAATTCGATACATTTAGTGATAGTAAGTGTATTCTTGTTCAAAACACATCGCAATTAGTTGGTGGTTCATTAGAATTCGAGCTCAATCCATCGCAAACCCTACCCTACGAAATTCATTATCCAATGACTACTGCCGGTGTCTATACTCCAATGAAAATTAGATTATTGCCATCGGGTGTATCCTATGGTGCGAACCCATCGATAACTTTAAGAGAATATGCGGGTGAACATCCAAAGGTAGAAGCTCCAAATGTATCTCTTAAAAAGTATTGGATTATTAAATCAAACGATTTGACCGTTAATACCCATGGCGCTGAAGTTGTCGGTATCTATGACGATAGCGAAGTGGAAGGTAATGAGGGAAGCTATCAAGTATTGGCATTTTCGCCTAACTTTAATGACCCAACAGGTTATTGGAGAGTCAATCCGGGTTTGAGCAATTATGTCAATATTAATACTAATTTATGGTATTCTCAACAAACCAACTTTATAGATGGAGACTGGACGGTAGGGGAGCAATCAGCTGGTCAAGTAACATATTTTGCCCGTGCAGATGGGGATTATAACGATCCAAACACTTGGTCGAAAGTTTACTTTAACGGGCCAGCCTCCACAACAGCACCAAACAAGCAATCTGACAGAGTTAGAATTCAAGATCATATCGTATCCATAACTGATTCGGTTGCTCCAGCCAATTTGATATCTGTCGAAGTAGGTACCGAAGGAAGAAGCAATGGAACTCTTCAAATAGAAAGTAATCACTATGTTAAAGGTGATACTTTTAAATTAGAACAAAATTGTAAACTATATTTTGCCCATCAACAAGGTATTTCGATTTCTCCTAACCAAATTGGTGCAATTAGAACTTCTGTCAGAGATTTATCGAGTTACGGAATATACGTATTTTGGCAAGGTCAGGACCAATCATCAGGGGATGGAATACCCGATTTGGTTCAGTCAATAATTGTCGATAAAACGGCAAGCTCGACCGCAACAATGAGTAAAAATGTTGGGATTCGCGATTCATTATCTATTATCAATGGAAAATTTGATTTAGGATCATCTTCAGTGAATGGTTACACTCCTGGTCGTACTTTCAAAATGTATGCTGGAGAAATGATAGTCCGAAGCAATTATCCATTGAATTATACTCCTCCTTATCTTACTGCCGGACGTATCACATTCGATGGAATTGGTAATGCAACAATACCAAGCGAAAGTTCCACTCCGGGTGTTGCTCAATATAACAATCTGAAAATAGCAGGTTCATCGCGTGCTGGAAACATTACATTCGAAAATGCCGGGAAAATAAGAATATTAGGTGATTTTGATATCTCTGAATTAAATTTTGCAAATAATACCTATCGTTTCTTCACATCTGGTTCTACTGTTAGGTTTGTGAAAAATGGGAACCAAAATATTTCTTTTATACCAAATTCACCATCTGATAGCGTTTGCCAAATTCAATTTTACAATTTAGAATTAATAAATCCCGGTAACAAATCAATTATCGGAATATCTTCATACCCATTTAGTATTAATAACCAATTAACATTGGATAGTGGTGTTACTTTTGTTCAAAATAATGCAAATATCGAAATACAAAGCCATTGGACTAATCTTAATGGAAGTGTTTTCCAACCTACTACGGGTAAGTTTGTTTCTTTCTTTGCCCCAACCAACACAATCGATTTGAATATTACCTCGCGAGATACAACCGATAACTACTTTGAAGATGTAATTATTCGCGGTCCCGGCAACGTCAAACCTCAAGATAATTTTGTTATAAAGGGCAATATATCCATTCTCTCGGGAAGCAATTTGGTTGTTAATGGCGCTGATTTATTTCTTTATGGAAATTGGACTAACACGGGTGGAACATTCACACACAGTAATTCTACTGCTTATTTCCAAGGTAACACAACTCAAGTAATGACTAAAACCACAGGTAACGAGTCGTTTTACAACCTTGTTTTGCGGAACCCACAACACTTAAACTCGAATGGAATTGGTGGTGTTGGCAATGGGTTAATTATCACTAATAATTTAAGTTTAGATTTTGGTCGAATTAATGCTCGCGATAGATTTGTTCAAGTTGGTGGCACAATTACACGAACTGGAGGTGGATACATCAATTCAGGTTTACGACGCAACTTACCATCTGGCACAACAACTTTGCAATACGAAGTTGGCTATGAAAACGTTTATACTCCCATCACTCTATACTTAAACGGTAGTGGTGGAACATCGGGATTAGTCCAAATAAAATCAGATACCATAACAACTTCGACAAGTCCCATAAGCTGGACAGATGCAACTCCAACGGATTTATCGCCACTTGGTTCTCAAATTTCTCCAACCAAGCATATTGCTCGTCAGTGGAACATCACCAAACCAACTGGTAGCACTTTTGATTTGGGGACGCGAAAGTATGATGCTGTAATGTATTTTGTTGGTTTGCCCTCTCCAACTGGTGACTTGCGTGGTGGAATGTCTCCATTTCTATCAGACGTTAAAATTTATAATGGCTCAAATTGGATTGGACCACTCTATTACGGAACATATCCATATGTTGGTACCCAAGAAAGCGATTCCTTAGAGTTCAAAGAAATTGTTGACTTAGGGTCGATAATAATTGGCGAGCCAACTGTTTTAACATATTATACCCGTAATTCGGGAAATTGGACTCAAAAAAATAATTGGTCAACTATATCCTATAATGGTCCCATTGCATCGAGTTATCCTGGTCAACTTGGAGCAAACTTCCGTGCCTTGATAGGAGCATCCCATCAAATTAATTTAGATACAAATTTAGTGGTCAACAATACTTCACTGGAAACTTGTATTGTTACAGTTGATTCAAGCGGAGTTTTGGATTTAGGAACTAATACGATTTCGGGAACAGGCGAATTCCGTTTATTCAAATATGGAACGATAAAAATAGGAAGTCCCGATGGTATAACGGCAAGCTCGGCAATAGGTAATATAAGAACTGCAACACGAAGCTATAACTTTAATAACTATAATTTAGGAACATTTGTCTACAATGGAAGTGGTGCGCAAAATACGGGAGACGGTCTTCCCTCGGGCACTGATAGCATTAGAGTGTTGATAATCGATAAGTCGTTAGGTACGGTTACACTCAATTCTTCAAATAACATAAATATCAAGGATAGTTTATATATCAAAACGGGAACATTTAACTCTGGTAATAGAGATATTTACTTAGTTGGTAATATGCGCCAATCAGCAAACGGAACATTTGAACATAACAACCGAACATTCAATATAACTGGTTCAAAAGGAGATACACTTTCGGCAGAATCCTACACAAACCCAATCAACTTTTATAATCTTGTAATATCTAAACTTGCATTATCTGGCAACACAGTTCTGGATAATAGCACAATTATTCAAATCCAAAATCAACTAACTTTTTCGGGAACGAACAGAACCTTCATAGATGCAATAACCAAGTCCAACCAAACAACGCCTAATTATGTAAAATTGGGTACGACCGCAACCGTAACAGGTGCACAACAGTTCAACACTTCGCAGCCAGGTGGTTGGGTTTATGGTCGTTTGCATAAATACATACCCGCCGGAGACGCTCCAAACATTGTTTTCGAAATTGGAGATGATGCATACTATACCCCATTGGAAATTGATTTCCGTTCTGGAACTGGTAGCGTTGCTGGATATTTAATGGCACAGCCTGAATATGGCTTCCATCCAAGGCTTTATGATACGCCACAGTCTCTTTATCCCGTCAATCCCAATAGGGTCATATTAAGTCGCTGGAAATTGGTTTTACCCAATGGTTCAACCTTTGTGAGAGGGACAAGGAATTTCGACCCTACTGTTAGGTTTCCACATCCACAGTATACAACTCTTCTGGATTGCGTAGGTTGTTCGGATTTGACTTACTATCGAGGTGGAGACTCGCTTCAATGGTGGCAAACAATGACAAGAAACAGTACATTCGATAATAGTGGAACTCAAAATTATTGCGGCGATACACGTATTCCTCCACACCCAACACCTACTTTTAATTACGCAGGTTCTACTTGTACTACTCCAACTCAACCAACCTCTTTTATTCGAGCTTTGGATTTGAATACAGCATTTGGAACTGATGAAGTTTATTTAAATGGAGATGTGTTGCTTGCCGAATTCGTTGCGGGCAACAGAAACTCGATAAAGTATTATAATTTTTATTCCATTGCAGATGGTGATTGGACTGATCCAAACACTTGGTCAACCGTATCTTTCAATAGCACCGTAAACGAGGCATTACTCGACCCCGACCAGAATGTATATCCATTTCCTGTTCGCCAATACGACAATGCTCTTATTGGTAATGGTAAAACAGTGCGTTTGAATGCAGACATTGGACATAATGATTATGGAGCAACACCTCAAAGATATTCCCATGCTGGTCCTTCTGTGAAAGTTTACGAAACTGGAGCAATCAATTTTGGAACACGCACGCTTCGGGGTAATGGATTTAGCTTATTTAAAGGTGGGAAAATAATAGTTGGTGCAGCAACGGGAATTACCACAGGAAATTCGGGCAATGTTATACTTGGTACGGGTACTCCGTTCTATGGAGACAGTGCTAACTTTGTATATTCTGCCGAGGGACGCAATATATCGAGCAACAACTGGGGGTTTGTTGGACGCAATGCATCAACACATTACATCGAAAGTGTTACTATTCGACGTAGCTCCGATAATGCTTTAATAATGCAAAGTATAACAGGTAACCGTCGCACTTTTTCATCCAATGCACACAACTATATTTGGGACAAAGTTGCAAATTTAGTTGCGGGCGAAACCTACTATATACAGATTAATCCAAGTAACGTTGCAACAAACCGCAAATTTAAAGGTTGGATTAATTTTAATTATGGAAATAATAATTTTACCGAGGCTGGTGAAACTGTTTATGATATAAATTCTAATGATACAGTGTTAGTAACAACAGGCAATTTCACAATTCCGGCATCTATGGAGCCCGGAACAACCCACTTAAGAATAGGAATGGCTGATAATATAACCGATTTTGGTCCTACTACTGGAGGAATAGGCGAGTTTGAAGAATACACAGTAAACATAATTAATCCTACACCTACAATAACGCAGAGTCCCGGTTCGGGTTTGCCTACAAAAATTGCTTCAATTGAAATAAATAGTCCTCGACCAACAAGTATAGTAACACTTAACAAAACAATTGAAGTTATCGATTCAGTTAAAATATCGAGTGGAGAATTTCGAGCAGCTGCAAACACAATTAGAATTAACGGAGCATTCATTGTTGATACAACTGGTGGTTTCAATCCCCAAACTTCAACTGTTGAATTTTTTGGGGAATATCGTGATAGCATAAGAAGTAAATTACCGAACTTCACAATACCCTTCTACAATTTAACTATAAACAAAGCATATCAAGATACGTCTATATTTATTCCAAACACAAATATTTCGGTATCGAACAATTTCAATTGGAACACAAACAACAATATAGTTTTAGCAGATAATTACTCAATCACACTTTTGAATACATCTAATTTAACGGGAACTTTTTCGAAAGATCGAATGGTTAAAGTTTCGGGTTCAAATAATTCGGGTGATATCGTCCGACAATTTACAAACGCTGGTGGAGCAGCCAATCCCAAAACTTTCACTTTTCCAATTGGTATCGATAATTATTACCCCGTATATGTTCGCGATACTGCTCCCACTTGGACTGGAACACCAGAGATTAGGGTTAGTGCTGTTTCGGGGCAACATCCTCAAAAGCTTACAAATAATACTTTAAACATTTACTGGAAAACCCGTTTTTCTAATTGGAACACCAATCTTGATACCATTAAATTTAGTTATTTACCATCAAACGTAACAGGAGATACGAATAAGTATATTCCAGCCATGTGGGATGGTAATAATTGGCAAATTGATTTAGGATTGCAACCATGGGCAAAATCATCCCCAATTTCAATAAAAAATACAAAATATTTTCAAAATACCAATCCGCTTAATTTTGCCGAATGGACTGCGGGTCAGCCCCTAACGTTTTCGACTGGTCGGAAATTTTATTCGCGAAACAACGGTCAATGGCATGATTATCTAAATTGGTCAACCGATAATGTATTAAAACACATGGGTCCGCCTGCATCATATTTCCCGGGAGACTTATTCGAAACCGATACGGTGCATATCGATGGTCATACTATTACATTTTCATTGGATTCTTGCAAAGTTGATAGTATAATAGTTGGTGGCACCAATCCTACTCCAATTTCTGGAATATTGCAATTTGCAAATACAGCAAATTCTAAGAAACTTACAACGAGACAGATGTTTTTGAATGCGGATAATGGTCAATTTTTACCAATAAGTGCTGGAACTAATACCGACACATTGATAATCACAAAAGATTTAAGAAATAACTCGCTTTGGCCTGGTAGATTCGATTTTGTTAATGGCTCGCATACTGTTGTTGTTAAATTCACGGGAACGGGTAACAGTTCTATATCTGGCAATGGAGTATGGCAGGATATCAATAAAGTAGTATTAGACAAATCTGGCGGATTATTGGATTCGTTGTTGCTTAATTCCATTACGTTTGCCAATGTTACGCATATATCCAATCCT
>CALKJQ010000047.1 GCA_937995785.1 Candidatus Kapaibacterium sp.
AACCTCCACTACGGGTGGGGGGTCGGATTGCTTTGCCTTTGTCGATTTCTTTGGTTCTGGTTTAACCTCCACTACGGGTGCGGGGTCGGATTTCTTAGATCTCTGTTTTTTCTTTGGTTCTTCTTTCGGCAATACCGTGAATTCCAAATTTTCTTTGGCTTTGGGAGCTGGAGATTTCATTATAGCTTTTTTAATCAGATTGGACTCCTTTTTCAATTCTTTTTCCTTGTTCTTCGAGGATAGTTTTTTGTTTTCAGGAGCTATATCCAGATTAGTTGCTTCTTTTTTTGGTTCAAGAGGCTTCTTGGTTACTTCGGTATTTTGGACATTGGATTTCTTTGCTTTGGAAACCTTTTCAATCGCTTGTTCTTGGGCAGGTTCGGTTTTAATAATCTTTTTAGCCATAATTCTTCTCCCATTTGTTCTAAATTTTTTCAACAAATATATAAATTTTTGAGTCTAAAAACTCAATTTCAATAAAATTATTTTGTATTTCATTAAATTCAATAGAGTTTGCTAAAGTCTCGGCTTTAACATAATCGCTCAATTCCAAAATTGAATTCTTAACTGTATCATCAGAATTGAACCATATTTTAATTCTATCTGTAACTTCGAAACCACTATCCTTCCTTAAGTTTTGAATTTTACTTACAAATTCTCGTGCAATTCCTTCATTAATCAGAGATTGATTAAGTGAGGTATCCAAAGCAATTGTTAAATCGTTTTCCCGAGCAACAAGCCATCCTTCGATATCTTGACTAAATATTTCTACATCTTCGGTTAAAAAGTTAAATCTTTCACCTTGATATTCCAGTTCTAAATTTCCTGCCTTTTCTAACTGAATAATTTGGTTATTTGTTAATTTATCGATTGCTTCTGCTGCCAATTTCATAAGTTTGCCGTATTTCTTGCCCATCACTTTAAAGTTGGCTTTTGCTTTTCGTTTGATAACTTCGGAATTGTTTTCGTCGATAAATTCTATATCTTTTATATTTAATTCATCTTGTATAATATCCTTGAACTCCATTATATTCCTGCGTTCAACGGGCGAGTCAATAGGGATTAAAATTCGCTGTAAGGGTTGACGAACTCGAATTTTTGCTTTTTCTCTTAATGAGCGAGCGAGGTAAACAATTTGTTGGACTATCGCCATTTTATGCTCCAAATCCTCGTTAATTAATTCATTTTTGCTTTCGGGATATTTTTCTAAATGCACGGAAATTGGGTCGCTTTCTCTTCTTAATTTTTGATACAAGTCCTCTGAAATAAACGGAGCAGCTGACGAGATTAGAACAGCAATTTGTTTTAGCACGAAATAAAGGGTCTGATAGGCTGCAATTTTTTCGTCATCATTCTCGCCCTTCCAGAATCTTCGTCGGTTTCGACGAATATACCAATTGGACAACTCGTATATTACAAAGTCTTGAATTGCACGATGAGCTTTTGTCAACTCGTATTCATCCATAAGATTCTTGTAATTATGAATTAGCGAATAAGTTCGCGAAATTATCCATTTATCTATAATTGGTCTATTTTCAACTGGTATTTCGACTGTATCTCTGTCGAAATTATCGATATTTGCATACATAGCAAAAAATGAATATGTGTTGGTAAGCGACCTCAGAAAGTCCGAGATAACTGTTTTAGCGATATCATCTGCATTGAACAAAGTTGGCTTCCAAGGGGGATTATTCACAAACATATACCAACGAACTGCATCGGCGCCATACTTTTCCATAATTGCAAATGGGTCGACAGCATTGCCCTTGGATTTACTCATTTTCATTCCTGTGGCATCCAAAACAAGTTCGTTAACAACGATGTTTTTAAAAGCAGGTTTGTCGAAAATTGCTGTTGATATGTTATGGAGTGTATAGAACCATCCACGGGTTTGGTCTACACCTTCGGCAATAAAGTCGGCAGGAAATTGGTTTTCGAACAATTCCTTGTTTTCGAATGGATAGTGGAATTGAGCAAATGGCATAGAACCCGAATCGAACCACACATCGATTACTTCCGGAGTTCTTCGATAGGTATTTCCATCCCGTATAAATATAATTTTATCAACAAAAGGTTTATGCAAATCAATTTCGAAATTACCTTCTTTAACCGGAATTCTTGTCCCATCTTCATACTCGTAAATTCCTTCGGAGAGTTCTTCGATCGACCCAATAGCAAAATAATCTGTATTATCATTTTCGTTTACCCATATAGGAAGCGGGATTCCCCAGTATCTATCCCGGGATAACGACCATTCTTTTACTTCTTCTAACCAGTTTCCAAATCGTCCTTCGCCAATTTCCTTGGGTTGCCAATTGATTTGTTTGTTCAGCTCAATCATTCTTTCTTTATATTCCGGGGATTTAATAAACCATGATTCGCGGGCGTAATACATTATTGGATTACCCGTGCGCCAGCAATGAGGATAACTATGCAAATAATCGTAAGTGATTCGATATATTTTATTAACTGATTTTAAATATCTAACAATATCTTTATCGGCACCTTCTTCGGTGTGGTCGGGATAGGTAAAGGTTTTAATAGCACGTCCCGCAAATTCGCCCATATCTTCTGTGAAATGCCCATCGGGAGTTACAGGTTGAATAAATGGAATAGCAAATTTCTTCGACATTTGGTAATCATCCTCGCCAAATGCGGGTGCTAAATGCACAATACCACTTCCGTCTTCGGTGGAAACAAAATCGCCGGGCAATACCGTTAATGCTTGCGGGAACTTATCCTTGTCAATTTTTGCAAATGGTAGAATTTGTTCGTAACTTGTACCGATTATTTCCTTCCCTTTAAATTCCAACAATACTTCCACTTCGCCATCAAGAGCCTTTATACGAGATTTTGCAAGAACCAATTCATCGAAAAGCTCCGAGCCATCTTTCAATTTTCGTGTGTTCCTCACCAAAACATAATCAATTTCTTCGCCTGCCGCCAATGCAACATTTGCTAACAAAGTCCAGGGTGTTGTAGTCCATACCAATATTTGCTTACCAATTAAAGCACTAATTGGAGAATTTGTTATCTTTAATTTCAAATAACA
>CALKJQ010000048.1 GCA_937995785.1 Candidatus Kapaibacterium sp.
GGTTGTTCCTCGATTTATGGAGGCAATTTGCCAACAACGCCTTGGACAAAAAATGCAGACGGACGCGGACCTGCTTGGAACAATTCCTTGTTCGAGGATAATGCCGAATTTGGATTGGGTATGCGCTTGGCAGTGGACAAGCAATTCGAAATTGCTGCAAACCTATTGCCTTTGTTCCGCAATGAACTAGGCGATGAATTAATAAACGCAATTATCAATGCAAAACAAAAGACCGAAAATGAAATTAATGACCAACGCGAAAGAATAAAAATAGTAAAAGAAAAAATAAAAAGTATAAATACACCCGAGGCTAAGAGACTAATGATCACTGCTGACTATTTAGTTAAAAAATCAGTATGGATTATTGGTGGAGATGGGTGGGCTTATGATATTGGTTATGGTGGATTAGACCACGTTTTGGCTTCCGGTAAAAATGTTAATATTTTAGTTTTGGATACCGAAGTTTATTCCAATACTGGCGGTCAAATGTCCAAATCTTCACCAATTGGTTCAATTGCAAAATTTGCCGCTGGCGGCAAACCAACAAACAAAAAAGACTTAGGTTTGATGGCAATGAACTACGGAAATGTTTATGTTGCTTCGGTTGCATTCGGTTCCAACGATGTCCACACTTTGAGAGCATTCGTAGAAGCCGAAGCCTATGATGGTCCTTCTATCATAATTGCATACAGCCACTGCATTGCCCACGGTATCGATATGTCTGCACCTTTGAAAAACCAAAAAGCTCTGGTTGATTCAGGTCAATGGTTGTTATATCGTTATAATCCCGAACTTGCGAAGGAAAACAAAAATCCATTCATCTTAGATAGCAAACAGCCCAAAATACCCGTTGCAAATTATATGGATATGGAAATTCGTTACAAAATGCTAAGTAAAATCAACCCAACTGCATATAAAGAGTTATACGAACAAGCTCAGAAATTCGTCGATGAGCGGTATAAATACTATTCATTCCTTGCAACAAGAACAATTGAATAAATAGACAGGAGATAAATATATGAATTTAGAAACAAAATATTTAGGACTAAAACTACGCACTCCATTAGTGCTTTCTGCTTCGCCAATTAGTAATGAAATCGAAAGTTTAAAAAGATTAGATGGTAATGGAATAGGTGCGGTCGTGCTCCATTCATTGTTCGAAGAACAATTAATCGACGAGCAATTTGAATTGGAATACCACCTTACTCATGGCTCGGAAAGCTTTGCCGAAGCAACAACGTATTTTCCAAATTACGACGAATTCCGCTTGGGACCCCACGAATACTTAGAACACATCCGCAAGGTGAAAAGCTCAATCAGCTGCCCCGTTATTGCAAGTTTGAATGGTACAACAATAGGTGGTTGGACTCAATATGCAGTAGAAATGCAAAATGCCGGAGCCGATGCAATCGAACTTAATATTTATAATATTCCAACCGATACAAATTTAACTTCATTACAAATTGAAGATACTTACATAAAAATCTTGGAAGAAGTTAAAAAGAATTTAAAAATCCCCGTTGCAGTTAAGTTAAGCCCGTTTTTCACCAATATGTCCAACATGGCAAAAAGATTCGACGAAGCCGGCGCCGATGCTTTAGTTTTATTCAACAAGTTCTATCAACCCGATATTAATTTGGAAACTTACGAGGTGGAACCAAAAGTTACATTGAGTGCCTCATCTCACAACCTGCTCTCGCTTCGTTGGATTGCAATCCTTAAAGGAAAGATTAAAGCAGATTTTGCCGCAACGGGTGGTATCCTAACTTCAGCAGATGTGATTAAAATGCTTTTAGTTGGTGCCAATGCTGTTCAGCTGTTCGCAACAATCGCTCGCAACGGATTGGATTATCCTTTGGTATTGAATAATGAATTAATTTCATTTATGGAACAAAAGGGTTACGAATCAATTGAAGAGATGATTGGGGTGTTGAGCCAAAAGAATTTGAAAAACTCGAGTGCTTACGAGCGTGCTCAATATATGAAAGCACTTTCCAACTATAAACTTAAGTTTTAATTCATTAATGTTTTAGCTAATAACTTACAAAAAAAATATGCCACACCTAGAAAGTGTGGCATTTTTTTAGCAAACTATATCATTCATAAGAGTATTGATAGACTATATTCATTCAATTAACCCTTAGTTTATAACCCATTGAGCACAAAATAATCTAATTCCACAAAAAATACAATATCAATAAAAGTTGGCAAACATTAGGTCGATATAATATGAATACAAAAAAGAGTAATTTGAAAATAAATAAATAGATTAGATAATAAATAATGTGTTTTAAAAAATGAAAAAAGATAATTGTTAATTAACTAAAAGTCGTTAATTTTGTAATCTTATATTTACGAATAATAATTTTTAAGGATATATTGGAGGTCGTCTTTGAAGAAGCAATATAGCAAAATAATACTGATAGCAATATCGATTATAGCGGCAGTAGCAATGCTTTACCCCACATATAGAGCAAGTGAACTGGAAAAAATCCACAACGAATACATAGCAAGAGCCAAACAAGCAAAAACTCCGGCAGACTCGCTTGCTATTTTGGAATCGTTCCAGAAACAATATGGCGAAGCATTGGAAAGTGCAAAAAATGCACAATTGAAATTAGGTTTGGATTTGCGTGGCGGTATGTATGTTACCTTAGAAGTCGACGTACCCAAAATGATTGAAGAAACAGCAGATAAAAGAAATATTGATGATTTGTTCGAGCGAGTGATAGAAGCAACACGTAACGAATCCAAGGGGTCGGAAGAGGATGTGATTGATATTTTCATAAAACAATTCGATAAGATAGCCCGTCCCAAAGGACGATCCCTAATTTATTATTTCGATTTTGGTAATGTTCGCGATTTGAGCGATGAAAAAATAATCGAGAAATTGCGTAACGATCAGAGCCAGGCAATAGATCAAGCATTGGAAGTGCTTCGACAAAGAATCGACCAATTTGGCGTTGCCGAACCTAATATCCAAAAGCAAGGTTCAGCAAGAATTTTATTGGAATTACCCGGGGTCTCGAATGTTTCGCAAATGAGAAACTTGTTGCAAACCACTGCACGATTGGAATTCAATTTGGTGCGTAACAACAAACAAATTGTTGAATTTTTCTATCGCGTCGATCAATATGTGAAATCCAAAAAAATTAAAGTCGCTAGTGATACGTTAACTTCATCTATAGATACTACTGCAATTGCATCCGATACAATTAAACCCGCAAAACCAATTGCCCAAGATACAACAAAAAAATCAACCGATACGACTTCGATTGCCAAAGACACCACTAAAAAAGCCGATACAACAGACCCATATGCTGGTTTGCCTCAAGAAGAAGCCGCCAAAAGATATCTCGAGGATCACCCGTTCACACGATTATTCACAACTTACTATCTCCCACCACAAAAGAATGCAAACCTCGTCCCAATTTATTACACTGTTAACCAATTCCCCGAAGGCGAGTATATGTTCAAAATAATTCAGGATTCGATGCCAAGATTTAAAGAAATTCTGAATCGCCCCGAGATTAAAGCAATGATGCCAGCCGATTTGAAAATTGCATTCGATGCCAAACCCGACCAAAGATTTGTAAAGCAAGGCATTAACGCCTTCGATTTTTATTCTTTGAAAAAAGAACCCGAACTCACGGGCGAAGTAATAGTTGATGCATTAGCAACCTATGACCCATCGAACAACCAACCCGTTGTAACAATGGCAATGAATAGCGATGGAGCAGAACGGTGGGGCAAAATTACTGGTGCAAACCTTCAGAAAAGAATCGCTATCGTATTGGACGACAGAGTGTATTCTGCTCCAACGGTACAAAGCAAAATTACTGGTGGAAGTTCCCAAATTTCGGGAATGGCTAATGCCGAAGAAGCAAGATTATTAGAAATAGTGTTGAAAGCAGGTGCACTTAAAGCTCCCGTTCAAATAATCGAAGAACGAGTTGTTGGTCCTTCGCTTGGCGAGGATTCAATTCGCAATGGTTTAACGGCGAGTTTGATTGCCGCAATATTAGTATTGCTATTTATGGTTATTTACTATTCTATGGGTGGAGTTTATGCGAACATTGCTGTAATATTAAACATCTCACTATTAGTTGGAGTTCTGGCATCACTTGGAGGAACTTTAACACTGCCAGGTATTGCAGGTATTATCCTTACGCTCGGTATGGCGGTGGATGCAAACGTTCTAATCTACGAGCGTATACGCGAGGAATTGAGGAAAGGGCGGACACTTAAATCGGCTATCGACGAAGGTTTTGGCAAAGCATTGAGTGCGATTCTGGACTCGAACATCACAACCTTTATCACTGGTTTAATTTTATTTTATCTTGGTACTGGTCCTATTCAAGGTTTTGCTCTAACATTGATGATTGGTATTATCGGAACTTTGTTCACAGCAATTGTTCTCACTCGTGCAATGATTGAACTTACTTTACAATTTGGCGTCGAACGAATTTCATTTGGCGAAAAAAAATTAACAGCAAATAAATAAGGAGAAAACCACAATGCAATTATTAAGCAAAACTAATATAGATTTCGTATCCCCACGCAAGATTTTAGTCCTATTTTCTTTAGCCTTTATTCTTTTTGGAATTATTTTTGCAATAGTTGTCCCACCCGAATTTGGTATTGATTATACCGGTGGTGCAGAAGTTGCTGTTAAATTCGAAAAAAATATTTCGACCGACCAAGTCCGTTCAGCCGTTGCCGCATCGGGTTTGAAAAATTCCGAAATCAAGTCATTTGGCGAAGATAACGAATTTCTTATTCGTATTAAGGAATTTGGAGATGTTCAGGTGAAAATCCAAGAAGCTTTAGAAAAGGTAGAAGGTAATACTTTCCAAATTTTAAAAGTAGATAAAATTGGAGCAAAAGTTGGTGGCGAAATGCGTCGCGATGCTTTTATTGCTGTTATCTTAGCCGTTATTGCAATGTTGATATATATTGGATTTCGATTCGAATTCACTTATGGTATGGGGGCAGTATTAGCATTAGTTCACGACGTGTTGGCAACCATAACATTTATAATTGTTTTCGACCACTTGGACATATTGGATTTGGAAATAAACCAAGCATTGATTGCAGCTTTGCTAACAGTAGTAGGTTACTCTGTTAATAACACTGTGATTATCTTCGACCGTATCCGCGAAAACAAAGAGGTTCACAAAGGTATGAACTTCCTTAAATTAGTTAATCTAAGCGTTAACGAAACATTATCGAGAACAATTGTTACCGTCTTAACTGTGCTCTTTGCTTTGGGGGCTCTCTTAATTTTTGGTGGACCCGTATTGCGAGGATTTGCGTTCACAATGTTCATCGGTACAGTTGTTGGAACTTACTCATCGATTTATATTTCCAGCAATTTTGTAATTTGGTATTTAGAAAAAATCAAAAAACAAAATTTGGAAGCCGGTTGGAATGAAGAGAAAGCAAAAATCAAAACAACATAAAATTTAATGTCGGATAAACCTTTAAATTACGAAATTATCGATACTGCTCGGGGCATTGCTATGGTGCAAGCCTCCGAGCAAATCATCGGTGGTAGCGAAGTTTATGAACTTTCGTTGATTGCAACAGCGGTTCAAAAAACTGAAGCAAATCATCTTGTTCTCGATTCAAGTAAAATCAAAGCTATCAATAGCAGTGGTTTAGGTTCGTTAATTGCTATAATGAGAACCCTTGCTGCAAAGAGAATTAATTTTTACTTACTTAATCCTTCGGACAAATTAATGGAAATTTTGTCTATAACTCATCTTGATAAAGTTTTTACCTTGATAAAAGATATTTCAAAATTACAATAATACAATTTCATTATCGTAATAGTATTTAATGAAAGTAATTGCCAAACATATCATTACTTATTTAACAATCTTTTCGCTTTTTTTCTCCTCGCTTGGTGTTACATTCTATTATCATCACTGCAATAAAGAACAAATCACACTTAAGTCTCTAACCGGAAAAATCGACTGCAAACATCAAAAAAAAGATATTATTCCAGAACAAAACATTAATTCGTGCTGTCATAATTTTGAAAGCGAACACGATAGTTGCCACCAGCAAGATAAAAATAACACAACGAATAGTTTGCGTATTAACGAAGTTAGTTGTTGTGTCGATTCCCAGGTTACAAATCAATTGAACACTGAATTTTTAAATTATTCCAAACAAAAAATCGAAGTAAAACCACTTGTTGATAATAATAAAGAAGAAAAACACGAATATAAAAGTGATTTAATCACCAAAACAAAAGATTACCTCGATAAAAAAGTAATTCAACCAGTCAAAAAATTTATTTCACTTCTTAGGCAAATATGTCAATTTGCCTCAAATTCTGATTACGAAGACCACAGCATATAATTTCCTTCAATATTTTAAATAATTAACTATTTGTTTCATTAAAAAAGGAAATTATTATGCGTACGCTATTAATAATTATTATTGTCTTCATTACAACTATACAATTATATGCTGCAAATATACGAGGTATTGTATTTGGGCGGCAAGATGATGGTAAATTAATTCCTTTGCCAAATGCGAATATCAATATTTTAGGAACTGATAAGGGGACTTTGGCAAATCGAGATGGATACTTCGATTTGAATGTAGGGCACAATCAAAAATTAATCATCAGTTATATTGGTTATAGAAAAGATACGATAACAATAGACCATTCCAAAGATTTATACGAAATTATCCTTATGCCCGAATTGAAATCCAGGGAAATTATTATCGAAGAAATGAAGCCCACAAATGTGATAGATGGTTCTCAGATGGCAAAAACAGAACTAATCACCCAACAAGGATTGCTAAAAGCCGCATGCTGTAATTTATCGGAAAGTTTCCAAACCAATCCTTCGGTCGACGTAACATTTACTGATGCAATTACGGGTGCCAAACAAATACAATTACTGGGATTGGCTCAGGTATATACCCAATTGATGACCGAAAAAGTTCCCAATTTGCAGGGATTGGCATCAAGTTACGGATTGAATTTTGTACCTGGTCCGTGGATGAATGCGATAGCCATCTCCAAAGGTTCATCTTCAGTTTCGACGGGCTACGAATCGATTACAGGGCAAATCAATGTTGAATACAAAATGCCCGAAGAGACCGAAAAACTATATTTAAATTTATATGCCAATGATATTGCCCGTTTCGAATTCAATGCAATAAGCAAATATCAAATAAGTGAGAGATTTACATCGGCTTATTTTTTCCATGGGAATATTAATCGATATGCTGTGGATATGAATCACGATAGTTTTGTTGACGTTCCATTAGCCGACCAACTTAATTTTATGACCAAATTAAGTTATAATGGCGACCATTACGAAAACAAAACAATTATTCAAGCATTGAATATTAATCAAAAAGCCGGTCAGATGGATTATGTTCTGAATAGGCAAAGCGAAACACCTTGGGGAAATAATACCGATATTAGAAGAATTAATTTTCTAACGAAGAATGGATTTAACTTCGAAGGCGAAAGAATGAGTAGTTTAGGAACAATTGTGAGCTTCACTCACCACAAGCAAAATTCATTGTTCGGAAAGAAACATTATGACGCAGAACAAAATTCAGGGTATTTAAATCTGCTATGGCAATCATCCATTGATGCGATGCACGAGCACCACGAAGGCGAATTGGAGGAAAACCATTCCGATGAAGAACCGAAGCATAATTATTTAGTTGGACTTGGCATTTCGTATAACAATTATTTGCAATACTTAGATGGTAAAAGTTATAGTATCCAAGAATTTATTCCTGGAGCTTTTATTGAATATACTTATTCAGGAATTAAGGACTTAGTAATAATGCCGGGTATCCGTTTCGATAATCACAACAAATATGGAACACTAATAACCCCGAGGCTACACCTTAAATATCAATTGAATGATTTTAACGAAATTCGTGCGTCTATTGGCAAAGGTTACCATAATCCTTTGCCAATTGCCGAAAATCAGAACATATTGATGTCCAATCGTTCTATTGTATTCCAAGATGAACTAAAAATCGAAGAAGCACTTAATTTGGGAATCAACACTACCTCTGATTTTTCACTATGGGGTATGATTGGAACTTTCAATACAGAGTATTATTATACTATGTTCCAAAATCAAACAATTATCGATATGGATAATAATGTTGCAGAAATTCTTATTTATAATTTAAAAGGCGAATCCTATTCTCATAACTTTCAGATAGATGCCAATATCGAAATAATAAACGATTTAAATTTGATGCTGGCATATAGATACAACGATGTGTGGACAACGATTGGCGACAAATTGACCGAAAAACCATTGATAAGTAAATCCAAAGTATTCCTAAACGCTGCCTACGCCTTCTCGGGGTGGGCTTTGGATATTACCCTTGAATACAATGGCTCGGGACGCCTACCCAATACATCGAACTATCCCGAGCAATTTCGTTTAAGTAATCGTTATCCCAATTTTGTGCTACTGCACGGACAAATAACCAAGCAAATAGGTAATTTCGAAATCTACTTTGGGGGCGAGAACTTAACTGATTACAAACAAAATAATCCAATTATAGCATCCAATGAACCATACAGCAAATACTTTGATAGTTCTATGATATGGGGTCCCGTTCATGGACGCAAACTTTATTTGGGACTAAGATATAAATACAATTAAATAAATTTACAATTAAAGAAAATTAAACTCGTTTTATTATTTATGTTTAACAATCTTTTAATTTAGGAGAAAAATTTATGAAAAAAACAGCAAAATACCTTGCTTTAACAGCAATCTTGATTGCTTTTAGTTTGTCGTCGGTTTTAGCAGAAAAAATCGCCGAAGCTCAATTAAAAACAAGTGCTTTTTGTGGTTCTTGCAAGACAAAAATCGAAAAATCTGTAAATAAATTAGATGGAGTGATGAATTCCAACTTGAATTTAGAGTCCAAAGTACTCACAGTTAAATACGATAGCGACAAATTGAAGTTAGACGATATCCGTGCCAAAATCAAGAAGGTTGGCTACGAAGCAGATTTAGTAGATGGTAGCACAAACAATAATTCCGTTAAAAAAGCTTCCAAGTGTTGCGATACCAAATCCGATTCTAAAACTGATGCCAAGTGTTGCGATACTAAATCCGATTCTAAAACTGATGGAAAATGCTGCGATAGTAAAAAATAATAAAATTAAGGTGAATAATTATTCATAGGATTTTCTTAATTTGATAAATAACAAAACAACTAAAAAAGAAAATCTATGAACTTATTACCAGAAGTGCATTTGCCCTTTACAAATCCAGTTGCAATATTTGCACTCGTACTTCTGATAATCTTATTCTCGCCAATAGTTCTAAAACGATTCAAGATACCCGGTATAGTCGGAATGATTATATCGGGTATTATTATTGGTCCAAAAGGTTTAAATTTAATTCCATACGATAGTAGTATAATTTTACTGGGTACAATTGGATTGTTATACATAATGCTATTAGCCGCATTGGAACTCGATTTGAACGATTTTAAATTAATAAAGTATCAAAGTTTTTTATATGCTACTCTAATCATTTTTACAACTATCACAATTAGTTTCGTAATTACTTATTATTGGCTCAATTATTCTATTCCAAAATCTATTTTTATTGGATTGTTACTCACTCCTTTCACTCTTATATCCTATCCTATTGTTTCGAGACTTGGATTGGCAAGCCATAGAATCGTGGCTGTTGTTGTTGGTACTGTTGTTATTATTGATGTAGTGTCCTTAACATCGATAACGATAGTCAAAGATTTCGCAACTGAACAAGCAGATTTGCAATTGTCAATTATCAAACATATTACTCTTGCAATTGTATTTTTAGGATATGTGGTATTGGTTATACCAAAGATTGCTAAATGGTTTTTTAAAAACATCGAAGAAGTGGGCACATGGCAGTATATATTTGTGTTATTTATATTATTTGCCTCGTCCACATTTGCCGAAATATGCGGTTTCGAACCCATAATTGGAGCATTTGCCAGCGGTTTGGCATTGAATAAATACATTCCAATAAATTCAACCTTAATGGATAGAATTAATTTCGTTGGGACATCACTTTTTATCCCATTTTTTTTAATTCAAGTTGGAATGATAATCGATATTTCTGTATTATTCAGCAATTGGTCGGTATTGCTCATATCATTGTTCTTTTTGCTTGTTTGGTTTATTGCCGTTAATTTTTCTGCCCGTATCACCTCATATACCTTTAACTTCACGAAATCTGAACGCAATTTATTGATTAGCCTCACTTTGTCGAAAGCCGCGGCTGTCTTAGCAATTGCTGTAATCGGGTTCAAAGCCAATATTTTGGACGAACAAATACTAAACGCTGTAGTATTATTAATTCTGTTCACTTCTTTGTTCTCTTCGTTTTTCACAGAAAAGTATGGCAAACAAATTGTTGTAAATCGTGAAATTGAATTGAAAAATACTGCTATTCCTTCCCAAAAAATTATGGTATCTGTTTCGAATCCCGAAAATATCTCCCGATTGATTGAATTTGGTATTAGAATTAAACAACCCATATCCACCAATCCTATTATTGTGCTTACAATTGCGAATGATGATAGTCAAATTCCCGAGAAAATTACTAATTGCCAAAAAATTATTGCAGAGGTCGTTCCTAATATTTCTATGGATATGATGAAGAATATTATCGTTACTGCTCGTTCGAGCTTTAATGTTACAGATGGGATTATCCGTACAATTCGTGAAAATATTATTACTGATGTGGTGCTTGGATTGAGTCCAAAAACCAAAGTTTCATCGCGGTTTTTTGGAACAATTCTACAAAACTTATTGGAAGATACCAACAAAGCACTCTATGTTTTTCGCTCGGTAGTCCCACTTAATTTAATTAACAACTTGATAGTTTTTATCCCCGAAAATGCCGAATACGAAATTGGCTTCACCAAAGTACTCAATACTATTTTCACTCTTGCCCGTAATCTGGATATGAAAATCCATTTCCACACATTTACAAAAACAAATAAAGTAATCCATAATTACATTAGTTCCAATAAAATTGCAGTAAACTACAAATTTTATATAATTAATTCCCACGACGATTTGGATAAATTTGCTTTCGTCCACGAAGACCAAACAATGCTATTGTGTGTTTTTTCCCGTCAGAAAGGTATTTCATATAATTTGCATTATCGCAACTTTGTAGAGCGACAGTTGGACGAAACCGAAAATTCCAACTTTGCATTATTCTATCCAGAACAATCCGAAACTTACGAAGAGCAGGATATAACCCATTTCGATATTTTGGACACATCGCCTATCGAAGAAAATATCGTTAATTATCGAACCTTAGTAAAAAAAATACGAAAACTTCTGAATAGAAACAATTAAAATCTTATCCAAAAAAGTTATAATATTTTAAATATGAAGATATTAATATTATCTCTATTTATCAACCAATTATTAAAAAAGGCAGGTTAGTGTAACCCGCCTTTGGTAAAAACGCAAACTAAAAATTATATTGCGGCGATTATAGAGTTGAATGTCGGACTTGGACGCATTGCCTTAGTTGTTAATTGAACGTCGGGATGGAAATATCCTCCAATATCCACGGGATTACCTTGAGCGGCAAGCAATTCCTCATTAATTTTTGCTTCGTTTTCGATTATTTGTTGAGCAATAGGAGTAAATTTTGTTTTCAATTCCATATCTTTATCCTGTGAGGCAAGCGCTTGTGCCCAATACATTGCTAAATAAAAAGAACTACCACGGTTATCTATTTCGTTTACTTTTCGAGATGGTAATTTGCCGTTTTCTAAATACATTTCCACTGCTTTGTCCAAAGTTTCGATGTAAACAGCAACTTTGGGGTCTTGTGTTTTTTCGTAAATCAATTCTAATGATGGTATTAAAGCGCAATATTCGCCCAACGAATCCCAACGTAAATGGCCTTCCTTCAAGAATTGTTGAACATGTTTTGGAGCAGAACCTCCCGCACCCGTCTCGAACAAACCACCACCAGCAAGCAGTGGTACAATCGAAAGCATTCGAGCGCTTGTTCCTAATTCCAGAATTGGGAATAAATCCGTCAGATAATCACGAAGCACATTACCCGTTACCGAAATAACATCCAACCCTTTGCGAACTCTTTCGCAAGACAATCGCATTGCTTCTTGTGGTTTCAATATTCTTATATCCATTCCCGTTGTGTCGTGTTCGGGCAAGTATTTATTAACTTTTTTGATTATCTCGCGGTCGTGGGCTCGGTTCTCGTCCAACCAGAAATAAGCTGGATTGCCCGTGGCCTTCACTCTGCGGACAGCCAATTTTACCCAATCGCGAATAGCAATATCTTTGGCTTGGCACATACGGAAAATATCACCTTTTTCTACGCTTTGCTCCATCAAAACATTACCATCTAAATCCACCACGCGGATTATTCCATTGCCTTCGGCTTCGAAAGTTTTGTCGTGCGAACCATACTCTTCGGCTTTTTGTGCCATCAATCCAACATTAGATACATTGCCCATTGTTGATGGGTCGAACTGTCCATTTCGTTTGCAATCCTCGATAATTTCTTGATACATTGTTGCATACGACCTGTCGGGAATAATGCAGATTGTATCGCGTAACTGGTCGTTTTTGTCCCACATTTGACCACCATCGCGAACCACAACGGGCATCGAGGCATCGACGATTACGTTGTTTGGCACGTGCAAATTTGTGATGCCATATCTCGAATCTACCATCGCCAAATCGGGTTGGTTATCGTAACACTTGTTTATATCTGTTAAAATTTCGTTTTTCTTATCTTCGGGCAATCTGTCCAGCTTATCCAATATATCTTGCAAACCATTATTTACATTTGCACCAATTTGTTTTAGTGATTCTCTATGTTTATCCAACGCTTCTTTGTAATAAACTTCCACAGCGTGTCCAAACATTATTGGGTCGGAGATTTTCATCATCGTTGCTTTTAAATGAAGAGATAGCAACAAGTTGTCTTTGTGTGCTTCTTCGATGGTATCGGCATAAAATTTTCGCAATGCGGCAACATTCATAACCGAACTATCGATAACTTCGCCTTCGAGTAACGACAATTTTTCCTTCAATACTTTTACTTTTCCATCATTAGATACATATTCAATTCTCACGTTTGTGTCTTTATCCAATGTGAGAGATTTTTCGGAACCATAAAAATCTTTTTCGGTCATATGAGCAACCTTGGTCTTCATTCCCGCAGGGTTCCAAGGTTTCATCATTTTGTGTGGTTTCTTTTGAGCAAATTTTTTAACCGAAGCCGCAGGACGTCGGTCGGAATTACCTTCGCGCAACACAGGATTGACAGCCGAACCAAGCACTTTGGAAAAGCGTTCTTGCAATTTTTTCTCTTCTTCATTTTTAGGTTCTTCGGGATAATCGGGAATGTTGTATCCTTGGGATTGCAATTCTTTAATTGTTGCTTGCAGCTGAGGGATAGAGGCACTAATATTTGGTAATTTGATTACATTTGCATCAGGCTGCTTAACGATATCGCCCAATTCTGCGAGATAATCGGGTATTTTTTGTTCTTCTGTTAAATTTTCGGGAAAATTGGCAATTATTCTTCCAGCCAACGAAATGTCCTTGGTCTCTACTTCGAGATTCGAGCCTTTAAAAAAAGCTTTAACAATTGGCAATAAGCAATAGCTTGCTAACTCGGGAGCTTCATCAATTTTGGTCCAGATAATTTTGTAATAATTCATAATTCATCACTCTATTAATAAAAAAAAAGTTTGTTTTTGTTAATTCGAATATAAGTAACTTCAAATTTAATAAAAAATTATGAACTATATTATAACTTTAGTCGATTATTCTTGTTAGTTTTTATTCCAAAAAAATAGACAATTTACATTAACATTAAACAAAAAATATTTTAGTATTATCATCTCATTATATTTAAATTTTTATTAATCATAGAATTTGACTAAATTAATATTGCGAATTAATTTTTTTTAATAATAATGATAATTAATAATTTAGAAGTTAATTTTGTTATTTATCAATATTGCGAACAAACAAAAGGTAATTTATGGAAAAGTTCAAAAATTATATCAACGGTCAATGGGTTGAACCCAAATCGGGCAAATATTTCCAAAACATCAATCCAGCCGATTTATCCGACATAGTGGGAGAATTTCCCGAATCAGGTCAGGACGACGTAAACGACGCAGTTGCAGCTGCACGCGATGCATTTAAATTTTGGAAAAAAGTGCCTGCACCCAAACGCGGCGATTTGTTGCGTAAAGCCGGCGATATATTTGCCGCTCGCAAGGACGAAATTGCACGCATTATGACTCGCGAAATGGGCAAGCCCGTATTCGAAACCAAAGGCGATATCCAAGAAGCCATCGATACTGCTTATTATGCCGCAAGCGAAACTCGAAGATTGTTTGGCTTCAACGCACCAAGCGAATTGGTCGACAAAATGAATATGTCGTTCCGAACGCCAATTGGCGTTGTTGGGGTGATAACTGCCTTCAATTTCCCAATAGCAGTCCCAAGTTGGAAGATTTTGCCCGCAATCGCCGCCGGTAATACAGTTGTTTATAAACCATCGAAGGATGTGCCCCATGCCGGCGTTATGTTTGCCGAAGTTATGGAAGAAGCAGGATTTCCCGCGGGTGTATTCAACGTAGTGCTTGGCAAGGGTTATATGGGTAATATGATTGTGGAGCATCCCGACGTAAAAGTAATCGGTTTTACAGGTTCAACGGGTATTGGCGTTAAGTTGGGCGAGATTTGCGGTAGGTTGAACAAACGAATTTCGTTGGAAATGGGCGGAAAAAATCCTCAAATCGTTATGCCCGATGCCAATATGGAATTGGCTTTGGATGGCGTTCTGTGGGGTGCATTCGGCACAACCGGACAACGCTGCACTGCAACATCTCGATTAATTTTACATAAAGACATCTACGACGAATTCATCAATATGTTAGCCGACAAAGCTACTAAATTAATCCTTGGCAATGGCTTAGACCCAAAAACGCAAGTAGGTCCGGTAATTCACGAAGCACAACTGAACACTTGCATTGAATATACCGAAATAGGCTTAAAAGAAGGTGCTCGATTGGTTTGCGGCGGCAAGCGTGCCACCCAAGGAGATTTGGCAAAAGGGTATTTCTTCGAACCAACAATTTTTGCCGATGTAACTCGAGATATGCGTTTATTCCAAGAAGAAATCTTTGGTCCGATACTTTCAGTTACCAAAGCCGATTCGTTCGAACACGCAATAGAATTGGCAAATGACATCGAATTTGGATTGTCGTCATCGATTTATACAAAAAATGTTAATTATGCTTTCCAGGCAATGAATTTGATAGAAGCCGGCATCACTTATATCAATGCACCAACAATCGGAGCCGAAGCCCATATGCCATTCGGTGGAGTTAAGGGCACCGGTAATGGTCATCGCGAAGGCGGTTGGACCGTTTTCGATATCTTTACCGAGTGGAAAACTGTTTATGTTGATTTTTCAGATAAACTGCAACGAGCTCAAATCGATAATTATTAAAAGAATAATTGAAAGAATTATTAAAAGGTCTTATTTAGTAATTTAAATTTGAAGGCGGTCGGCATGACCGCTTTTTGTGTATTTGTGGAATTTGAATCTATAGGTTTTGATTTTTGCAAAATAAAAAAGATGTTCAAATATAATTTTTGAACATCTTTATTTTGATTATTGCTAATAATATTTTTTATCTGTATTTGTGTGTTATCCTAATATAAAGGTTTGCTAAGTTTAACAAAGTAGATGATATTCTCATCTTGTTTACCGCCAAGGAGAGGCATATTTTTTGGAATAACATTTCCTTTGTCTGTTAGTATTCCAAAATCATCGTCATTAACGATTGCTAAAGTCATATTGTCGATAACAACAACTCCTTCAGGTTTGTCGTGTGGGTAATTTGGAATTGACATTATATCAAGAACAACTTCTTTCGAAACTACTTTTATTCCAGCAGATGCAATCTCATCTTTTGTTAATTGTTCAATAGTTTTGTCGTTGTATTTTTTCCCATTTTCGTCTAAGCTTAAAACATTGGTTGCATTGGAAAGATCTATTTTGTATAATTTTTTAAGAATGTCTACATCTTTACCTGGTGTTTTCCCATCACGCTCTAGAACCAAAAAAGTATTATTAGTTAAAGCAGTAATTTCGCTAACAGCAGTGGCGGTAGACTCCAATAAATATATATATTCTTGGAATTTGCCAGTTGACAATTCATAGAGGAGTATCCTGCATGCAGTCGAAGTTTTTTGAACATCTTTATTGGGGTTCAATAATGGCGATTGCATCATACCAACAAGGTATTTTCCGTCGGGAGTGATCGTCAAACCTTCCATTCCTCTGTTTGGTCTACGGTATTTGTAAACAATTGGAAGTTTTTTGCCGCCAACACCGCTGCCAAATGGATTGATCCATTCCAATACTTTTCCATTTGCATCAAAATGGATGAGATGTGGCCCATATTCATCAGCTATCCAGAAAGTCCCATCTTTCATTGCAACAAGTGCCTCGGGGTCTATTCCCTTGGGGTCTAATGATAATTGTTTACCAGTTAAATCCAATGGAGTTTCGCCGGTGCCACCTTGTCCGATTGGATTTGGTAACCCAGACAAATTTTTTCCCGTTTCATCTTTCAAAAAAATTACTTTCTCGAATTTTAACTCGCCATTAATCAATTTAAATTTGGCAATTTGGGGAATAAAATCAGGTTTTGGAAATATTTTTTCGGCTGCTGTTGCTCCATCAATATTTGGACCTCTATCTGTCAGTGCATAAAAAACTCCGGTTTCATTACTTGCTAGAGCAGAACCGAAGCCCCCGTTTATCACTTGAACACCGCTTGGGGTCGTCATAATCAAATCTCTCTTACTAATCACCGCTTTATCGGGATATGTGATGTTGGTGTTTACTGAGTTGTCGTCTGTACAAGACAATAACATCAAAATCAACAAAGTAAAAGAAAAAACAAAAACAGGTAATTTTTTTTGAATAGTAGATATAATCATTTTGTACCCAAAATTTTTTAATTACAAAAATATCAACGATATTTTAAAATATTGTTAATTCAAAATTATATTTGTGTTAATAATCCCACATAATGATAGTTTTCTTTATCATAAAACTGCGAGAAACAATGTTTTGATTTTGATATTGAAATGGTAAGAAAATTATATGAACATTGTTATTTCGTTATGTAGAGTTATCGAATGGTGTGTAACTCAAATAAATTTCGTTAGATTTAATTAATTATATTTAATTAATTATATTTAATACTAATAACTTGTTATAATGAAAGTTATATCTAAAAAAACATATAAAGTGCGATTTTAACATTTGCAGAGATTTACGATCTTGTTTTAGGATAAATTTATCTTTTTTTAACCAAAATTATAAACAAAAGCTAGTTTTTTGGATAAATATACCAACAATTGCAAAGTTATTTATGTAACCTTCGGATTTGGAATATTTCCAAAAGCATTTTGGTGGAATCGACTATGGGATTGACTTTGGTTTTGGCATCGTTGTACCATTCAACGGGCACTTCGGCAACTTTATAATTTGCCTTGTGTGCTAAATACAAAATTTCGACATCAAAACTAAAACCATCAATTTTGGATTGACCAAATAACTGGTGCGCAACTTGTTTTTTGAACATTTTGAAGCCACACTGGGTGTCGCTAATGCCCGAAAAAGTTAATAATTGCACTATCTTATTGAAGGTTTTGCCCATAAACTCTCTATAAAACGGTTGATGGAGCTTTATAAGTGAGGGGTCTATCGCCCGACTCCCTATTGCAATATCATAGCCGTTATTGAGTTCTGGTATTAATTTGTCGATTTCGTAAATTGGGGTGGAAAGATCGGCATCGCAAAAAAGGATGTAATTCCCCGTGGAAGTTAATATACCTTTTCGTATTGCGGCGCCTTTTCCGCTATTCCTTTTTAGTTGCACTACTTGGACGTCTGGGAATTGGTCGCGAGTGTTTTTTACTGTGTTGTCGGTGGAACCATCGTCGACTACGATTATTTCGAATGATTCTGTCCTATCTTTGATAAAATCCGTGATTTTACGAAGAGAGAGCGGCAAGCGCTCCTCTTCGTTAAATGCAGGGATAACTATCGAAATATCAATCATTTTGGGCAGTGTCGCTGTTCATTAATTGATTAATTTTTGCTTCGACTTGTGGGATTAATTTTTTATAGTCTTGGTCGTTCGAATTTTTCATTTTATTCAACTCGTCTTGCAAGAACTTTATCTGTGCTGATTTGCCACCTTGTTTTTCGGCTTTTTCGAGTTGAAGCGTAAGTTGTTTGAAGTATAGCATTGGGATATTTTCGGTAATATAGGTATAGAATTGTGAGTATTCTGGATTTCCTTGGAGAGAATTGGCAAATTCGCGTGCATTTAAGATAGTTTCGTTAATAATTTCTGCACCCAAATTGTAATCCTTCATTAAATATGCCATATCCGACATTACGGTATATGGTCCACGATAGCGCCCCATTAAGTCGTAAAGTTTAATTTCGAACATTACCTGATTGCGGGCAAGAGCAGTGCGAGCATTGTCGATTGTGTATTTTGCCCATTTTTTCATATTGTCGGTTTCGCCAACATTGTTATAAAGGTCGGCTACTCTTGCGGCTAAATTCCAATCCAAGGGGAATTGTTTTAATGATATCAATTCATCCATTTTTTGCAATACTAACTTTGCTTTTGCTTTATCGTTATTTTTGGTTATTAGATTTTGGGCAAACGATAAGAACAGCATTCGATAACCTTCGATTGAACGGCGGTGCACTTCGTCGTAGAATACTGATGGATTGTTCAAATTTCGGAATTTGAAACCGTATTTTTGCTCTTTGCTATAATCATTTGAATTGTCGTAATTCAAGAGGCATTTTTCCATAATTCCAAAATCTAAGGGTATATCTTCAGTTGTATTCTGCAAAATGGGAGTAATTCGCAAAGCTAATCCACCACGAACTAAATGGTTGCGTAAACCGATATATACGTCCTCGCCAACTGTAGCGGAGAAGTAGATAGGTCTCTCGAATAAATTAGTTTTCAGTATATCGAATACTAATTTATCTTGCACACGGAACAAGTAAACGGTTTTACCATCGTATTCGCCGTAATTTTGACCAGTATATGTAAATTCCATAATGCCATTATTGATTAATTCGGGATCGTTGGTGAATTGTTTCATTCTCTCGGGAGGTATTTTCAATCTAATTTGTCGTGCTTCGCCAAATTCGTAAGAAAATGCTCTAGCATCGGTCTCGTCGTAAATACTCAAGCTGTCGTTTGGTATACTAATGGGCACTCGTTTTGCTCCCCAGGGTTCTCGGTTTTTCAATTGGTGGATATACCAAAGGGTATTGCCCAGACTAAGGTTAACAATTCTTACATCACGGCGGACACCAGCCACATCTTGCAGGTACCATACGGGAAATGTGTCGTTGTCTCCATTAGTAAATAATATTGCATCTTTTTCAACACTTTGTAGAATGTTGTAGGAATAATCGAACGGGAAATAATTGCCCGAGCGGTCGTGCATCTTCCAGCCGCCCTTTGCCATATTTATCGGCACAAGTATCAAAGATATTGCAACAACGGCTGCGGGAATAAAGGCTTTATCCTGATATTTTCGCAAGGATTCAATTATCGCAAACACTCCAACGCCAATCCACATCGCAAATATCATAAATGAACCTGTGTAGAAATAATCTCTTTCGCGCGGTTGAGGTTCTTGTTGGTTTTGCTGTATTGCTGCCAAGACCCCCATCATCAAAAATGCCAGAAGATAAATGAATGCCATTTTCTTATCGCGGGAGAAATGGAAAAACAATCCTATTAAACCAAAGATTAAAGGCAGAGCAAAGAAACGAATTGGATAAATATCGCGATAACCATTGGCAACATTAATAGTTTCGGCTTCGCGATTGTCGAACCAAGCTGCACCCGCATCTTGAATGTCGGAGGAGCGCCCAACGAAATTCCATAAGAAATACCTGATATACATATGATATATTTGATACTTCCAAAGATAAGCCAATTCTCCGGCGGTGTTTATATTGGTAAATTCGGGAACTAAAAATCCGCTACCGTCCGATTTATAAACCTCTTTTTTTGTTGGTTGGTTCCAAGGTCCGTAAACATATTGACCTCTTTCGTCGGTTTTGTTGTAGTTTTGGACATAATAGCCATCGGTTTGGTATCGTCGGGGCCAATTTGGAGCATCACCATATTGCTCGCGACCTAAATAAGATACCAAACGACTAACGGAATTAGGTTCGTTCTCGTTCATTGGTGGATTGGCATTGGAACGCAGTAATATTTGAGTATAAGTGGTATAACCTAAAATTATAAGTAAAAAGGCCGAGGTTGCCAATGCAATAATTTGTTTTTCTTTCTTTTTTGCCCACCAAAGATAATAACCTGCAAGCACAACAGCAGCTATGGGTATTAAAGTAAGTACAAAACTATTTTCTATAGTATATTCGCGTGCAGCGTTTTTGCTTGGTGAGTGACCCGCCAATAATGCCGGTATCCACTTAACAATTACGGGATAAATAATCGAAAATAGAATTACCGAAAAAATACCAACCAAAATGAATTTTACGGGTGTATGTTGATATTTGCGGAAATAAACTAAATAGACAATAGAGAATATTGTTAATATTGCCAACAAGTGCACGCCCGTCGATAATCCAATTAAATAGGCAATTAGTAATAAATATTTTTCGTTGCCCGGTTTGTCGTAATTTTCGTTCCATAGCATCATTAAGTAGAGTATGATAGCAACGAATAAAGTTGAGGCGGCATAAACTTCGGATTCCACTCCGTTGAACCATAATGTGTCGCTAAAATTAAAGGCAAGTGCACCAACAAAAGCCGAGCCATAAACCGACAAAATTTCAGTTGTGGATTGAGGTTCCCTACCTAATATACCTTGAATAATTCTATAAGTAATCAAATAAGTTAGCAAAATTGTGAAAGCAGTTGCAACAACACTAACCATATTGATACGCCAACCATCATCTCCAAATGGGATTAAAAGATGGAAAACCTTTCCAATCATCAAGAAAAGGGGTGCCCCGGGCGGATGTGGCACTTGTTGCCATATCGAAGCTCCCGAAAATTCTCCACAATCCCAAAATGGCACTGATGGTTGAACAGTTAGCGTATAGGTTACAAGGGATACCACAAACGATAATGTGGCAAAAATCCGATTAATCAATTTTTTATCCATTACAATCCATTAATTTTGTTCAATTTAAAATTATAGAATTACTAAATTACAAATTACTGATAAAATAAAAATGTAATTTTAGTTCTTAATCGATTTACAAAAGTGTTTAATGTTGAATAATATTTATATATTACGGAAAGTTGTCGATGCTATGCAACAATTTGTTGGTTGCAAAATTGTAGATTGCTATTCCGATAAATTAGGAATACTACATCTCGAAATATACGATGGAGATGACATTTATACGTTGAATGTTTCACTTATTACCGATTTCGAAGCAATTTTTGTTACAAAACCCAAAAACAAACCTAAAAAGAACATTTATCGACAATTCAGTTCGATTTTTGGCGAGATAATACAAAAAATTGAAATAATTCCATTTAATAGAATTATAAAAATGGAATTAATTAACAAAAAATTCTTTATTCATATTTTTGGCAAAAGCCAAAACAATGCAATATTAACCGATAAATCCGAATTCATTAAGGAAGCACTAAAGAATCGTAAAGAACTTATAAATAATAAGTATATAATCTTACAACCAAAAGTAACGAAAATTTCGGA
Source organism: Candidatus Kapaibacterium sp. (assembly GCA_937995785.1). Classification (GTDB taxonomy): domain Bacteria; phylum Bacteroidota; class Ignavibacteria; order Kapaibacteriales; family UBA2268; genus GWF2-33-9. The sequence continues at coordinate 21,860 of CALKJQ010000048.1, forward strand.
ATTCCCGAATAACATTAAATTGCAAAAAGCCATCTCGGGTTCGGAATTTCTATTTGGAAGATACTTAACCAATGAGATGCTTTTTAGGTTAAAATTAGATGGAAACGCAATCTTATCTGAATTTTCGTTGCGTGATTTGAAGGAAATCGAAACCCAAGCCGAACTTTTTGCTAACGAAATTGAAGCGAGCAATTACTTTTATCATTCAAAAAATAATGATAATGCCAAAGTATTATCACCCATAATTTTAAATCAATTTCCCGTGATTATCGATAAAAGTAATGATTTATTTGCACTTATTCGAAAAGTTTTTTCCGAACGGATTAGTCGATACCGATTCGACAAATTGCTTAAAACACTTAAAAATATAGATGAAAAATTTATACAAAAATATGATAGCAAAATTAAAAGGTATTCGGAAATTCCCAGATTATTACAATTAATTGAACAATATCAAAATTATACTAACTTATTATATTCTATTCAAGATTTAAGGCAAAAAGGATTGGACAAATTAGAATTAGTCGATTACGAAGGAAATAATACAATAATTCCATTGGATGCAAAGTTGTCCATCATACAAAATATCGAAAAATATTTCCTAAAAATCAAAAAAATCAAGCGTGATATTAGTATAACTGAGCAAAACCATAACACAATAATCGATGATTACAATGAACATTATCTCAGATTTCAAAAACTGCTTTCCATTGATAATTACCTCGACTTAAAAACACATTATAGAAATCATTTTTCAATTTATAAAAAAAATATGCAAAATATTCCAAAAGAAATATCCGAAAAATTCAGAAAATTCGAAATTTCGCCTAATGCAACCCTTTATGTTGGAAAGGATTCGAAGAATAACGATGAATTAACCTTTGGATTTGGCAAGCCTAACGATTATTGGTTCCACTTGCGAGGGGGGAGCGGTTCGCATTGCATTTTGAAATATAACGGCGAGGGCAAACCACCAAAAGATGTACTGGAAAAGTCGGCTTCGATTGCAGCATATTATTCTTCTCAACGTAATGGGGGCTTTGTGCCGGTTATCTACACGCAAAGAAAATACGTAAGAAAACCAAAAGGCGCCAATCCGGGTTCGGTTGTTGTAGCCAAAGAAGAAGTAATTATGGTTGAACCAAAGAGTTACGACGAGGTGAAATAAAATCTAACTTTTCGATAGTTCTTCAAACAAAATTAAAAATCTCTAATTGGCTACAAAGAATCCGAAAAACCAATTTAAAGTATAGATATAAAATCAGTGCTTGAGCAATCTATCGGGATTTTGTTGAATAAAATCACTCCAGTTTTTAATTTTTTTTGAAGCATTGGCAACTGAAGGTTGAGGTTCACCTTTTAGATGATGGGTCAAAGCAATTGCCAAAGCATCAGTTGCGTCGAAGAACTCGGGAGTTTCAGTTATATGAAGCAAGTTCCTCACAAAATACTGCACTTGTTGTTTGCTTGCATTACCTCGACCTGTAATGGACTTTTTCACCTCGCGAGGGCTATATTCAACGATTGAAATTTGGTTTTTGGCAGCAACCAAAACAGCAATTGCGCGAGCTTGAGCAAGTTTAATAAGCGTTTGAGCGTTTTTGTGAAAAAACATTTTTTCGATTGAAACCACTTCGGGTTCTACACGCTCAACAACTCTTGATAAATCATCGTAAATCTCGACCAATCGCAAATTGAAGTCTTCTTGTTTCAATTTAGGGCGAATAACGCCGTATTCTATTAATTTGGATGATTTGTCCTCACTTTGGATTGCACCATAACCAAGAACAATCGAGCCGGGGTCGATGCCAAGAATAGTCATTATTAATCTAATTGCTCGGCGATATCGTCATCGATTTCGGCATTAGTAAAAATGTTTTGCACGTCGTCGTGTTCCTCGAATATATCGTTGAACTTCATAAATTTACGGGCTAAATCTAAATCGGTAATTTTAACTGTATTTTGTGGTATAAATTCTAATTTACTTTCTTGAATGTCGAACTTATTTTCTTGCAAATATTTATTAACTTGTCCGTAATTTTCCATAGCACAAATTATTCGTGATGATTCCTCATCATATTCCAAATCGTCGGCACCACTTTCGATTACGACTTCCATCAATTCATCTTCTGTTTTGCCGTTTGTGTTTATCGTAATTACGCCTTTGCGGTCGAAACTCCAAGCAACTGAATTAGTATCTCCCAAGTTGCCGCCATGTTTGCTAAATAATGAGCGAATTTCGGGGAGTGTCCGGTTTTTGTTGTCGGTAGCAACCTCCAAAATCACAGCAATGCCGCCGGGAGCATAACCTTCGAAAACATATTCTTCGATAGTTGCGCCCGCAATTTCGCCTGTTCCTTTTTTAATTGCTCTCTGCACATTTTCGTTAGGCATATTTACAGAGCGAGCATTGAGTAATGCTAATCTTAATCTTGGATTTGCATCGGGGTCGCCGCCTCCTTCGCGGGCGGCTATGGTTATTTCCTTGGCAACACGTGTAAACATTTTACCACGTATTGCATCTTGCTTTCCTTTTCTATGCTTAATATTTGCCCATTTGCTATGTCCCGACATAAATTTCTCACTTTTTGTTTTTTGGGAATATGCAAATTAACAATTTCTATAAAATCCAATAATAAAAATGTAACTAATTAGCCAAAAATTTATAAAAATAATACAAGTTTGTTGTAATTTTGTATTTTATTTTTCAATCTCTTATGCTTAATAGATTTCTACATAGAATTGGTTGTTATTTTTATTCAATTGCAACACTTGCATTATTATTTACCCTGAATTCCTGCAATGATACATCAAGCGAAGAAATCGAGCAAGAAAATCAAAATATAAATACCAAAATTGACACTATCAGCTATCCATCTCCTTTTGTTGATACTTTTCCCGAAATTAAATATCGTAAATTCGAATTCAATTCTAAGTTAGAAAAAGAGCGTTTTTTAGATTCGGTAACGAAATTATCCACGATAGCCCATACTATATTAAACACATTAAACAGAAAACAGTGGAATTATGTAGTAAGTTCCAAAGAAATTTTGGTGCCCGAAGTATTCACCGAAAATCGATTGGCTTATTCAATATTTCCAACATACTACGAAGGTGCGAGAAAACTACCCAAACTAATTATGGTCTCGGCACGCTACCAAGCACTTGCATGCTATGAATATGGAAATTTGGTAAAATTTGCTCCCGTTAATTCAGGCAAGGAAAAAACTCAAACTTATCCCGGTCGCTATGCCTTAACTTTTCGTCAAAGAACGCGACTTTCCTCGTTGGATAGCACTTGGGAAATGCACTACTATTATAACTTTCATCCCGATGCTGGAATGGCACTACATCAATTCGAAATGCCAGGTTATCCTGCATCTCACTCTTGCCTAAGAATGCTCGAAAGCGACGCTGCATGGATTTATAATTGGGGGCAGGGTGCCAAAAAAGATTCATCTGGCAAAGTTGTTCGACTATCGGGCACACCCCTAATCATTATTGATTTCTATCCATTTGGTGCTGAATACCGACCATGGATGGAAATTACTAGCAACAAATCACTCAAATTAGATTTGCCGCCCGACCCAATGGATGTTGATGAACCATTAATTCCTATTTCGCAAATTCCCGAAGATGTCCGTGGCGGGCTGATTAACAAACATCTTTTTGTGCTTGCCGAGGATTCATTACGAAAATTAGGTGTTATTCGCGAAGGCGTTCAGATCACTCCTTCTGTTAACTTCAATAAATTAAGAAGAATAAAAAAAATTCAGCAATTGAAGGAAAAAGAATTGAAGGAAAAACAACTAAAAGAGCAACAGCGTTTATTAGAAGAGGGTCCTAATTCCAAATCAATTGAGAACGAAGAACCTCCAAATTAGTGAAACAAGTTTGATTATAAATATACCTATTCCTCACAAAAGTATTACTCACATTGCTCTGTTACTTGCAGTTTTGAAATGTCGAATTGTTTTTTCTCAATGCGTTCCAGCAACATTTTATATATGCTTTTATCCATTTTAGGGTTACGACTCAAAATCCAAAGATATTCCCGATTTGGATGACCCACAACGGCATAGCTGTAATCCTCGGCTAATTCAATAATCCAATACTTTCCCCGGAAGGGCCAGAAAAATTGAACTTTCAGTTTAGCATTTCCGGTTCCTTCGTCGATAAACGCTTTACCCTCTGCTCGAGTTGTTCTGCCATCGATGCTATCTCGGTTACATTTATTTGTTACAATGATGTAACCTTTGGGACTGAGCGAATATTCTGCTGTTGTGCAATTGCAACCTTTTTGGAAACTTTGGGGAAAAGATGCAATTTCATACCATTTTCCTAAATATTTTTCCAAATCCACATAAGGCACCGTCTCCAAATGAGGATAGGAGGAACAAGAAAAGAATAATATAGGGGATAAAAATGACAATAGGGTTTTATTTATCTTCGACATAAAATAATTCCGATATTAATTAGTTTTTGCAAACTTAAATAAAAATCCCTTACTTTAGGATAAATAAGGGATTTTTTCAATTAGTAGCAATCAATTATTGGGCTTGTTTATCGATAGATTTAACTTTTATTAAAATCTCGGGTACTTGATTGGGAGTTACATTGCCAAATACCTCATCGTTGATAGTTACAACCGGAGCCAGGGCGCATACTCCCAAACATCTGGTTCCCTCCAATGAGAACAAACCATCCGAGGTAGTTTCTTTTATGTCGATTCCCAATTCGTTCTTGAATGATTGAAGCACCAAATCGGCACCTTTAACAAAGCAGGCAGTTCCCATACATATTGATATTGAGTATTTTCCTTTGGGCTTCAATCTAAAGAAATGGTAAAAAGTGGCAACACCATAAACAGTGGAGGTTGGAACTCCAAGTAAATGAGCCACTTCGTACATATGATCCTCCGAAAGAAATCCATAAATGCCTTGCACTTTGTGCAAAACCGCTATAAGATAGCTTTCGGGATGTTCTTTTTGGCGGCATTCTTCTATATAATCAACAATAGATTTATCTAAAGTTATGTTTAAGTGCGTTATGTCTCTCATTTCACACCTCTTGGATATTTTTCGGAATATGTTGTATGGAGCAAGTTATGAGCAATCTCGCTACCAGGTTTTTTCAGAAATTCTTTATAAATTTTCTTAATAGAAGGATTCTCAGCCGAAATTCTAATTGATTTATTGGAATCAATCGAATAAATTGCCGCCTGACGTTGGCTAATTATATGGGTATCCAATGGATAGACGAATTGTTCGGCTGGTTGATGAGGTTGACCGCCACCAGCAACGCAACCACCGGGGCAAGCCATTAATTCTATTATGTGGAATTGTTTTTCGCCCGATTGTATTTTATCCAATATTTTTCGTGCATTTGCCAAACCATTGGCAACTGCAACATTTAATTCCATGCCATTTATTTTGATTGTTGCTTCTTTCAATCCTTCGATTGCTCTAACGTCGTAGAAATCTAAGTTCTCTGGTTTTTTGCCCGTTAATTTAAGAATAGCGGTCCTTAGCGCAGCTTCCATTACTCCTCCGGTGGTGCCAAAAATCGCTGCAGCACCCGTGGATTCGCCCAATGGATCGTCGAAATCCGAATCAGGTAAGTTCACGAAATCTATACCCATTGCTTTAATCATCCAAATAAGTTCGCGAGTTGTGAGCACTGCATCGGTATAGGGATAGCCCTCGGGAGCAAAGTGTTCTTGACGTCCCGCTTCATATTTTTTGGCAATACAAGGCATAATTGCAACAGAGTAAATATCCTTGGGGTCGATTCCTTTTTTCTGTGCATAATATGTTTTAACCAAAGTCGAAGTCATTTGCATTGGCGATTTGCAAGTGGAAGCGTATGGTATCATTTCGGGATAGAAATGTTCCATAAAATTAATCCATCCAGGTGAGCATGAAGTTAGCAAGGGCAATTTCTCATTTTTTTCTATCCGATTTATCAATTCATTGGCTTCTTCCATAATGGTTAAATCCGCTCCAAAATTGGTGTCGAAAATTGCATCGAAACCTAATCGCCGTAATGCTTCGACTGTTTTGCCTGTTGCATCAACTCCCAGAATATCCCATCCTTCGGCTATTGCTACCCGAATAGCAGGCGCCACTTGGACCACTACATGTTTTTTTGGATTGCTAAGTGCATCGAAAACCTCGTCGTAATGACTCTTTTCGGAGAAGGCGGCTGTTGGGCATACGTTAATACACTGTCCGCACATAATACAAACCGATTCGTCCATTTTGGATTCGAAAGCTGGTGCAACAACCGTAGTGAAACCCCGGTACATTTGACTTAAATTATAAACACCTTGAACTTCGGCACAAACTCGTACGCAACGACGGCATAAAATACATTTTTCGGCGTCGCGAACGATAGCGGTGTTATCTTTTTCAATCGGAAAACGCTTCCTATCGCCCGCAAATAATCTATCTCTCACCCCAAGACGATACGACAAATTCTGCAATTCGCAATTCCCATCGCGGTCGCAAGTGAGGCAAGCCCTTGGATGATTATCGAGCAGTAATTCAGTTAAATCTCTTCTTGTTTGTCGTAGTTCTGCCGAGTTTGTTCTCACTTTCATTCCCTCGGCAACTAATGTGTGGCACGAAGCAACAAAGTTTCGGTAACCTTCTACCTCGACAATACATATACGGCAAGCACCATCGGTGGATAGATAGGGATGATAACACAAACGCGGAACGTGAGCTCCCACCTTGTCGGCGGCTTGCATAATTGTAGTACCTTCGGGTACTTGTATATCAAAATCATCAATTTTTAAATTTATCATATTCATATTATTCCTCGCTATATTTTAATAATTGCGTCGAACTTGCAAGAATTGTAACACTCGCCGCATTTAATACATTGATCTTGAATAATTTCGTGAGGCAATCTCTTATTTCCAATAATACAATTAACCGGACATCGTCGAGCACATACCGTACACCCCGTGCATTTGTCGGGCTCGATAATGTATTTGATTAATTGCGTGCACTTTTGGGTGGGACATCTTTGCTCTTTTATGTGTATTTCGAATTCTTCGCGAAAATTTTGCAACGAACTCAACACGGGGTTTGGAGCGGATTGTCCCAAACCGCACAACGAGGATTTTTGCATCAATCTGCCAAGTCGTTCCAATTTATCAATATCTTCTAATGTAGCATTCCCGGTTGTGATTCTATCCAAAATTTCTAACATACGAACAGTTCCTTCGCGGCATGGCAAGCATTTACCACAACTTTCATCCTTGGTAAATTCCAGAAAGAATCTGCAAGTGGAAACGATGCAATCTGTATCGTCGAGTACAATCATACCTCCCGAACCCATCATAGAACCTACTTCTTTGAGCGATTCATAGTCCACTGGAGTATCGATTTTGGATACAGGAATACACCCGCCCGATGGTCCTCCCGTTTGGACTGCTTTTAATTCTCGTCCATTTGGTATGCCACCTCCAATATCGTAGATTATTTCTCTTAGAGTAGTACCCATTGGCACTTCCACCAAACCCGTGTTCTTCACTTTGCCAGCCAATGCAAACACTTTGGTGCCTTTGCTACCTTCAGTTCCAATTTTATTGAACCAGTCTGCACCGTATAGCATAATTGCGGGAACGTTTGCCCAAGTTTCCACATTGTTAATGTTGGTTGGGTGACCCCATAAACCTTTAACCGAAGGGAATGGAGGACGAAAAACGGGTTGTCCACGCTGCCCTTCGATGGATTTAATCAATGCAGTTTCTTCGCCACACACAAAGGCGCCCGCACCGAGACGGATTTCGATATCGAATGCAAAATCGGAACCCAGTATATTGTTTCCAAGTAATCCGAATTTTCTTGCTTCTTTTATTGCATTTTCCAATCTTTTTATAGCCAATGGATATTCTGCCCTAACATATATATAGCCTTTGCAAGCTCCCATTGCATAGCCGCCAATTGTCATTCCTTCGATAATGCTAAATGGGTCGCCTTCGAGAGCACTTCTGTCCATAAATGCACCGGGGTCGCCTTCGTCGGCATTACAAATAACATATTTTATTGGGTCGGGATTGGAATTTCGAGTGATTTTCCACTTCAATCCCGTTGAGAAACCACCACCACCGCGACCTCTTAGTCCCGATTTTATAATTTCGTCTATCACCCATTCGGGATTGCCTTTGAACAATACGTGTGCCAATGCTTCGTAACCTTGGGCATGAATGTAGTCCACCAAACTTTCGGGGTCTATTATTCCACAATTTCTGAGTGTAATTCTGTTTTGTTTATTAAAAAATGATAAATCACCGTAGAATTTTATGTATTTTTCAACCAAGTCGCGTGCAAAAACGTGGTTTTCCTTCACCAACACATTGTCGATAAATTGTCCCTTGATAATTGTTCGTAAATCTTCCTCTGTCGAAAAGCCATATAGAATGTTCTCGGGGAAAACCATCAATATTCCATCGAATTCTGATGCACTTCGATGACGTATCTCAATTTCGCCTCCATATAAAACACGAACATCGTAGTAAATTCCGTATTCTTCGAGTATCGAATTTATTTTTTTACCCCAACGTTCATAAAACTCAGTGGAGCTATGTTTGCTACCGAATATAGTTACTACCCATTTACAAAGTAGATTTGTGTGTTTGTCCAACATAAACTTAGTAACCGGTGCTCCTTTAAGAATATGTTCATTGAATATCTCATTAACTTTCTCGGTTGTAACTTTGCTATATTTCACCGGAATTTGATTGGGAATAAAAACGCTAACAATTGGTTCTTGGGAGCATCGCCCCGTGCAACCCGTTTGTTTAACTACGATATCGTTTCGACCTGATGCCCTTATCAACTTTTGAAATTCGTCTCGAGCGATGTCGGAGCCTGCGGCTTTTTCGCAAGTTGCCGAACCAACTTGGATTATTATCTTTCCCGTTCTGTCGGCATCGGTTGAAGCAAAATCGAGTTCTCTTTTTAATGTTTCGTATTCAAGCAGTATGTTTGCCATAATCTAACCTGATATTTTTGTCTTTTTCTTTTTGTGTAAAAAATGTTAATACAAAATTAAGATTATATTTCCAATTAATTGTTAATTTTCAATAAAATAAACAGCAAAAAATGAATAATAATTAATTTAATATTAGGTGATAATTATATATATTTGTATAAATGATATTTTATCAATAGATAAATTGTTTAATTTTGCTTTTTTTGTTGTCTATGTATATTTCGGGTTGGGGGAATTTCCCAAGAATTCATTCAAAGGTTTATAGGCATTGGTCAATCAATCAAGTTCAAAGTGCTATCAGTAATAGTTCAGAGATTATTCCAACTGGTTTATTACGGAGTTATGGCGATTCTGCTTTGAATAGTGCGACCTTATCGGCATTGTCCTTGAATAAAATATTGAACTTCGACCAAAGCAATAAAACAATTACATGTGAATCGGGCGTTTCGTTTATGGAATTGATTAATTTTCTTAGTCGTTATAATCTAACCCTTCCCGTAACGCCAGGAACGAAATTCATCACTATTGGCGGGGCTATTGCCTCGGATATACACGGTAAAAACCACCACCGTAGCGGCTCGTTTGGTTCATGGGTGCAATCCATCAGGATTATATCTGCTGATGGCACAATTCATAATTGTTCCCATACCGAAGAAATCGACTTATTTAGAGCGACCATCGGCGGAATGGGTTTAACGGGCATGATTTTGGATGCTACAATCAGATTAGTGCCATTAAAATCAACTTCAATTGAGCAAATTACGTTTCGTGCTAATGACTTGAAAAATTTGTTCGATTTATTCGAACAAAACAAAGATGCTGAATATTCGGTTAGTTGGTTGGACACCAATTCTACTTCCGATAAATTTGGGCGAGGTGTGCTTTTTGTCGGAAAAGAAATTAACGAAAATCAGGAATTAATTCTATCCGAGCCAAAATTGAATATTCCTTTCTATTTTCCAAATAAAACATTGAATAAACTCAGCGTTAGTTTACTAAATAATCTTTATTATAGGGTTAATAACTCAGGTCGTAAACAAGTGGCTTTCGATGAATTTTTCTATCCACTTGATGTATTGAATAATTGGAACCGTGGATATGGCAAAAATGGCTTTATCCAGTATCAATTTGTTGTTCCAAAGGAATTTTCCTACCAAACAATAACCAAAGTATTGAAAACTATGCACCAATTTGGTATAAGTTCATTCCTAACTGTGCTAAAACTAATGGGAAAATCGAACGATTTTCTCTTGTCGTTCCCAATGGAAGGCTATACTCTTGCTATGGATATACCCTTGTCCAATGCAACGTTGGAACTTGCCAAAAAAATTGATGAAATAATTATCGACAATGGTGGGCGGTTGTATTTAACCAAAGATGCACGAATGAGCGAAGAAATGTTCTGGAAAACTTATACAAAGATCGAGGATTTTATCGAAATTAAATCGAAATACGATCCAAACAACAAATTTCAATCATTACAATCAAAAAGGCTGGGAGTGGGAGTATGAATTCAAAAAGATGTTTGATAATTGGTGCTACGAGCGATATTGCTAAGGAATTGATTTATATATTTGCAAATAATGGTTATTCATTAGATTTAGCGGCTCGTCGAATAGATGAATTAGATAGAATTGCAAACGATTTGGCGATTCGATACAAAACCGAAGTAATAAATTATCAATTAGACATCGAAAATCTGATTTCAGTGAATCAATTTATGAATAATTATAAACATATTCCCGATGTCGTTGTATTTGCAATTGGTTATTTGGGTAATCAAAAATTAGCCGAAACAGATTGGGAAGAGGCAAAAAAAATTATCGATATAAATTACACAAATCAAATTCCTTTGCTCAACCATTTTGCTAATTTATTGGAAAAATCAAATTTAGGGACAATTATTGGGATAAGTTCGATTGCAGGCGAACGTGGTCGTAAAGCGAACTATTTTTATGGCTCGGCAAAAGCGGCATTAACGCAATACCTTTCGGGATTGCGTCAGCGACTCTTTGATACTGAAGTTAATGTATTAACGGTCAAACCAGGCTTTATACGAACAAAAATGACTTCGCATCTAAATGTTCCACCGATTTTTGAGGGTAATGCTCGAGATGTTGCAGAAAAAATATTCAAAGCCTACAAGAAAAACAAGCCTGTTTTGATAATTCCAGCAATATATAAATTACTTAATATGGTAATTAAATTGTTACCCGAAGCAATATACAAAAAATTAAATATTTAAGCAGATAAATAATGCAAAGATTTTCGATTAGATTTTGTCTATCGGCAATATACGCCTTTTTTGGAATTTTTAATAAAATCAATAATTTCTTGAATAGTATTATTGATAACTGGGTTTTCTGCTTCATATTTGGCTAATGCATCAGAAATGTTCAATCCACCTTTGAAGATTTGTTTGTAGAAATTGCTGATTTCGGATATAGTCTCGTTCGAGAAACCACGCCGTTTAAGTCCAACAATGTTTATACCTTCGAATGTTGGATCTGCACCCGCAACAATGGCATAAGGAGGAACATCTTTCGACATTTTGGCAGCAGCTCCAATAAACGAATGCTTACCAACAGATAAAAATTGGATAACAGTTGCAAATCCACTTAGAATAACCCAATCTTCGATAGTAACATGTCCGGCAATTTGGGCATTGTTCGAAAAAATTACGTTGTTGCCCACTTTGCAATCGTGAGCGATATGGCAATACTCCATAATTAAATTATTATCGCCAAGTCGGGTGTAATAGGTGCTGGCTGTTGCTCTGTTGATTGTGGTAAATTCTCGGATTTTATTATTATTTCCAATTATAACGAAAGTTTGCTCTCCTTGGTATTTCAAATCTTGTGGTTCTGTTCCAATTATAACGTTAGAAAACAATTTATTTTCCGAGCCAATAGTCGAGCCATTGTCGATATAACAAAAAGGACCAATTTCGGTATTATCACCAATTTGAACATTATCATTAATAATTGTGTAAGGACCAATTTTTACACCCACACCTAATTGGGCTTTTGGGGAGACTATTGCTGTTTGGTGGATTAAAACTTCATTCATAATAACCTCATCTATCAACTACAGCGGCTTGTAATTCAGCTTCGGCTACAACTTGTTGGTCTACCCAAGCGGTTGCATTAAAATAATATATTCCAAACTTTGATTTTATTAATTTTAAATCCAACACGAGTTGGTCGCCCGGAACCACTGGTTTACGGAACTTAGCATTATTTATCGATGAAAAATAAGCTAATTTCTTTTTTGGATTTTCTAATTTATGAAAAATAAGAATACCACCCGTTTGAGCCAAAGCTTCTAAAATCAACACTCCGGGCATTACTGGTTTTCCCGGAAAATGACCCAAGAAAAACTCCTCGTTCATCGTAACATTTTTCAACGCGATAATTCTGTCATCATTTTTATCATATTCGATCACTTTATCGACCAATAAAAATGGATATCTGTGGGGCAAAATATCCAAAATAGAATCAATGTTGAGTGATGTTTGGCTTTTGCGGTTTGGTTTTATTTTATTTAATTTTTTCTTTTCTAAGTAGGATTTTCTGACGAGTTTGCTAAATTCATAATTTGCGGCATGCCCTGGGCGTGCGGCTAATATCTGGGCTTTAATAGGTACGCCTATTAAAGTAAGGTCGCCTATCATATCCAATAATTTATGGCGTGCAGGTTCATTTTTGAAGCGAAGTTGTTTATTGTTTAGATAACCATTTTGACCTACGAATGGAGTTTCTGTTAGATTTAACATTCTAGCAATGTTATCAAGGTCGGCTGAATTAACTTCTTTGTCCACTATTACCAATGCTGAGTCGACGTTTCCACCTTTTATCAAGCCTGCTTGATGGAGCATCTCTACTTCGTTCAAAAAGCAAAAAGTGCGTGCAGGAGCAAATTCATCGATAAATTCCTTTTCCATATCGAATAAACCGGTGTGCTGACTGCCCAAAGCAGGGTTGAAGTAGTCAATCATAACTGTAATTCGATAGTCATTCAATGGCAAGGCTACGATTTCGACAAATTTTTCTTCGTTTTTGTAATCAATTGTTTCGTCGATGTAGAAATATTCACGTTCTGCGTCTTGCTCTTCAATCCCAGCTTCGAGCAAAGCCTCGACATATTTTTTGGAACTACCATCGAAAACGGGAGGTTCGTTTGCCGATAGTTCTATCAAGCAATTATCGATTTTGAGCCCGGCCAATGCCGCCAAAACGTGTTCGACCGTATGAACTTTAACGTCCCCTATTCCTAAGGTGGTGCCACGCGATAAATCCACAACATAATCTACTAAAGCTGGTATTTCGATTTTTTCGGGGACATCGCTACGAATAAAACGATATCCGAAATTTGGAGTGGCTGGATGGAATGTTATTGTTGAATGATTACCTGTGTGTAAACCAATTCCGGTTAAATTTATTGATTTTTTAAGAGTTCTTTGTTTTTCCATTTGCGAAAATTGTAAGTGTAAGTATTATAAAAATTGTATAAATTACAAAATTACGAAAATATCAATTAAAATATCTGAAAGGGACGATTTTATTTGTTTAGGTGGACAGAAACATAAATATTCAAATTAAAATTAAATATTATTAATATTTGCAATTATAAGTTATTTTAAAATAATGTTATTCATCAATATTTTTGTAATTTTGTTATTATAAATAAATTATAAATTAACTTATGACAAATAAAATTAATTTCGCATTATCCAACCCAATCGAAGTGATTACCAGAAAATCAAAGTACGATTGGAACACAGATGATTTATTAAAAGTAATTCTGGAAAAAGGTATTGAAAGAATAACTTTCCATTACACTGGCTGGGACGGGAAAATTAAAGATTTGAGAATTCCTATCACAGATTACGACCAAGCAGTGCATATACTGACTGATGGAGAAAGGGTAGATGGCTCATCATTGTTCAAAGGGGTGGTGGATACGGGAAAATCCGATTTATACGTTGTTCCCTCCTATCGCTCTGCCTTCTTGAATCCGTTCGATTCCAAAAGTTTGGATTTTATATGTAGATTTTTCGACAAAGATGGCGAATTAGCAAACTTTGCTCCCGATAACCTTTTACTAAAACTCTCGAAAGAGTTGCAATCCAAGACTGGATATGAACTTTATGCATTGAGCGAATTAGAATTTTATTTAATTCAAGAACCTAAATCCGAAATTTATAAACTCCAGGCACAAAACGGTTACCATGCCAGCTCTCCATTTGTTAAAAGTGCTGATATTTTGGACGAAATTCTAAGAAATATTGCTGTAACAATGGGCAATGTAAAGTATGCCCATTTCGAAGTGGGTGCTATCGAAAATTTAACAAGTGATTTTCCGCAATTTAGCGGAAAAAATGCCGAACAAGTCGAAGTTGAATTCCAATTAGCCCCGATTGACGAAGCAGCAGATATGTCTGTTTTGGCAATGTGGATAATTCGCAACATCGCTTTCCGGCATAATGCTTTGGCGACTTTCTATCCCAAACTCGAAATTGGACACGCCGGCAATGGATTGCATTTCCACCTTGCTTTAAAAAAGAATGGAAGCAATTCTATGTTGGACGACAATTGTAAACTTTCGAACGAGGCTTTAACCCTAATTGGTGGCTTGGTAAAATATGCTCCAAGTTTAACAGCGTTCGGGAACTTAGTGGCTGGTTCGTACTTGCGATTAGTTCCACACCAAGAAGCACCCACAAAGGTTTGTTGGAGCGAAATGAACCGCTCGGCAATGATTCGCGTTCCATTGGCATGGACTAATGTTGGCAAATTGTCGGACAAAATCAATCCAAAAGGAGATGTAACGCATTGTTGCCAAGATGGCCGCCAAACTGTGGAAATCCGCACCCCCGATGGTAGCGCCAATATTCATTTACTATTAGCAGGAATTACCAAAGCAGCAACTTGGGCATTTGATAACCAGGATTATGCGATATCGCTTGCTAACAAACATCACGTTTCGGGTAATATTCACGACAATCCCGAATATAGTAATCTGCCAGAAATTTCCGATAGTTGCGAATCCTCTGCCGATGCGTTGCTTGCCGATAAATCGCTGTATGTTGCCGATGAAGGATTTCCCGAACGAGTTATTCTGAAAACTTACGAGATGCTCAAAGCAGAACGCGATAAAAATTTGAATACCTTTATTGCTGGTTTGCCCGATGAGGAAAGAAACAACACATTGCGCCGAATTATCCATAAAGCCATAATCGAAAGAAACATATAAAAGTCCATCTGATTATTGAACAATATGCAATTTTCAAACGCAAGTACTTTTATGGCTTTGGATTTATTACTTTTCCATAGCCCTCTCGCACTGTTATGGAAAAATATTAAATGGATTATTGATGTAATAAAATTGAAATATCCTAAATTTAAATAGGCGGTTTATTTCTTTTTCAAAAAATTACAATTTGCAACTTTTAGGTAAATCGAGCGGGGATATTTAGTTCTAAGTTGATTAAAATAAATATCGGCATTAGCTTGATTGGTTTGGATACATTCAATTTGTCCTAAGCGAACGAGAGTTTTTTCTTCAGTTTCCGAATTAATTTTTTTGTCTTTTAATAAATTTTGCAAAAGAGATTTTGCTTGAACTATATTGTTTTTGGCAATCAAGCATTCGATTTCGCCAAATTTTGCTTCGTAATAAAGCGAATCGCCCGACGGAAGAGTTCCAGCAAGTATGGTGAAATGTTCAATAGCTTTGTCGAATTGACCATTTTCTAATAATTTGTTGGCGGTTTCTATTTCTTTTTCGATGGGATTTATTGTCTTCTTTACCGATTCGGCTTGATTTTGTTTCAAAGCATAAATAGGTTCCATTTCGATTTTGGTGGTATCTTCGAATCGAACTTTTGGCTTTTGGGGGGTAGCTTGTTGATTCTTTTCTTCTTTTTTTGTTTTATTGTCCGAAGGCTTGGAAGTTGGCTTTGTTATTGGTTTTTTACCTTTGGATTCTGTTGCAATAGTATCGATATTGCTTTTGATTGGTGTAGGTTTCTTCGCAGATTTCATTGCCGAAGGAGATGATACAGCACAACTATACAACAAAAATGACAATAAGAATATTATAATATTATACATTTTTCTCTAATTTTTTATTTAGTATGCAAAAATTAAACCAAATTTAAGAAATAATATTAGTAAATTTGTAATTCAAAAAAAATTCGAACGAATATGTTGAAATTCTTATTAAAATTCTTATTAATAATCATACCCACAATCATCATAATGGTTGCGTGTGATGTGATTGAACCTCCATACGAAGAGAAACCAAATGTTACTATCGATACAGTTGCCAAAGTTGTTTTGTTGGAGGAATACACGGGGTTTCGCTGTGGCAATTGTCCCGCCGCCGGCGAGATAGCCCATCATATTAAGGAACTATACCCGAATAACGTAGTTTTGCTATCGATACATGCGGGAGTATTGGCTATGCCCACACCTCAGCATAAATATAATTTCATATCCCAAACGATGAAGGATTTGGAGAATTATTTCAATATTGGATGGGGAGTGGGAACGCCTAATGGTTTGGTTGATAGAGTGAAATATAGCAATAATCTCATTTTGCCCGAAAGTGATTGGCAATCGGCTGTTACCGAAAGGCTCAAAACCCCAGCAATCGCCAAAATTGATTTGTCGCCCAAATACAATGAAACCAACAAAACAATAGGTTGCGATGTGAAAGTTAAATTTTTGGAAAACAATAATAACTTTTTTAACATTGCTTTATATGTTGTTGAGGATTCAATTGTTCAATATCAAACAGATTACCGATTAAGTCCACCCGATGTGTACGATTTCGTCCATAATAATATCGTACGCGATGCACTTACGCCCACATTTGGGGTTGCACTAAACACCGAAGCAATAAAAAAAGATGAAGAATTCACCAAATCATTTAGCAAACAAATACCAGCAAATGCCGATTGGCGACCTAAATGGATTAGAATAGTTGCCATTGTAACTGTGCCCGAACAAGGTCATGCTGTTTATCAAGCTGCAGAAAAATACATATTGAAATAATTTTATTTGTAAAATAGTCTTAAATTATTTATTTAACGCAATTTCTTAATTTTGTATCATATTTTTCGGAGTTCGAAATGAAATTTCTTCTAAATACATTATTAGTTTTTATTATTTTATTCTCATTTTCGTGTAACGAGAATGTTGTGGAACCCGATGCCGTTTCAATGACGATAGATGAAATGCTAAGCACGCCCGGCTATACTTGGGTGAACGAAGTGTTGGCAACTTACAAGCAAGATGCTGCAGTTTATTCTCAAATCCAAGCATTGATCGACAGCAGTCGCGACAAATTTGTGATATTTGCTCGTGCGGCTTGTTCGTGCCCCGACGAGAAAAAAGAATTTGCTCAGGTAGCTAAAATTCTACTCGATTTGGAAAAAGATAAGAAATTATCTCGGAAACATTGGGAAATGTTTGCGATGAGCTCGCGTTCCAATCCAAACCCATATTCCAATTTATGCAAGTTAAATAATTTACCCGAAATTGTTTATCTCCGAAATGGCGTTCCATATTATAACTTTATCGACACGCTTCGCTACGTGATAAACAATAATCTAAAATATCCCGTAAGAGTCGAAGAACTTATGCTTGAGGCATTAAAGCGACCATAATTATTTTAACAACCACTCTTTAAGCATTGAATTGAAAGTATCGTCAGGCAATTTTGGTGAGATGTAATGGTTGGCTAACCTTTTTTGGCGAAAAACTTCGTAAACACTAATAGCTGCGGCAACCGAGATATTTAAGCTTTGCACCATCCCCACCTGAGGTATTAGGAAATTTCCGTCGGCTAAATTGTATGCATCGTCCGACACTCCCGAATGCTCGTTGCCAAAAACCAATGCAATTGGTTCGGTTAAATCCATTTCGTACAAATCGAATGAATCCTTTCCCATATGAGTTGTATAAACTTTTTTTCCTGATTGACGAAGATAATCAAAACAATCAGCCACATTGGTAAATTGCTTGAATTTTAGCCATTTGCGAGCCGAAGCACTACTGGAATCCGCTAATCCGGGCATTGCCTGACCCGAGTGGTAGAGCAAACAAACCTCGAACACTCCAACAGCATCACAACTCCGAAGAACAGCAGAAAGGTTGTGTGGGTCGTGGACGTTTTCCAAAACCAAAGAAAAATCAGGTTGGCGTTTTTCGAGCACCGACCTGATCTTACTTACTCTTTGTTCTGTTCCAAGAAGATCGAAATTCATAACAGAGGAAATTAATCCTACTAAATACTACTTTCTCTTCTTATGTCTGTTCTTTCGCAGTCTCTTTTTTCTCTTGTGAGTTGCCATCTTATGGCGTTTTCTTTTTCTTCCGCAAGGCATTTAATATCTCCCGTTATTCTTACTAATCGTTACTAATTTCTGTATTGTTTACTTTTTTAAGAAAATCTGGTGATGGTTT
>CALKJQ010000049.1 GCA_937995785.1 Candidatus Kapaibacterium sp.
TTGCCAATAATGGTTTGGAGGCAATTGAAATTATTAAAACAGGTCAGAAAATTGATTTAATACTTATGGATATTAAAATGCCCGAGATCGATGGATTTGTAGCTGGTGGACTTATCAAAAAATTAGTGCCAAATATACCAATCATTGCTCAATCAGCATATACAGAGGAAATTGTCAAGAATAGAATAGATAGGAAAGTTTTTGATGAATTCATCAATAAACCAACGAGTAAAAATGATTTATTTAATGTTTTAAATAAATACCTACATTTTCATTAACAATCCTTTTCTAATAAAATATACAAATTATTCTTTATCAATCACAAAAACTGATGGTAGATACCTCTATTTTTTAGACAAAGTCTATTTGGCTTTACCTTGATTTGCCACCGAGTGCATAGCTTTTTCAATTTCAGCAGGATCGCCCAAATAGTAATTTTTAATAGGAATTAAATCTTCGTTCAATTCATAAATTAATGGGATACCCGTTGGAATATTTAACTTAACAATTTCCTCATTTGATATATTGTCCAGATACTTTACCATTGCTCTTAAACTATTCCCGTGAGCAGCAATTAAAACCTTTTTTCCATCTTTGATAGACTTTACAATCGAGTCATTCCAAAATGGAATAACGCGTTCGACTGTGTCTTTAAGGCATTCGGTAAATGGCAAAATTCTTTTATCTAAATTCTTATATCTCGGATCATTTCCCGGATATCTTTCATCATTTTCATTGAGTGGGGGCGGGGGAACATCATAACTGCGTCGGAATATCAATACTTGTTCCTCGCCAATCTTTGCAGCCATTTCGGACTTATTCATTCCCTGAAAAGCACCATAATGTCGTTCGTTCAACCTCCAAGTTTTGATAATAGGAATCCATTTGAGATTCATTTCATCCAAAATCAAATCCAATGTTCGAATAGCACGAGTTAATACTGAAGTATAGGCAATATCAAAGGAAAAGCCTTCAACTTTCAGAGTTTCACCTGCTTTCTTTGCCTCCTCTATACCTTTGGGAGACAAATCCACATCTGTCCAGCCTGTAAAACGATTTTCTTTGTTCCAAAGGCTTTCGCCGTGACGAATCATAACAATTTTATACATTTTTATCTCCATTTAAAAAATGTTTATTTTAATATTTAAAGTTTCTTCAAGAAGCATTTTTCGACGAACCGCACCCCATATCTCAATATCAATACTTTGATTGATATTTTTTGGTAGCTGCTTGATATTAAAGATATTAGTTTCATTAACAGTTTCCTTTTGAATTATTATATCCTCCACAAATCCCTTTTGGCGGCGGTCGATACCTTCTGCAATTCTAAGAATACCAGCCAATACTTTTACTATGTGTTGTTTGTCGGGGCTCAATAAAGAAAATTCTTGGTGCTTCTTTTTGGGATGGCTCTTTCGATGATATCGGGCAACAAGACCAATGATTTCGGCTTCGTCATTAGTAAATCCCGGCAAATCGCTATGAGTAATGATATAATAACTATTTTTATGATGTTGGTCGTGGGAAATCCAATAACCAACATCATGCAAATATGCAGAGTATTCAAGTAATTCCCTTTCGTAGTTTTGCAATTTATGAATATCTTGTGTGGTATCAAATAACTTTAAAGCAACATTTTTGATATTGCGGCTATGTTCCAGATCAATGTTATACTTTCGAGCCAATTCCTTCACTGTTTCTAATCTTAGATTAATAAGATAAGATTTTTCGGAACGAACCTTGATTTTTTCGAATGTATCATAAACTATACCTTCGCGTAAGGCATAAGGCGAAATGAGAATTTCCTTAATGTTTAATACTTTAATTGCAGTTTCTAATATTAGCGAGCCAGCCAACAAAATATCTGCTCGTTTAGGGTCGGTACCAGGCATTCTTGCTATTTCACGAACGTTTTTCTTTTTGATAAGATTCTTGATAACATTCAGAATATCATTTGATTCGATCCTAAGTCCATTTAATTGTTCCGGAATTGTTTGTTGCTTGGAGGCAAGCACCATATTAGCCAAAGTTAGTATTGTCCCAGATGTTCCAACCACTTTATCGAATCCAATCGAATTAATACTATCGAGAACTACAGCCCATTCGCCACGAATGTATTCTTTTATTTCATTAATAAGTTCTTTTGTAAATATTCCCGAATCGCAAAAAAGTTTGGTCAATCTTATTGCTCCGATCTTTTCACTATGAATATAATCCGTTTTGCCATCAAGACCGATTATTGTTTCGGTGCTTCCTCCTCCTATATCGATTACGAGTGTTTTTTTTCCATTTAAAGGTAATGCATGAATTACTCCCAAGTAAATCAATCTTCCTTCTTCCGCACCCGAAATAATTTCCACATTAATGTCCAAATCGTTGCGAACTCTGCGAATGAATGCATCTCTATTAATTGCCTCTCTCAAAGCACTTGTGGCACATGCTCTAATCATTGCATTTTCACTTTCGGCAATTTTGGAGAATCGGTAAAGTGTTTCTATTCCTCTATCAATAGCCTCCTCTTGGAGATATTTCATATCTTTGCCCGAAGAACCCAACCTCACCATTTCCTTTTCACGGGATAATATTTTTATAACTCCATTGGAATTGATTGAAGCAATTGCCATATGAAATGAATTAGTTCCCAGGTCGATAGCGGCTATTTTTGGTGCTTTTTCCATAAATTTGCAGTTGGTGAAATGCAAATTATCAATTTTTTACCAATTTTTTGTTAATTACTTAATAGGTATTTGATGAGTAGATATGCCATTGGTGATATTCATGGTTGTTTGAAAACTCTAAAATCATTACTTTTCGACATAATTAAAATTAAAAAATATGATACTATATATTTTTTAGGTGATTATATTGATCGTGGTCCAAGAATTAAAGATACAATTGATTTTTTTTTGGACTACAAATCCAAAGGTTGGGATTTTCGATTTTTAATGGGTAACCATGAATATATGATGATTAATGAAAATAATATGTACGATTTATGGATTGAATACCATGGCAAGACCACGCTCGATAGCTTTAAGATTAAGCATTATGACCAACTTGATAGTAAATACAAGGATTTTTTTGAAAGTTTAGATTATTTTTTTAAGTTAGAAAAGTTCATTCTTGTTCATGCTTCTATCAACACAAATTCCACATTTCCAATGACCAATTATGATGATATGATTTGGAGTAGAAATTATGATGTAGATCTTACAGTTTTAGGAGGCAGGAGATTGATCGTAGGGCATACGCCCACACCTTTAGAAAGGATAAAAAGCTCGATAGATACAAATGTTATTTTTCTCGATGGAGGTTGTGTTTACAAAGACAGATTTGCCATGGGTAACCTCTGTGGTCTAAATATAGATACTTTAGAATTATTTACTCAAAAAAATATAGATTAATAGGGCTTTACAGGGGTTTCGATATTTATTGTAACTGTTCTGCAATAAAAACGACCTTCGGGAGTGCCATTGTCATACAAAAGTTCCGACTCTCCCTTACCTTCCACTTTTACATTAGTATCGATATTTAACCTTCTAAGAACCGATAAAGCCCTTTTATCCGAAATTTTACGATTAATTTCTTCTTCGCCCATACTATCTGTAAATCCAAAAATAAATACTTTAGAGTCTTGACTTATTCTTTGTTTGATAAAATCTACTACTTTTCGATGTTCTGAACCTAAATCTGATTTACCATAATCGAATAAAATTAAAGAGTAATATTCGAATTCTTTGTCGGATTGGCCTGTTCTTCTTTTCATATCAATACTTTTACGAGAGATTGGTATTTTTTTTAAGGGTGAGGACAAAGTTTGACCAACCGAATCAGCAACAAATAAAGAATAAGCAAAATCGGATTCATCTTTTGGAAAATTTCTATTTGTGATTTTCCAAGAAAAATTTGAAGGGATTTTACCACTATCTTCAATTTTCAGAAGTTCTTTATCTTTGTGTTTCAAAACAAAAGAATACTTTGAGATGCCCGCTTCGGAAATAACCTTGGGTATAAACCTTAATTCACTGGACGAGATAACTCGCATAGTATCAACCGTAAAAACTGGTTCAATAATTGAAGGGTCATCGGGAATTATTTCTACTCTTCGATTTTCTTGCATACCCAATGGATCATCGATTTTGGAGTTATCTTTGGGCAGATTACGAGAGTTTATTTTAATTCTATTGGGATCTATTTGCCAAGTGTTAATCAAATAATTTGCTACTGCTCGAGCTCTATTTTCTGAGAGTTGTTTGTTGTTTTTTTCTAAACCTATATCAGAGTTTGTGCCCGTTAAAGTAATATTTGCCGAAGGTATATCCTTTAACCTTTTTCCAATTATATTCAAAACATAATAATAAGTTTCGAGAGCATTAAGATTGCCCAATTGATCAGTTGTGAAATTATCTGCAATTCTTCTATCGAATTGGACATACCGAGAAGGAATTTCTGCACTATTTTCTTCGAAGAAAATATATGCAAGAAGTGGCCTCATATTATATGATACGAAATCTTCAACTTTAATAGTGAAATTTTTATTTTCTCTATTGTTGGAATCAATTTCAATTGCATCGATATCTGCCGCAAGGAAGGGGACTTTGGTAATAAGTGGAATTTCTGGATCTGGTGGTGCCAATGGAGGTGTTGGTGGC
>CALKJQ010000050.1 GCA_937995785.1 Candidatus Kapaibacterium sp.
CGCGCCGCGAGCGTGGCCCGTTCTGCCTGGGCCCGCCCGCGCTGCCAGAGCATGGCGACCAGGGCGAGCAGCAGGGCCTTTATTTTAATTTGCCTGTGAACAGAGCGGATATTAATGTTTTCAAAGCCGAACTTATCAAACTTATCCAAAAAATTAATCCAAACGAATCCGAAGAATACAACAAAAACAATAAAGGAATTCGAAGATATTTGTAAATCTATTAATATTAGTTGTTTGTTAGATAGAAGTGGTGATCCTAAGGGGATTCGAACCCCTACTGCCAGCGTGAAAGGCTGGTGACCTAACCATTAGTCTATAGGACCAATTGTAAAAATATAGAATACAAAATTACGAATTAATATTAGATTAGCAAAATTTTGATATATTTTTTTGTAATTTTGTTTTTTGTTTGGTTGATAATTTGGACGAAAAAGATTTTCTTATTATTGGTATTACGGGTGGAATTGGCTCGGGTAAAACCAGTGCAGCCAAATATATTGAATCACTTGGTTACCCCGTGATTTACACGGATATGTTGGCTAAAAAGGTTATGAATTCTGATGAAAATGTGATTAATGAAATTAAAAGAGCATTCGGAAATGATGTTTACTTGGATAGTGGAGAATTGAATAGTGCAAAGCTTTCTAATATTGTTTTTGACATAAATGCACAAAATAATGAAAAATTGACAAAACTCAATCGAATTGTTCATCCTCCTACTATCGATTTGATGATGAAAGAGATTGAAGTCTTTCTTGAGGAAGGTAGCGAATTGGTTTTTGTGGAAAGTGCTTTGATTTACGAAGCTGGATTAGAGGATGGTTTTGATTATGTAATTGTTATTGATGCTGACGAAGAAGTTCGTATCGAAAGGACTTCTGAGAGATTGAAACTTTCGAGTGAGGAAATTCGTAGACGTAATAGTCAACAAATTTCCACAACAATGAAAAAAAATATGGCAGACTTTGTTATCGAAAATAATGGAGATGTAGAACAGTTGTATAAAAACATCGATTTTGTTTTGTCGATAATAAAAATGGCATAATTATTTCTAATTATGTATTGAAGAAGTTTATTGACAAAATGGCAAACTAATGGCAAAGAAAAATAGAATATTTTGTAACTTTTTTTGATTTTCATTGTCTATTAGTAAAATATACATAATTTTGTTTTTTGTAGAAAAACAGGAGGAAATATAAAAATAAACTTCTACTATATTCTAAAAATATAATAAAATGGATAAAAACTTAAATAATTTAACAGAAACACTTCCAAACTCTCCAGTGGTTAACGCTACGGCGAGCAAGAAGTTATTTGTTAAAGACAAAACCAATGGGGGTAATATGGAATTAGTAATGCAAATCGAGAATCTTTTTAAGACCGAAAGAAAAAAATTCTTAGGATTTATCCGCCAAAGAGTAAGAACACAAGAAGAGGCTGAGGATATTTTGCAAGATGTTTTTGCTAACGTATTGGCGGCATCCGAAAATATTCAAAAACCAATCGAAAATGTTTCCTCTTGGATATTTACAGCTGTTCGTAATAGAATTATTGATTCATACCGCAAAAAAAGAGCGGAAACTTTTTCAGAAATTCAAACCTCCGAACAAGCCGATGAAGGTTTGGAAATGTTCGAAAATTTTGTGAGCGACCTTTATAATACTCCCGACAATGATTTAATGAGAAAAACGATTTGGGATTTTGTCCAAGAATCTCTTCAAGAATTACCTTTGGAACAAAGAGAAGTTTTTATCAAAAACGAATTGGAAGGCGTATCTTTTAGGGAAATGGCTGAGGAAACAGGCGTGAATATTAACACATTACTTGCCCGTAAACGATATGCTGTTCTTCATCTGCGACGAAGATTAACTGAACTTTATGCATCATTAAACGGCAATTAATTTTAAAATAGATATTTAACAAGAAAAAGGCTGAATTTTTAGTTTCAGCCTTTTTTTATGTTTGGGATTTGAAAATAATATAAATTTAGGAGCAATTTACTAAGAGGCAATTTACCATTTTTCCCAGTGAATTGCGTCGGGATTGTATTTATTCTTAGGTTTGTCCACTCCAGTCGGATAGCCAATTGGAATAATGTTCAATGGAATAATACTTTCGGGGATACCAAGTTCCTCCTTCATAAAATTAACTACAATGTTCTTGGGATGGATAGCAACCCAAGCACCACCTAATCCCATTGATTCGGCAGCTAACAATATATTTTCGCTTGCAAGAGTAGCGTCGATGATTGCATAGTCGTAGTGCTTTTCGCTGGCTTTTTCTTGATTGGTGCAAACCACAATTGCGGCGGCGGCATAATCGAGCATTTTACCAAATTGCAAAGATTCCGAAAAACCTTTTAATACTTTTTCGTCTTGGATAACAATAAATTCCCAAGGTTGGCAATTCATTGCAGATGGTGCCGCCATTCCAGCTTTTACAAGTTCCAGAAGTTGTTCTTTAGTAACTTTTTGATTGGTAAACCCGCGAACACTTTTTCGATTATGGATAACTTTTAAAGTTTCGTTTAGATACTCGCTCATTTTTAACTCTTTTATTTTTAAAACTATTTGTCCAATAATTCATTAAATCTTCTTTCGGGACGATTTTTCCATTCATTTTTATGGTATATATAAGATGCTAACAACGGAAACGCTATTGTTACTTCGCTAAATACCATTTGCTCGTATGTTGTTTCGACCTTACCCCAAGAACTCGCTTCCTTCAAGGTTGAGCCAGAAAGACCACCATCGCGTTCGTCGGCAACAGTTATTTGAACAGCATACTTGTGCATATCTGCATCAATTCCTAACACTTCGGCGGCTACGACGATGTCTTGAGTGAAATTCTTAGGTACACCGCCACCTAACATTAAAATCCCAGTTGTTTTATTTTCTATTTTTATTTTTGTAATTTCCAAAAAATCCTTTGCGGAGTCAATAGAAACAACGTCGCCTTTTCTGTTAAATTGATGGTGAACCAAGCCAAAACCAGCGCTACAATCCGAAAAAGCAGGAACGAAGATAGGTATACCTTTTTCGTAAGCAGTTCTAATGATAGAGCCAACACCTAAGTTATTTTGGACTAACCATTTTCCCATTTCCTCGATAAATTCGCGAGAACTGTAAGCACGGGGTTCTAATGAGTTTGCAATTTCGGCAACAGTCATATCGCACGCACGCAAATCTTCTTCGTCAATGTATGTATCATAAATTCTGTCAATCATCAATTCTCTGAGTTCATTGTCGTCCACAAATTGCGTTCCTTGGTAATGAAAATAACCCAGAGCTTCTAAGAAGTCTTGATCTACTATGTTAGCACCTGTAGAAACGATAACATCTACCATATTATTCTTCATCAAATCAACTATTGCCGATTTCATTCCCGCACTAATGAGTGAACCCGCTAATGTTAGAATTATTGCGCATTCTTTGTCGGCAACCATCATATTGGCAATTGTAGATGCGCGATGTAGGTTGCGAGCTTGGAACGCAGTTTTACCCATCATTTCTATTAATTCGATAGAGTTGAAACTTTTAATGTCGATGTGTTGTACGATTCTTTCTTTGTTTAGATAATCTTTTTTATCAGCCATTTTTAAACCAAATATTTTCAAAAAAATATAAGAACGAATCAGGACAATCAATATTTGTGATTAATCCTGATTTAATATATTCATTATTTCGTCGAATAGCACTTTAATTTTATTCTTTTTCTCTTCGTCAATATCTATTATCGAGGATACTTTTTCGTTTGTTTTTGGTGCTTTCGTCGTTTTTGAATTCATCTGAAATCCTTTAAGGATATTATCGCTGTTGCGAATAATCTCGCTTTTCGATTTATAAATTTCAAAAAGTTGATTAATATGCCTAATCGATAATTTTTTTTCTTCCAAGAGAACTTTAATTAACTTCAAAAATTCCAAATCTTCGGTAGAATAAACTCGGTTTCCCGCACGATTCTTTTTGGTTTTAAGCAAAGTAAATTCTTTTTCCCAATACCTCAAAATATGTTGCTCTACATTAAGGATTTTGCTAACCTCTCCAATAGAATAATATAATTTTTTCATTTATCTGTTTTATAAACTTCCAAATTAATAAAAATAGTTCAATAATATTTTAACAATTGTATCGTTTTTTTTAGTAATTTTGTAATTCTCAAATGGATTATTATGGCAAAATATATTGTCAACCCGATATTATTAAGAATGAAAGAATCGCAAAAAGGTTCTATTTATCAATCAATAGTAGCATTGGGTATGCGAGCCCGACAAATAAACGACCAAATTAAGAGTGAATTTCTTATTAGGGCAAAAGATTATTTAACAAACTTAGAAGAAAGCGAAGAAGCCCAAAAGGAATTATTCGAAATAAGTAAGGATTTCGATATAATCCCCAAACCCAATTTTATTGCTATGAAGGAATTGATGAACGAAAAATTAAAGTTTAGCTTACCTTCAAGCGAAGAATTAGAAGGTGAAAGTAGTTTATACCAATAATTTCTTTTCTGTATTTTAAAAATTTTTTATTGTTTTTATTTATTTCAGCCCTTAAGAAAAGGATTGTATCTTTTCTCTATTCCAATGGTAGATTTACCTCCATGACCAGGGAATATCTCATAATCATCATCATAACTCAAGAGCTTATCCTTGATCGAATTTAAAAGTTGAAAAGAGTTGCCACCTGGGAAATCCGTTCGTCCAATACCTAAATTAAACAGAGTATCTCCAGTGATTAACTTACTATCCCCAATTAATTCGATGCAGACCCCTCCTTGCGTGTGTCCTGGAGTATGTAAAATTTTGAAAAACATATTTGAAATCTGGATCACATCGCCATCATTCAAATAATTTGTGGGAACGACTGGTTCAATATCTAAATTAATCCAAGTTGGCAATTCGTCCTTAGGATTGAGTATTCTATATTCATCATCTTTATGAACATAAATATCGGGATTATATTTATTCTGAAATCTGGATAAATCTACTATATGGTCGAAATGCGTATGAGTTAGAATAATTGCATCTAAAGTTAAATGGTTATTCTCGATATATTGATCGATTTTTTCGAATGACTGCATTGGGGCATCAAATAGCACACAATGATTGTGATTAATTGCAAGGTAGGAATTATTTTCCAACGGACCCGAAACGAACGAAATTAGTTCCATAATCAAAATTTAAATATTTGTTTCTAATTTTGTAATAAAACGAATGAATATAATGAAAAATTTTGTCGCTAACAAACTTGATAATATGCCTGTTTCCATTTTTTCGGTGATTTCACAATTAGCTTTCGAACATAAAGCAGTTAATTTAGGTCAAGGTTTCCCCGATTTCAACGGGCCCGAATGGATTTTCGATTTTGCATTCGAAGCTATGAAAGAAGGTAAAAACCAATATGCACCTTCCTACGGAATACATTCTTTAAAGCAATCTATTGCGAATTATCAGAAAAATTATTATGGTTTGAACTACAATGAAGAAGAAATAATAGTTACTGCGGGTGCAACCGAAGCCCTCTACGATGCATTCCAAGCCTTTATCAATCCAGGAGACCAAGTAATTTTGTTCGAACCTTACTACGATTCATATTATTCTGATATATTGCTTGCGGGAGGCATTCCAAAGGTTGTAACTCTAAAGAAGCCCGATTTTAATTTCGACTATGATGAATTGGAAAAGGCAATATCCTTCAAAACAAAAATAATCGTTTTGAACAATCCGCATAATCCAACAGGAAAAGTATATTCGGCTGAGGAATTAAAATTTATTGCTTCGATCGCAATAAAGCACGATTTGTTGGTGATTTCCGACGAGGTTTACGAATTTCTTACCTATGACGATGCGATTCATATTCCATTTGCTTCAATTCCAGGTATGAAAGAAAGAACAATAACAATTTCATCGTGTGGAAAAACATTTGGATTTACTGGATGGAAAGTTGGCTATGCACTGGCACAACCCGAATGGATCAGAGCAATTCACGGAATACACCAATGGACAACCTTTGCAGTCAACACTCCAGGACAGCACGCAATGGCTCGTGCATTTATGAAATTAGATGAATATATACCCCAATTTAGGAGTTTATATCAGTCCAAATTGGATTTAGTTTACAACAATTTGCTTAATACAAAATTTATTCCACATCGTCCAAAGGGTAGCTATTTTATTATGGTTGATATACCGAATGAATTTGGGAACGATAGAGACGCCGCAATTAAATTAATCAAAGAATATGGTGTGGCAACCATTCCTCCATCAGTCTTTTACTCAAAATCTTTCGAGGGGAACTCAATGTTGCGTGTTTGCTTTGCCAAGCAAGACAAAACACTCATCGAAGGTGTTAATCGATTGCAAAAGGTGAAATAATGGCTTTGAAAGTAATTACAATTGATTTTTGGAACACACTTTTTGATTCCTCGAATGCACAGGAAAGAAACAAACACCGTAATCTATCTATCTATCAAACAATTTCAGATTTAGGAATAGAAATTACTGAAAAACAAATCAAAGATGCTATTTCGGCTTCGTGGGCTCATTTTAATGAAAATTGGATTAAGAATATGCGAACCCCTTTGCCACGCGAAACCGTAGAGTTCTTTTGGAGTTATTTGAGTTTAACTTTTGATGAGCAATCGATCAGCAAAATCGTTCGATTGTTCGAAACAATCATCTTGGATTTCCCTCCAAAATTGATGGATGGTGCAGGTGAAGCTTTGGATGTATTATCCCGAAAGTACAAGATTGGTTTGATATCCGACACGGGTTTCACTCCGGGTAAAATTCTGAAATTAGTTATGCAAAAAAATGAAATATTGAACTTTTTCGGGGATTTTAGTTTTAGCGATGAAACGGGTGTTGCCAAACCGCATCCCGAAGCATATCTAAAAATATTAAATCGTTTCGATTGTTCACCGCAATATGCTATTCACATTGGAGACATAGAGCAAACCGATATCGAAGGTGCAATTAAATTAGGTATGAAAGCAATTCGTTTTAGTGGCGACCCGAGTTACCTGTCGGCACCAAATCCAAAAAAAACACGCGGTAATGCCGAGTGTTTTAGTTGGGAGGAAGTTTTAATAAAAATTGATGAAATTAACAAAAATCCGGATTTATTTTCAGTTCTTTAATAAAATTTTGTTTTTTACATAATTATTGTTTTTCAGAGATATTAAATAAACACCTGTAGATAGATTTACAGTTTCAATAGTAAAGTTATGATTCATAATTGGATAATTTAAGACTTCCTTGCCGAACTGATCGAAAATTGTTATTGTGGTGAATTCTTCCGAATTCAATTGGATTGATATAAAGTCTTTGAATGGATTAGGACTAAATGATATATTGCAATTTTCTCCGATACATCTTTTTTCATCCATATTGGGTTCTATAGATGTTGTTTCATCATATTCAATGATATAGTAAAGTTGATTCGCGGGGTCTATGTCGTTCCACTCCCCAGCTTGACCAAATAAACCCATATCCTTGGGCCAGGGGTCTAATCCAATCGCAGCTGCATTTTGCCGACCACCAAAATTATCTGGTTCGGATGGCACACCATTTTTTTGAATGCCACCCCAATTAACATAAGAATTGTTGATAGCTTGCCCATCGTTTTTTCCGTTTTTTCCTTGACCTGTCCAAAAATTAATTCCCTTGCCATCATTATCTCCATCCCAAATCCATTCGCCTTCTTTGGCTATATCGTTTGCACCAATCCATATATAGGCAATTCCGCCACCATCCATAACGATTGTATAGTCGGTCGGTATTTTTGCACCCAGCATTATAGCTTTCCAAATGGTATCTTGCTCTGCTTGGCTATTGATATGAACTAAATATCCACCTTTTTGGGCAGCCTTCAAAGCAGCACCAACCCAAGTTTGTTTGTCCTTGACTATTTCGTATTTTTTACCTTCAAATGTAAAAACGTAATTTTCCGCAAATAAGTTATAAAACATACTAAAAATCAAAAGAGAAATAACTGCGAGATTAATAAAAACAATCTTTTTCATAATTCACCTTGAATAGAGTATAAATATAGACAAATAGAAAACAAAAAAATTACAATTAATCAACCAAAAAAACAGGTAGGAGATAATTTTTTTTTCTGCGTAGTGTCAAGCGCTAAAAATAGTTGACAAAAAAAAGAAAAAAATGTATTATTCAGAAGAACAAATATTGAAGATATACGAGTTGGTTTTGACCAATAAATTAACTCGAACTCGAGCAAAAGAACAATATGATCCAAAGGACACACTACTATACTGAAATGAATAAGAAAATCGGTTACATTCTTCTCCAAAATTCGTTCGTTTCCATACGCTTCGCTATTCAACGAACCACCTCTTTTTTTTATAATAGAGGTGGGCAGGGGGATGAGTTCAGTGCGAATTCCTCGAACTACTAAACGACCGTATTGGTTGTGAGAGGTAAGCAAGCGAAAATTTAAAGCACTCAAAGAAAACTGTATAACTATTTTTCTCACATCTTCACAAACATCCTCGTATTATCTCCTATCCTCACATAATACACTCCTGAGGGCAAATGCGACACATTAATTTTCAACTCACCTAACTCGTAATTCACAACCCTCTCGCCAAAGGAGGTGTTGATTTGTATGTTGCAAATATAGGTTAGAACTCTTATATTTCTATCCCTTCTGCAATCAAATCAATATTCTTTTTTAATTTCCATAAAAATTCGATAATATTGGC
>CALKJQ010000051.1 GCA_937995785.1 Candidatus Kapaibacterium sp.
TTGCAGCATATTTAATTAGTCCAACTTTGATTATTTGTGTTGATTTAATTCTCTTTTCGTCGGACGTTTCACTAATGTTTGTTATCATCTTTAAAGTATCGTATTGTCCAATAAATCTATTTTGCCCAATAAAAAAGAATGAATACTCATTGCCCCGCGATGCAGTTTGTTGAGATGTTACTAAGATATAGACATCTGCTTCTTGTTCTAACCTAACATAATTGACAAACTGAATATTTTCTCGCAAATAATCCAAATCGCATATACTACAATCGATATATACTTTAATGGCTTTGTTTCTTAGGTCCTCCAATGGGTTCGATACTTCCTGAGCAGATAAAACAGATTGACTTAGGATGAATAATAAGAATAGAAATAAAACACGAATATACATAAAATTCTGTGAGTTAATGAAAATTGAAATACAAAATTATGAATAATCTAATTATAAGCTGATTTAGCATTAAAAAAAGGCAGTCCTTGCGAGAGACTGCCTTTTTAATATATTAGATTAATGTATTTATACTACATTATTTTGTTACGGTAAATGTTTTAGTTAGAATTATATCACCACTTCGGAGAACTAATGTATATGTTCCCGATGGAACTGTGCTTAAGTTAAAGTTGATTTCACGAGTGGAGTTCAAACTACCATTCATAACTTCGAGCACTCTACGACCATTGAGATCTATAACTTCGATATTTACGTTCATTGGTTCGGAAACCGTTACTAACACTTTAGCATTGTTGGAAGCAGGATTTGGTGTAATTTCACTTAATTGCAAACTACCTTCCAATCCTTTAACTGTTACTTTGCGGATATCGCTATATGAATATGAACCATCTTTATCAACCATCTTCAAGCGATATGCATAAGTTTTACCAAACTGAACTTGATTGTCTGTAACAGGACCGTATTTGGTTTCGTTTGCACTATTACCAATTGAATTGACAGTTGCAATTTTGTTGAAGACACCGGTGAAGTTATTATCTACATTGGCTTTTTCTACTTCGAAGTGTGAGGAATTAAATTCTGTTGCAGTAATCCAATTCAAATCAACTCTTGTTCCAGTTTGATTGGCATCGAAGCTCAATAAGTTAACTGGTAATATGTTGCCGTCGTATTGCGAAGCAAAGTCCAATATACCACGCATTACATTATCCAACTTCGAGAAATGACGCCAATCGATACCAAAGTAAACAGCGTTGTAGCCAAAGGTAGCAGTGATTGCACCCATAACTCTTTCGCTTTCGGGGGCGTCAGGTGGAGCAAAATTGCCCAATGTTTCGTATTTATAGGCAATTTGAGTGAGACCAACTTCGGATGGCACTAATTTCAAATAAGCAGGCATTGGATAACCATCAGTAGTAAAATCAGTGCTTTTAATGGTTTCAACCAAATTACGAGCAATACCAACTCCCTTGATTGTTTTACCATCGTAATTACCACCAGCACCCAATGGGTTCGATGGAGTTTTGTCGGCAACATGGAAGTAATTAGCAATGAAGTCGCCGATTGGGGTTCCATTAGTTATTCTTGCTAATTCTTGAGTTGCTAAGATAAAGTTCTTCTTGTCACCGGATTTGCCATTATTCAAATATTCTTCGATAGCAGCGATATCATAAATATCGAATGCTTCGGGAACTACTTCGTTGTCTCCATCCACCCAGAACATTGTGCGATACATTGTGTAATCCAATGCTCTTGGTTCCCAACCATCACGATTGAAAAAGTCGAAATCGAATCTGTTCTTTGTGGGATCTTTTTCGAATCCAATTGATTTCAATCCAGTTTGTATTGCAGTATAGTTCATTCGGCGTGCAATTTCGTTAACGTTGGGATTTGTTGGCATTGTTGATAAATCGGTGTTTGCATTCACCATCATTTCGAAGCCAGATTTTTGGATGTAGAAACGAACATACTTAACGACTGTGTTGTTTGGATTATTCAGGTCGTTTTCGGTTTTCACTGTAATTCTGTAAACGGGTGTTACATTTTCCTTCATTGGAACGAAATGAGCAGGTAGTATGTAATTAACACCTTCTTTGGATAATTCATAATATGTCTTTGGAGTAAAGTCAATACCCTGACCATCTGCTAAGTTGAATGATAAGTTCTGGAATGTAAATGGATCCATTCTTACGATGTTGGATACGGATTGATGGGCAATGCCATACGATCCATCAGGATTTTGCATTTCCACTGTAACGGTAACAGGTATGTTAACTGCAACCATTGAGCCAGGGTTATGCAATCGAACAGTAACATCAACGGGAGCTGTTGTCATATA
Source organism: Candidatus Kapaibacterium sp. (assembly GCA_937995785.1). Lineage (GTDB taxonomy): Bacteria > Bacteroidota > Ignavibacteria > Kapaibacteriales > UBA2268 > GWF2-33-9. Next base: position 2,292 of record CALKJQ010000051.1, read on the forward strand.
ATATTCTGCTTCGCTGAATAATCTTGGTGCTGTTTGGCGATAATTACCTGGATTTACTATGAACAATGGTTCAATATCACGAACATACATTAATCCGTCGAATTCAATAGCACCTATGTCGTAAGGATATCCACCTTCGCCGCGAGTTTTACCTGTTAAATCAGTTGTAAACTCATTTGTTAATCTCATACCACGGTTATTCAATACCGAACCCGTTGGAGCTGGGAATTGTTTAACTCTTAGGTATTGTGGTAAATCGACGTTTGTTACAAAGTCGTTTGTAAAGTTCCAACCAGTAACGGAATTGAAATCATTGTTTGTGTACATTTGCCATTGCAACAAGCTCTTGAATTCGTTGTTGTAACCCGGTTCGATTACATTTGATTCGCCATCGATTTGATAGAAGCGGAAGTGAGATAAATTATCATTGTTACCTAAGTAGAATGCGTTATGATCCGATACGAAGCTATTTGCTGATGGGAACAAACCTTCATAAACAATTGCCGCATCAAACAAGCTATTAGAATTATTTATACCATTATCTAATATTGCGAATGCATTATTGTATACTTTTACTTCCGTAAAGTGCATCGAAGCAAAACCTGCTTGGTTACCAACATTAACAATTCCATCATCAGGTAAGATTACTGTGTTGTTTGCAAACAATAATTTCTTACCAAATGTTCTTGGATTCTTTGGAGTGAATACGCTTCCTGTTCTATCGTTCATAACCAAAACGCCATAACGGGAACCAGTTGCGTTAGTATTCTTGATACCCCAGATAATATTGTTAAATACTTTGAAGTTGTCGGCAATGTCGGGGAAGTCCATATAACCACCCAATGGAGCTGGGAATTGCTGAATGTTTTGGAACAAGCGAATACCTGCAACTTCGCGGCTGTCTGCTAAACCACTAATTTCGTTTCCAATTATGCTTAGGTTAACATTGTTGTAGCCCGCACCAAAGTTTGTAGGATATGCACCAGCCTCTATTCCATAAGAATCTTCCGAAACTGTTGACTTAACATTATATATCCTGTTGCCCGTAACTTTCGTATTTTCTTCAAAACCTAAGAAAATACCAGCACGTTCCACATCCCATATAATATTGTTTGAAATTTCGTTGTTCAAATTATAGTAACGAACATATTTTAAGGCAGCGGGATTAATCAATGGACCTATACCCATAGTTGCAATACCATAACCAAAACCAGAGATTTCATTGCCAATAAATTTGTTATTCGAGTTTTGTACTGTATCTATTCTTAGAACAGATGTTTCAAATATATCGTTAGTGAGGGTTGCTCGGTTAGCAATACCAGCAGAGAAACCAAATATTTTATCTGCAGTAGGTATAGAGTCGGCGGTGTATCTAAAACCATCTGCTGGGGTCCATCTCATTCTTGGCAATTCGTATTTATCTGCTATCTTTGGTGAAGCATTTTCGATAATAATATTTTTGATTGTTATATCGTGAGAGCCACGACCTAAGAAGAATGCTTGACCTTGGTTAGATGAGAATGAATGCAATACCACTCTTATTGAACGATTTGGACCACCATCAAATTCGATAAATCCAGGAGTGTTCATATATTGCTTTTGAATTGCATAGGTTGGAGCAGTATAAACAGGTGCGTTAGGATTGGATGGAGTTCTATTTTGACCGAAATAAATACCTTTACCACTTAGTGACCATAGGTGAATCGTTATGCTACCTTTTTGTGTTGCTTTTTGTGCACTTGGTTTGAACACAAGTTTACGAGTTGTTTTTGTTACGGGATCGTAACCCAATCCATTAATCATTGAACTTAAATCCCATGCTGGTGCGTTTACTGTTGGCGAATACATATGATATTCAGAATCTGTTAATTCGATAGTAGCATTACCACCAACACCTTTGGTATATAAATCATTTGTTAATGCTTCCAAACTTGGTATGCTTTGCCCTGCGCCTACTTTAACAACGTTTTGGATACCAGTGATCACTTTGAATGTTTTAGTTATGCTATTGTTGCTGGGTATAAAATCGCCTTGAGCAGTTACTGTAAATGTTGCTTCGTAGTCGCCTGGCTCGGTAAAGATAAATCCATCGAATTCCATAATTTTCTTATTGTATGCTCCTGAAGGAACATCTGGCATTACTCCGGTTAATGTATAGGTTTTGCCAGATTGAATATGTTTCATAACAAAGGAACATTGAACGTTGGAAACATCACCCACACCAAAGTTTTCGACCATACCTGCTGGACGTATTGCTTTTCCTGCATAGATAGTTGAACCAGGCACTGGGTTGATTATATCAATAGCACCAATTTCGATTTCGGCTTGGACTTGGAATTTGTAAGGATCGGCATCTGGTCGTGGATATATATCATTATATTCTTCCAAGTCGGTACCACTTTCTAATTGGGCAACAACTTCTAATCTAAAATTATCCACATTCATCGAAATAAATGTAGGGAATTCGATTGTAACACGATCTTTTGGATAAAGAATATTCCACTCGGGTTTGTCGGAATCGAATTGAACTGTTCGTGTCCAAACCAATGAACCATCAGCTCCATATATTTTAGCAATAGCTTTAAATTTTGTTATTTTCTTTAAACCAACATTTTGGAATTGAGCTTGAATTGGTATAGGAATCTCGGGTGGATATTTAAAGAAGCGTGGTGCACCACTTTGAACGGGAGATAAAATCGTTGCTACTGATAAGTCGTTGAGCCAAGAAGCAGTGAATTTCTTAATAATAACCTTTTCCTGACCGTTTGGCTTGCGTAATGTTATCCAAAGTTGATATTCACCACCTGATGAAATTTTTAAGTTGCCATTTCCACCAGGAGCATATGTTCCCGTGGCTTTATTAATAACCACTTTTGATTTACCAGATAAATCTATGTATTGGTTTCCATTTGCATCTAAAGCTTGGTAAACAGTTGTCATCGAAGGCATAGGACCTTTGATTTCATATTTGAATGATGTGCCATTTGCTTGAGCAGCCTTAAATTCGATAAAAGGTTTTTCGAAATACCATTGGTATGGGTCGCCAGCTTCGTCGTACATTGTTCGAGTAGTTCCATTATAAACTTCACCCGCAAACAAGATATCATTTGGCGGCAAATCACTTGGGAAAACGTCCTTCAAAGGCAATTGAAATTCTAAAGCATAATCTTCGGTTTCGCCATAGGCATAAACATAACTATAACCATAGGTATAATAGTCGTAGGCATAAGCATTCAAACAAGGATTTTGTCCTGCATTGTAGAATTTTGCCCATCCATAGTCATAAACTTCGTTTATTGCGTATGGATAGTAGTAAGAACCGGTAATACGCATTCTAACTTTTGTAGCATCAACGTTATCAGGAATTTTTACTTGATAGACCCATTCCATTAGGTTGTTGGAGCAATATGGTGCGTTACTTTGAGTTGGGTGCCAATGTTGATAATATCCTCTCCATACGGGGTTAGGATTCAATGGGTTAGTGGAACTTGGCGAGTTAATCCATTCGCCCGCATCAACCCAATCTCCATCGGCATTCCAATCAATAAATAGACGAAGGGTGTAATAAGTTGTATATCCATTATAGCAATAATAATCGGTAAAACCATAGACATTTGCTGTCTTTATTTTGAATAGATATGTATCTCCAATGTCTAATGAAGCAGGCTGAAGGGTGTTGAAATATTTGAAACAATCTACATTATCAAATGAGGCGGGATTTGTATTATTTTTAAATATTTCATATCCACCAGTTGTTGTAATGGCTACTTCGGCAATCCTAACTGAATAGTATGCATTCCAACCATAGTTTTGTGCATAGTAAGCTGGATAGCAATAGTAGTAAACTGGAGCAGTGAAGCCCGTAGGAGCTGCGGGGTTGCAATAGTTCGTGGGTTGTGCGTTGGTAACGCCCCAAAACATTGCAACGAAAAGTACCAAAAAAGAGGCAATCGAAACGCTCTTTTTGGTCAATGTGTTGATTTTTAACATAATAACACCTTTAAGTTTGTTTATTTAATAATATTTTTGTCATTTCTTTTGTTTAAAACAATTCAATAAAAATTTTGTTACAAATAATTTTTTGAACATATTTTTATTAAAAAATAAAATTAAGAATTTTTTTCGAAAAAACATCGATTTTGTTGAAAATTCTTGAACATTATTAAACAAGTTGAAATAAAAGTATTAAACGAGTTGAAATAAAAGTTTAAAATATAATGAAAAGATTTATAACTTTTATTTTCTTAAATTTGAAAAAAAAAGAAAAGTAAAATGAGTAAAAACAAATTAAACGAAACAGAAGAGCAAATCCACTCAACAATGGATAAGGAAAAAGAAAAGGCTTTAAAATTAGCCATTGAACAAATAGAACGACAACACGGTAAGGGCTCAATAATGCATTTGAACGACCGAGAAGTTGTAAAAGTAGATGCTATATCCACAGGGTCGTATTCGGTGGATGCCGCAATAGGAATAGGCGGTATACCTCGAGGCAGAATTACCGAAATTTTTGGTCCCGAATCTTCGGGTAAAACCACTCTTTGTCTGCACGTAATTGCCGAAGCCCAAAAAACAGGAGGCATTGCTGCTTTTATTGATACAGAGCACGCATTAGATGTTAATTACGCTCAAAGAGTTGGGGTCGACCTCAACAATCTTCTCTTGTCCCAACCCGAATTTGGAGAACAAGCGTTGGATATCGTAGAAACTTTGGTTCGAAGTAATGCTATTGACGTTATAGTTATCGATTCTGTTGCCGCTTTAACTCCACGGATCGAAATCGAAGGCGATATGGGCGATGCTCAGATGGGCTCGCAGGCTCGATTAATGTCCCAAGCAATGCGAAAACTAAATGCCGCAATTGGACGAAGCAAAACATCGGTAATCTTTACTAACCAACTTAGAAGCAAAATTGGTGTTATGTATGGGAATCCCGAAACAACCACAGGTGGTAACGCCCTTAAGTTTTATGCTTCTGTTCGTATTGATATTCGACGCAAAGATATTATCAAAGAAGGTGCCGAGATAACTGGTAATCGTGTCCGGGTTAAAATTGTAAAAAATAAAGTTGCTCCTCCTTTCAAAGAAGTCGAAGTTGATATTATGTATAACGAGGGTATTTCGAGATTTGGAGATTTGATTGATATTGCAACTGATAATGGCGTTGTCCAGAAAACGGGTTCATGGTATGCATTTGGCGAAGAACGAGTTCAAGGAAAAGAAGCACTTAAAAAGTTATTAAAAGATAATAATGAATTGTTCTTGAAATTGGAAAAGGAAGTAAAAAACAAGTTGTTTGGAATTTAGTGTAATAATTTAACTATTAATTAAACGAAACAAACCTATATCAGAGATAACAGCACTATGCTTTCGAAATTATTGATTAAAAACTTTGCTATTATCGAAGAAATCGAAATACATTTCGATACCAAACTTAATATCTTGATTGGCGAAACGGGTGCGGGCAAATCAATAATTATCGATGCTCTTCAAATATTATTGGGAGAGAAAGCTTCGACCAATTTCATAAGACAAGATACTAAAAAATCTGTGATAGAAGGAATTTTTGTTTTTCCAATCGACCATCCTGTTTGGGACTTGCTTAAACAGAATGAAATCGAATTAATACAACATTCCGTCGATGATTACCTTATGATTCTAAGACGAGAAATTAATTTGAACTCCCCTACACGTAATTTTATTAATGACACCCCCGTCCAATTAAGCCTACTAAAAACCATCGGTGATTTTTTAATTGATTTTCACGGACAATACTCGCATCAAATCTTATTAAATCCCAAAAATCATATAAATATTTTGGATGCCTTTGCCAATAATCTCGAATTGATAAAAAATTATCAGAATGAATATTCTAATCTAAAAATTTTACAAAATCAACTTAAAGAATTTTTGGAAGACAAAGAACATTTTCGAAAATCAATTCAAGCAAAAATTGATGATTTAAATTTTATCAACACAATTAATCCAAAACCTAACGAGGATATTGAATTATTAGAAGAGCTAAAAATAATCGAAAACTCCGAAATTCTTTTTAATTATTACAGCGAAATTGCCAACTTGCTCTACGATGCAGACAGTTCATTAATTAATCAATTGAATTTAATAAACAAAAAAATGGAGCAAATTGCCAAATTCAACTCGCAAATAAATATACATTTATCCGAAACTCAAAAATTTCTACCTATATTAAGCGAGTTAAAATCTCATATAGCAGATTCACTGGAAACAATATCATACAATCCACAACGCATTGATGATATAAACCAAAGGCTGTACGACTTAAAAAATTTAATTCGTAAGTTTGGTAAAATCGAAGAAATTCTTGAATACAAAACAATATTAGAGAATGAACTCAATTCGAATAATAACTTCGACACAAAGCAAAAAGAATTGGAAAATGAAATCGAAGCACAAAGAGAACTAACAACTAATCTTGCACGGTTGCTTTCGACAAATAGAACAGATAAAAAATCTGAATTTGAACAGGCAATTTCTGATTTGTTGAAAAATCTTGGTTTCAATCATATCGAATTTGTAATTCTTATTGAAACTGATTTTTCAACATTAGGTAATATGGGAGCAGATAGAGTAGAATTCTTGATAAGTACAAACAAGGGTGAACAACCCAAGCCTCTTTCCGAAGTTGCTTCGGGTGGCGAGACATCACGAATAATGCTTGCACTAAAAAGTATGGCTGCCAATGATCTCAGCCTGCCAATACTCGTTTTCGATGAAATTGATACGGGAGTAAGTGGTGCTGTTGCTCATAAGATTGCCCTACAAATGAAATCTTTATCCAAAAAGCATCAAATAATTGCAATAACTCATTCACCACAAGTTACTGCCGCTGCCTCTCAAGTAGTTGAGGTTCACAAAGAAGAACAAAAAAATAGAACAATTACAAAAACAAAAACATTAAATGAAGATCAAATAATTGTTGAAATTGCCAAATTCCTCTCTAATTCTAATGTTTCGGATATTGCAATACAGAATGCAAGAGAATTAAGGCAAAGTACGAAAAATTGATGTTGGTTTTATCGCCAAATCATTGATTGATTATCATAAACATACTCGAAACATACTTCAATATTATATTTTGGGGTATTCAGACGGATTTCGACAACTTTAACACTCCCTTAACTAATATCAAATTCTTTCTAATTTCAAATTAATATTTATTCATTTTTTAGTTTGTTCAGCCTGTATTATGCAAAACTAAACAATTAATATTTATTAATTATAATATCAACAAAAATACAATAAATCATTATTAAATATGTATTTATGAATTTTCATATTTTCGACCGTCAAAAAAATAATTTAAAATAAATTTTGTTTCTAATATTTTTTTTATTAATTTAGACATTGTAATTTTATGTTTTACAAAAAATATTTCTTTGGGGGAAATATGAAAAAAATAACAGATGTTTTCAGATTAGTATTCTTAATGACTTTGTTCATTTCGATGATATTTGTTGCTTGCGAGGGACCTGCTGGTAAAGATGGTGCTGCCGGCGCTGCTGGTCCTGCTGGTCCTGCTGGTCCCGCTGGTCCTGCTGGTCCGTCTGGTGCAGAACAGTGTGGTGCTTGCCATAATAGTGGAACTGCATTGCTCGAAGCACAAGTTCAATGGGCGCTATCGGTTCACGGTAGTGGAGTTGCCTATCAAACTGCTGGAAGTCGTGCAGAATGTGCTTCTTGCCATAGCACTCAGGGTTTTCGCGAAGCAGTTGCCGCTGGCAAAGACGATGCATCCAAGGGTTATATGGACGCAGTTACAATCTCGTGCCGCACTTGCCACAATGTGCATAGCAAATACGATATAACTGACTGGGCATTGACATACAAAGATCCCGTTACATTCCGATGGACAACAGCAGAAGATGCCGTTAAATCGGTGGATATGAAAGAAGGTAATTTGTGTGGTCGTTGCCATCAAGCACGCACAACTACTCCCGTTCTGGATTTAAGCAAAGCAACCGATGAAGTTAGCATTACAAGTATGCGTTACGGTCCTCATTATGGTCCACAAGCCAATATGATGGCTGGATCTGGTGGTTATAAAATTAAAGGGGCAGTTCCCTATCCATCAAGCAACATCCATAGTATGATTCAGAAGGGATGTGTTGGTTGCCATATGGTAGATGGTGGTAATCCTGGTTTGAGTGGTCACACTATGTCGATGAAAAATGAAGCAGGAACAATGAAAGCTGCTGCTTGCACTCCTTGCCATAAAGAGGTTACCACTAATTTTAACCAAAAAAATGGGGTTTACGATGCAAACAAAAAAGATTTCGAAGAATTAGAAGCGTTGATGATCCAAAAAGGTTGGATTAACGAGGCCGATCATTATGTGAAAGCATCAACCACTGCCCCACTCAAAGTTACTACTTTACAGGCTGCTGCAATCTATAACTACAAATTCTTATCCTATGATAAAAGTTATGGTATGCACAATCCAAAATACTATCGTGCACTTTTAAAGAACACTTTAGAATTTTTGAAACAATAGTTCATTGAAACAATTGAATTTCTGTCCGCTCGGGCTAATATTTTATCCCGAGCGGTTACAGAAAAGACAAAAGCAATTTTTTTAAGATATTAAAGTGAGCAAAAATAATATCTAAAAAAAGTTGTTAAATCAAAGAAATGAGATATCAATGAAGCAATTTACTAACATCATTATTTTATTAGCTTTTGTAGTATCGCCCTTATTATCGAGGCCCGAGTATTCGATATTGCAATCGTACGGAACAAAATGCCAAAGCTGCCACGTCAATACTCAAGGTGGTGGTTTACGCTCATTGGGTGGATGGATGTCCCGAAATCAAACATCAATGGTGGAACCTTCGAAATTAGGTTTAGGTTCGATTTTTGATTTTCTACAGAACTCAAACCAAGCTCTCAATGATATGGTAACTTTCGGACTCGACTTTCGTTACCAATTTGCTCGCTGGGGAGGTCCTCAAAAAACATTGACAATTAATCCAAAAACAAAATACGAAAAAGTGAATGATTCCATTATTGTTATCAATACTTTGGACACAACAACCACTGGACCCAAATACGACGCAATGATAATGCAAGTAGATCCCTATATCAGTTTTAAACCAGCAGATTTTATAGAATTGGAAGGTTTTTACAACTTTGCTTACGAATTGGAAACAGAGAAGCGCTATCCCGGACAACAATCCTATGCTTTTAGTATGTATCTCCGTCCTGGCGAAGGTTTGCCTTATCTAAGAATAGGATATTTCCAGCCTATGATTGGCACTAAATGGGATGACCACACTTTGTTGGTAAGACAGGTAGTGGGTGCATCGCGTGCTACATTGGTATTACCTCACGATTATACCGAATGGGGCGCACAATTAGAATACGAGGCAATCCCCTGGTTGGGTGCGACCATAGGCGTCTTTGGTAACGAAAATCTAAAACAAATTAAAATCGTTAATAAGGATCGCTTGTCCTATTTCTTCCGATTGGGCTTCTTCCCAAGTATCGATGAGTATTTAAAGGGATGGACAACGTTCTTTGGTGGATATTTGATGATGAATTCCGATTTGAAAACTGATAACGGAATTTATTTCGGAAATGATTATTATGCAGTTTGGAATGCGTATTTTAACATAGGTATGATTGACAGATTCTCATTACTAACCGAGTTTATGGGAAGTAAAAAGCAAGAATTTCGCACTTCAAGTAACTTTTTGGTAGAATTAACGTATCAATTATTTAAAGATATAGACATAGGAATTCCATTCGACGCTGCTTATATATATGGAAGATATGAACGAGGAAATACTGAATTCCTCGCCGACAAAAGTCAATTCCATGCCTCGCAGTATGTTTTAGGTGCTAAGTTGTTCCCATTACCTTACATTGGTGTTATCCCTGAATACAGAATCTACGATAGAGACCACATCGACGGACACTTTGCTGCTTGGGCACTTCAAGTTCACCTATTCTATTAATAATTAAAGGAGAATAATAAATGAAAGATAATAAATTAAACAGAAGAGATTTTATATTAAACACAACAAAAGTAGTTGGCGCTGGTTTGGCAATCACTGCACTTCCACAAGTGTTCCAGAGCTGCGATAGCGAAGAAGTCGTAACAATCAACAATGTTCCTCCCGATACTTTCTATGAATTGGATTTAACTCCACATCCCGAACTTTTAACACCTGGTGGGGTTAAAAAAGTGAAAATTGAAGGAAAAAATCAAGGTAATCCTTTGATTATCACCCATCACAAAGATGGTAAGTTCTCGGCATTGGATTCAATTTGCAAACATATGAACTGCGCAGTAGATGCACCTTCCGATTCCGAAGGGACAATTAATTGCCAATGTCATCCTAACCATTATTCAACAGTTGATGGAAGTTTATCGAGTGGTCCTTTTGCTGGTTTCAAGTTAACTAAATTTATTGTTGGTAAATTTGATGCTGACAAGAAAATTTTAGAAATTAAAATATAAAAAAATAATAATTAAAAAATATGTTTAACAAAAAGATAAGGTGAAAAAATGAAAAAAGTAAAATCAATTATCGCAATCGTTGTTGTAACATTCTTGTTTACTTCGATGATTACAGCAGAAAAATCGACTGGAAAGGACATTTTCGTTAATGCAAAATGCAATACTTGCCATGCCATTAAATCGCAAGACATTACTTCGAAACAAGCTGACAAATATCCCGACTTATCAAATTTTGGGAATTCTGGAGTTTCCGAAGAAAATGCTATTAAGTATTTAAACAAGGAATTTGATATTAATGGCAAAAAACATCCAGTAAAGTTCAAGGGTTCAGAAGAAGAATTGAAAACAATGGTTGAATGGCTATTAACTCTCAAATCTGAATAGTTCTAAAAAGGATAAGAAAATTAGGGGTAGCAGTTTTCAGACTACCCCTAAATACAAACAACCAACAAAGACAAGAAACAATTGTCTAATTAAACAAAAAGAGGTTCTTATGACTTATTTAAAATCTGCAACAATCGTAGTTTTCTTTGCTTTTCTTTTTACTTCGCTAATTACAGCCGAAGAAAAAAGCGGTAAAGATATTTTCGTAAACGGTAAATGTAATGCATGCCACGCTATCAAATCGCAAGGTATCGAAAGCAAAATGGCTGATAAATACCCCGATCTTTCGAATGTTGGAAATAAAAACATCGAAGCAGATGTAATCAAAAAATTCCTTAACAAAGAAACTGATTTAAATGGCAAGAAGCATGCAGTAAAATTCAAAGGTTCTGAAGAAGAACTCAACATTTTAGTAGATTGGCTACTAACATTAAAACAAGAATAAAATGAAAACAACAGCTTTAATATTAGCTATGTTTTTTGCGATTGGATCATTTGCGAGTTTTGCTCAACAAAACGATCCTAAAACTTTGTTTACCAACAACAAATGCAATATGTGCCATTCCGTTCCCAAAGCAGACATAAAATCCAAGATGCCAACCAAATATCCCGATTTACCAAATAAAATTGCACAAGAAACAAAGATTGATGATTTAGTTAAATTCATCAAGCAAGAAACCACAATGAACGGGAAAAAACACGGATTGAAATTCAAAGGCAACGAAGACGAGCTAAAATCCATTCTGAAATGGCTCAAAGAATTAAAATAGAATAAGCATATTTCGAAATTAAGGCTGTTGTTGTATACTAAAGCAATATACAGCCTTTTTTTACAAACTATTGAAGCGAGAAAATAATGAAAAAAATTTTATACATATTTGCAATAATGATATCAACTTACTTGGTTGCAAATTCGCAAAGCGTCCAAGTATGCCTCGATTGCCATGCCGAAGCGGGAATGACAATGGAGAAGAATGGCAAAGAAAAGTCAATAACCGTGAAGTATTCGATTCTAAAAAGTTCGGCTCATTCAAAATTACGTTGTGTGGATTGCCACGAAGGTTTCAATCCCGAAGACATTCCTCATAAGGCAAAAATTGAACCTATTAATTGTAAAAAATGCCATACTGCCCCATTGGAAAAGCATAAATTCCATCCACAAATTGTGCAAGCAAATGGAACGGCTGGCACTCCCGATGTTAACTGCAAGGGTTGCCACGGTACCCACGAAGTTAAAACAAAGCTAAGTCCATCATCCCCAACCCATTTTTCCAATTCTACAAACTATTGTGGTAAATGCCACACCAAAGAAAAGCAACAACATCTTAAATCTGTTCACTTTGTGGAATTGCAACATAATAATCCAAATGCACCTACTTGTATTTTTTGCCATTCTCGTCCCGTTACCCGAAACCATAAAGTAAGCAAAATCGAAATGAAACGCAACCAAGAGGAACTTTGTTTGGCTTGCCACTTAAATGACCAGCAAAAGCAAACAAAATTTTCGAAATCACTTATTGAATACGACCAAAGTGTCCACGGTTTGGCTATAAAACGAGGAAATCAAGCTGCCGCCATTTGCACCGACTGCCATGGGGTTCATGATTTAGAGAAAAAGGACTCTCCTAATTCCCGAATCAGTAACACAAATGTTTCGAATGTATGTGGACAATGTCATATTGGCATTTCGCAAGAATATAAAATTAGCGTTCACGGTATAGCATTGAAAAAGGGAAACAAAGATGCCCCAACTTGTACATTTTGCCATGGCGAACATAACATTAATCCAGTTGTAGATGTGCCTGTTAAGATGTTCACAAATAATCAAATAAATCCAGAAGCCGCAGTTAAAACAAAAATGGTTTATTGCATAAAGTGCCACGCCGACGAGCAAATGATGGCAAAATACAACATTTTGCCATTCAATAAAGCCCATGAGTGGTTGCCTTCGCTTGGCAAACATAACGAAACCGTGCGATGTGTGGATTGCCACTCATCCTATGCTCCACCCAATTTGTCGCATAATCTATTGCCTCCAGATAAAGTTATTAAGAAATGCGAGGAATGTCATAGCAAAAACTCTGTTCTTATGGCAAAATTATACAAGCACGAAAAGGCATTGTCCCGTGAAAAATATGGCTTCATTAATGGAACATTGCTCAGTGATGCCTATGTTGTGGGAACAACTCGAAATGTTTTGCTTGATTCACTTTCAATAGCGGTTTTTGGCATTGTTATTCTTGGAATTTTCTTCCATGCAATTATGAGATGGTATTTTAATAAAGGTAATTAACTATGAATAAAATATATTTGTATCCTCTTTGGTTAAGAATTTGGCATATTATCAATGCATTGTTGTTTGTTCTACTTATTTTATCGGGCGTTAATCTTCACTTTGCGGCAGAAACAGAAAACCTGATATCTTTTGATATATCGGTATTAACTCACAATGTTTCGGGGATATTGCTCTCCCTTAATTATTTGTTCTATTTTGTATTCAATCTTTTATCGGGTAATTATAAGCATTACATTGTTAACTTTAACAATTTACCAAAACGAATGTTCGTGCAAGCAAAATATTACCTTCTTGGCATATTCAACAAAGAACCACACCCATTTTTACCAAATGAAAAGATGAAGTTCAATCCTTTGCAGCAACTGGGATATATCTCGATTATGTTCTTGTTGATGCCAATTATAATCATTTCGGGTTGGGCATTGATGTTCCCCGAATGGGCACCAGATAATTTTATGGGTATGGGCGGTATATGGCCAATGGCATTGCTACACACAATTGTAGGATACTTTCTTACAATATTTATGTTGGTACATATATACTTAGGCACAACGGGGCATACCGTAGGTGATTTATTTAAAACTATTATTACTGGTTGGCACCTTTCCCACGAGGACGAAGAAGCAGTTAAACTTAAAACTGAACGCGAATTAAAATCGAACGCAAGAGCATTTCCTATTATTTTCTACAATCCAATTACGCTAACGGGTATTATCATTGCAATTGTTGCCGCAATGATAATTTTTATATTGATTGTAATTGAATTCTTTAGCGAAGCAACTAATCCTTATACAGGAATTATTACTTTTATCTTATTGCCAACAATTTTGATGTTTGGTATTTTCTTGATTTTCTTTGGTGCTTTCAAAGAAAATAGAAGGTTATTGAATGTTGGTCAAGAAGCTCGCGAAAGATTACCAATAATCGATTTTAATAATCCAAAACACCAGGTTGCGGTTATATTGTTTACTTTGGGCACAGTTATATTACTTACTGGTTCTATTTATGGTAGCTTTAAAGCTTATGAATATAGCGATAGTGATGAGTTCTGTGGAACTGTATGCCATAAAGTGATGCACCCCGAATATACCGCATATAAGAACGGTGCTCATTCACGAGTGGGTTGTGTTAAATGCCACATCGGACCGGGCACGGGTTGGTTTGTTAAATCCAAAATATCGGGTTCATATCAATTGCTTTCGGTTACGTTGAATTTATATTCAAGACCTATTGAGGTACCCGTACACGACCTGCGTCCATCAGCCGAAACTTGTGAGCAATGCCACTGGCCCAACCATTTTTATAGCGAAAAGAAAATTGCATTCGATTTCTTCACCTCCGATTCTGCTAATTCCGAATATTTGGTAACTATGCATCTTAAAACTGGTGGAGGTACTATGGAACTTGGTAACAATGCAGGTATCCACTGGAGTATGTACATCGAAAATGAAATTGAATACTATCCTTTGGATTACAAACGTCAGCAAATTCCTTGGATACACGTTCGCAATCGAAAAACGGGAAAAGAAACTTTCTATACAGATCCATCTTATAACTTTACAATGACCGACTCTATTTTAAAGAGTGGTGCAATACGCAAATTCGATTGTATCGATTGCCATAATCGTCCCGCACATAAATATAATGTTCCAAATCGCGTAATCAACTCATTTCTTGTTTCGGGTTTAATCGACAAATCGTTACCTTATATCAAAAATTTAGGCGTCCAAACATTGGAATATGGAAATATTCACTATGATAAATCCTACCAAGATATCGAAAAGCAAGTTAAGGATTATTACAACCGCAACTTCCCCGAAGTTTATCAAACCAAGCAAAACGAGATTAATCAGGCTATTCGACAATTGAACACAATATTCCGTAATAATTACTTTCCCGAAATGAAAGTATCTTGGAAAAATTATCCTAACAATATCGGTCATATGTATAGCAGTGGTTGTTTTCGCTGCCATGATGGAAAAAAAGTAAATATGGAAGGAAAAACATTGAGCAGCGATTGCAATGTTTGCCATTCAATTATTTATCAAAAACCTCCAAACCAAGAAGCAATCCTTGGAACCGATCAGCAATTTATCCATCCCGGCGGTATGGATAAAATACTGCAGTCTCGAATGTGTCCCGATTGCCATGGAGCTCAAACTAAACCGAAAACAACGCCTATTGCTAGAAGATAAATTTGCAAATTTATTCTAACTAAACCTTTCGTGATAAAATATTACGAAAGGTTTTTTTATAAAAATAATCGAATTGTAGTTAGCAATAATTTAAGTTTTGATTTCATACATAAATACAACCAAAAAGAAGGCGATTAAATTAGCAATCGAGAATACTAATATTGATAAATCCCGGTAGCTGTAGGAATGAAGTAGATTTATTGAGCCAATTTGGGCGATTAGTGCCAATATGGATATCAATAGAACAACTATGAATACTTTTTTCTCAGTATTTGTTTGGTTGGAAAAGTTGCTTCGGATGAAAAAAATAGAGACAACAAAGAAAGTAAAAACTGATGAATTGAATATGTAGTAGTAACCATCGGGTAAATTGATCACAAACATATTGAGCAAAAGTGCCACTAATACAAGTAAATAAACTATTAATCTATAATATTTATACATTATTTCTCTATAATGATTGGAAATGAACTAATTTTGTTGCCAGTTTGAAGAATAAGGTAATATCCTCCTTGTGCGAAATTTTGTGTTGTAATTTTAAATAGGTATTTAGATTTAGCATATTTTCCTTCGATTAAATTAAAAGAGCGATTACCCATCATATCATACAAAAACACTTTAATATTATCTTCGTTCGCTAATTGTAGTTTAATATAAAAATCTTCACCTACTCTCGTAGGGTTTGGATAAATTGATAGTAATTTTGAACTTTCTATTGGTTTATTAATATTTCCATCAATTATATTATTATCGTAAGCATATTGATAATTCTGAATTAAAGTATTGATAAGTTCATCTTTATTATTATTGGCAAGCAGAGCAAATGTAACTCTTACGGTATCCTTTCTGTCGAGGAATATAGGACCAGCACCGCTAACAATAGAAACATCTGTGGAATTCGATTTGGAACGACCAATCCCATTTCTTAACATTCGAATTTTTTCTTGTTTAGTAAAACCATCCCAAACACCCGGATTATCGTCGGAAGTTCCATCGTTATCTATTGCCCAAAAGTTATTTTGAAACCCAGTTAATTGTTTAACCCCAATAACAGGTAAAGAATCAATCATTATATTACGGACGATACCAATTTGGTTAATCTCGTCCCACAATGCTACGTTATCTACGCCGCTTATACCTATATCCCAATCGAAATATAAACCAAGATAGAGGCTGTCGAGAATTTCGTCGGTATTGTTAATTATATCGTAAACTGAATAAACAACATTATCTGGGGTTGCTGGTTGATAAATCCAATGATTTATTGATATATCGGGGAAATTGGGGATGTTTTTGACGAAAAAGGTATTGCCTGCCAATAAATTCGGATTAGCTAAGGGTAAGTACTCTAAATTCTTATTAAGTATAAATCCTTTGTTTTGTGTCATTTGTCCCTCACCACGAGCAACGTCGGCGATTAGAGTATCGATGGCAACCATCAAAGAACCTTCGAATAATATATTGGGACTATTTTTATAGCTAAATCCAATGCCTTGTTCGTTAAAACTATAATCGTTAAATCCAATATTCCCGCGACTATTGAAAGTAGTTGCAATTTTGTTGTTGTCGAATGTTAAATAAGAAGGATTCACAAAAACGGAAGTCAAAAATGTATTAATTTTTTGTTCTCCATCGAGTAGTATAATCCTAACAAGATATCTAAAATCAAATTTATCGAACTGGGGCAAACGAAAAGTAAATTTTTTGTCCAATTCTATTTTTGTATAGGGCAAAAACTCGCCATAATTCAATTCGGATGGGAACATAGGACTATCAGGATAGTCAACTGATTGAACTCGAATTATAAGATTATCAATTTTCGATAAATAATTTTCAAGAATTAGACTAAGAGTGCAAGATTCATTACTAACAAACCGACCATCCCCATTACTATCTTCGATTACTGCTTTTTTCAATAATATATTTTTGGGATTATTATCAGTAACGGCTTTTAAAGCATTCACTCGCCCTTTGCCAAGCTTGCCAACGAAGTCGGGGTTAAGTTCGTCCACATTATCGGTTGTTGCTTTAATGTGTTCTTGCAACTGAATTGGAGTGTAATCAGTATATTTCATTTTTACCATTGCAGCAACTCCCGCAACAATAGGTGTTGCCATTGATGTTCCTCGCCATTTGGCATAACCGCCACCAGCAATCGTCGAAATTATGTCTATTCCCGGAGCCATCACATCCACAGTACCAAAATAATTAGAAAAATAGGCTTTACGGTCTTCTCCGTCTGATGCCGCAACAGAAAGAACATTATTATAACTGGCGGGATAAAATCCAATATCACTATTATTGTTGCCTGCGGCGGCTACTACGCAACTTCCTAATTCGGTAGCAAGATCTATTACCTCTTGTTCGGTTACCGAACTTGATGTTCCTCCCCAAGAACAATTGATAACATCTGCTCCCATTTTGGCTGCATAAAGTAAACCTTCGTAAGAATTGCGCAATGATGTTGCAAATTGATTGTCTTCACCAATTTTTACAGGTAAAATTTTAATTGAATCACACATTCCCGCTATTCCTGTTACATTATTGATAACAGCCGCAATTGTCCCAGATACGTGTGTGCCATGCGAATGACCCGGATACGGATCGTTATCGTATCCTGTCGTATCGGTAGATGATAAAAAGTCCCATCCACGCCAATCATCAATAAATCCGTTGCCATCGTCATCTATTCCGTTTGCTCTTTTGCTGTTGCCATTATCGTCCAATCCATCTTCACCGATATTTATCCATATATTGTCGGCTAAATCGGGATGATCGTAATCAACTCCCGTATCGACAACAGCTACCAACACTCGACGCTTAATTTCAAGAGAGTCCCAAGCTTCTGGTATTTTGAGTAAATCCATATAAAATTGCTCATTGAAAAGTGTATCATTCGGATAAAAGCACGTCTGGCGTTCGGGATAACGCTCCGCTAACTCCACCTCGGGTATCGAATTAATAAGCGGGATTAGTTTCGCACCTTGGCTTGCTTTCCTTATGACTAACTTATATGTCCGGGAAAGTGAATTCATTATACTTTGAATTCTGCTTTTTGAACTTTGCAATCGATTTTGTTTCGTATGGAAATCGATATCTGTCAGCAAACTTGGATTGATTAACTTTTCTAACTTATAATCCAAATTTAATCGATTTAGATGCTGCTCAAAATACTCAATCAATTTCGAATCTTTTAATTTTACAATCAGGGTATCATTTGGTGGCAAACATAACAAACTATAAGGTAAAATACCAATAATTATCATTAACAAAACAATAAATTTATTCAAAATCCTACTCCCAATTAATTTAATTTTTATAAATTGCAATAACAAAATTTTGTAATTCTATTATGAAATTATCGATTATACTAAAAAATTATTGGAAATACTTATCTTGGTTTGTTATGTTAATGACCTTGGCTGTTATCATTAGTTACTACAACTATGAAAATACTAAGAAAAGTTACGACGACAATAAATTCGCTGAATTAACAACTAAACTTAAAGAAACTCTCGATGATTTCAATCTTCGATCCGATTTCGTGTTTCAAATTTTCCAATCTAATCCCAAAATCTTTGCATTATTAGAAAACATAAACTCAAAAGATACTATTGCAACAAATAAAATTAAAAAATCAATCCAAGAAATCATCAATCAACAAGAATTTAAGTTCCAACAATTAGGAATTTTCAAGTTTAGCCTTATACGTAAAGACAAATCAGTATTTGCAAGGTTCTTCGAACCTTTTGCAAGCGAAGATGATTTGTCTTTCAGACAACTTTTAAACAAAGCGGAGGAAACTCAATATCCTCAAAGTGATTTTTCATCTTCAACCTACGACTACAGTTACCGACGTATTTATCCGATAATCAAAAACAACAACATTCTATGCTTTTTGGAAATCGGTTTATCCGAAGAATTCTTATCAAAAAGCTTTTCTTTCGATAACTCGCGCATAACAGAAATACATTACTTTTTCGATGATGCCAATTCACAATTACCCAAAAACCTTATTCCAAGTCCCATCAACAAAAGATTTTTTGTAAATAAAAATAATAACTTAAACTACTCAGATAAAACGAATAATTTATATGCTTCATTGATTACTTTAATTCATAAGCATTCATACATAACTAATAAAATGTCTTCTAAAACCCGTTTTAATCATCATTTCGATGGACTAAATAAAATGTACTCGGTTTACTTCTTACCAATTGTTGATTCAAATAATAATTTCTGTGGATATTTGATTCATGGCTTCAATAATATTACTTTAGAAAACAAATTATCCGATACAATCATAATTAATATTGCTGCAGCCGCATTTTTAGTCATATTACTCTTTGTTTTAGCATATAGAAAACATAATATTGATAAGTTGGAACAAAATATCTTAGAATTGCAAAAAGAAAAGAAACGTTCCCACAGACTTATAGAACAATTAAACAAATCACAAAACGAATTAAAAGAAAAAGCAGATTTTGTAACCATAATCAATAACGTATTGCACGAACAAGAACAACTATTAAGAAAGAATTTAGATGAAAAAAACCGCTTTTTCTCAATATTAGCCCACGACATAAAGAATCCAATCTCTTCACTGTATACTACTTCCGAACTATTAACTTTATACTACGACCAAATGGATGATAACGAGAAAAAAGAACTTGCAAACAGATTATTATCATCCTCAAAATCATTAGATAAATTAGTTAAAGACTTGCTTGAATGGGGTAAATTGCAATTGGGACAATATTCAATTGAACTCAAAGAGATTTCATTGAAACAAGAAATAGATAAAATATTTGATACATATGCTGAAAACGCTCGTTCAAAAGATATAAACTTCGTAAATCTTATTTCCAATGATATTACTATAACTTCGGATATACACATAATTAGAACCATCTTTCGTAATTTAGTGCAAAATAGTATTAAATTTACAGAAAAGGGTAAAATTACTATAAAAGCCGAAGAGTTTATTGCAAACAAAATCAGAATAGTCTTTACTGATACTGGTGTAGGCATTCCTCAAGATAAAATAAAGGATTTATTCAAAGTTGATAAAGCATTCAGCACTAAAGGAACCCGAGATGAAGAAGGTTCAGGCTTAGGTTTAATATTAGTCAATGATTACATAAGTAAAATCGAAGGAACAATCGAAGTGGAAAGTAATATTGGGAAAGGAACTACGTTTTACATCACACTTCCATATTTATCATAATAAACATTAATTATGATTCATACCATATTTTTATATGCATAATTGTGCATATAATTATCAATATACATTTCTTATATAACAAAGTGCATTTTACTATATTCCTATCATTCTTCTATTTTATTTTAAGTATTATTCCTTTTATCTAACTTATATATATGTATAACATACTACTTTAATGATATAATTTCTTATTTTGCTATACTTTTTTCTGTGTTGGTTATACTTTTATTTATGTTGGTTATGCTTTTTTCTGTGTTAGTTATACTTTTTTTTATGTTGGTTATGCTTTTTTTTGTGTTGGTTATATTTCATTTTGTTTCGGTTATACTTTTATCTGTATTGGTTATATATTTTTTTATTTTGGTTATTTTATAATTTTACTATTTTATTGATCATATTACGATTGTTATTTAATATTTAATGTTTTTAAATTATTGTAAATCTTATTTATTAAATAAGTATATCTTTATTATAAATAAATTTCTGTTATTTAAATATGATAGTTACTTGGTAATATTTATTAGAGTTTATGATATAACATAAAGTTATTTTACGCAAATAATAATTGTATTGAACACAATAATATATTGATAGGATTAAAAATAGTTTTATTTATAAATGTTTGAATATTACCTTTATATTCTAATGTGAAAGGTTGTATTAATTGTCTTTTTTTATAAAGGAGAATAAGAGGTGGGAGTTATATAATTAACAATGCGGGAAGTTTATAAATGTTAATTGAATAAGATTTATAGAACTTTCGCAATATGATTTTCTAAGATTTCTCTAAATTTATGCTTATTATGTTCAGTTATCGTTGTCTCGAAACCATCTATTAGTTTGATAGTAGGATACTTACCTCGGTTATAACTAACTATACATTCAATATTTATTAAATATTTCCTATTGATTCTAAAAAAGTTAAAGTCTGCTAATGATGATTCGAGTGTTTGCAATGTTTTGCATACTAAGATATGCTTTTTATTTCTGAAATAAATATTCGAATAATTGCCATCTGCTTCGCATCGAATGATATCATCGATATCAAACAATTCTAATCCTTTTCCAGTTGAGATTAATATTTTTCGATTTTTATTGTTTAATAACGTTTTAAGATTAGTAATTTGTTCATTTTGAATTGGTATTGAATTCTTTTCTTTGAAACGTTTTATAGCAATATCAGTCTTTTCTTTTGTAATGGGTTTTAATAAGTAATGAAGGGCAGAAAACTCGAAAGCTAAGACCGCAAATTCTGTATATGAGGTGGTAAAAACAACATCAAAGTTTTTATAATTTACTTGTTCGAGAATATCAAAACCATTTCCTTCCTTTAGGTC
>CALKJQ010000052.1 GCA_937995785.1 Candidatus Kapaibacterium sp.
GATATTGGATATAATCGAATGTATGGATATTCCAATTATTCTCACTTCGTTTTCCACATCGATGGAAGAGTGTGAACTATTTCTTAATCAAGGAGTCCATCGTGTGGCTATATGTCGTTTTGCAATCAACCACGAAGAAGATGTTAAATATCTAATTAACAAGTATACTCCATCGAGAATTAATTTTTATGCAATCGTTCGGGATAATTTTATTACTTACGAGGGACAAAATACAGAGGTTAGTTTAGAACAATATATCGACAAAATACAAAAACTCGGAGGAACAAGATTAATATATGGCGATGTGGAGTGGATTGGTAATATGAAATATGCGAATTTGTCAAAAATAGAAAAAGTTTTAAATTTATTTAACGGGAAAGTTACTTTGATGTGTGGAATTCCCGATTATATTGGATTCAAAAGGTTAAGTGAATTAAATAACAAGAGATTGGACTCAGTTATTCTATCTAAATCTCTTTATGAGAATAATTTCCCGTGTCAAAATTTGTGGAGATTAGCAGAAATACTTTAAATTACTTATTATTTTAAGTTTTAACTTTACAAAAAAATTTGTATTTTGCAATTTTACTTTTATTAATTCTAAAAAAAAAGTGCTTATCTGATTTTGTAGATGAAAGGAGAATTTAAATGCCTCAGATAAATATAGATGGCAAAATAATAACAGCAGAAGTAGGAAAAACAATAATCGAAGCCGCTATCCAAAATGGAATTCACATACCACATTTTTGCTGGCACCCCGAACTTAGCGTAGCAGGCAATTGCAGGATGTGTCTGGTAGAAATTGGTATGCACAAAAAAACACCAAGTGGAACTTTTGAATTTACCGAAGATGGAACTCCCGTTATCCAATGGTTTCCAAAGCTTCAAATAGCTTGCTCTACTCAAGTTTCGGATGGAATGTTTGTCCGAATAGCCAATTCCAAAGTAACGCACGCACAAGAAGCCGTAATGGAATTCTTGTTAATTAACCATCCATTGGATTGTCCAATTTGCGACGAAGCTGGTGAATGTAAGCTACAAGAGTATGCTTTTAACCATTCCAACGGTGAAAGCAGATTTTTTGAACAAAAAAATCACAAACCAAAGCGTATTGAATGGGGTCCTAATGTAATTTACGATGCAGAGCGGTGTATTTCTTGTTCGCGTTGCATTCGTTATGCAAAAGAAGTAGCAAAACAAGATGTATTAACATTTGTGAATAGAGGTGACCACGTAACGATAGAATTATTCGAAGGGACACAATTCGACAATGATTACTCAATGAATGTTATCGAAATTTGCCCAGTTGGTGCACTAACAAGTAAAGATTTTCGGTTTAAAACTCGTGTTTGGGAAATGAGTTTCACCGAATCTATTTGTACCGGCTGTGCCAAGGGATGCAACACCAAAATTGGCGTTCGAAATAACGAAATCTTAAGAATTCAGCCAAATACCAATATGTATGTAAATCGTTATTGGTTGTGTGATCACGGCAGACTGAACACTTTTAGGAATGTGAATGAAAACCGCGTTACGCATAACCAAATAAAAACTGATAATATCCAATCCAAAGTGTCATTCGAAGAAGCAAAAAGTTTCGCAATCGAAAATATACATAAATATAAGTCCAGCGAAATAATGGTTATTGGGTCGCCCTATTCCACTAATGAAGATTTATTTGTTCTACAAAAATTTGCCAAAACTATTCTGAAAACAAAACATTTAGATTTCATTCCCAGGATTGACGATAAATTTGGTGATGATTTTCTAAAGCAAAAAGATGTTACCCCCAATACAACTGGTGCTCGCGAGCTCGGAATTGTTCCTATACAAGAGGGATTTGATACCTCCCAACTTCGCAAGGCTATCGAAACAAATCACATCAAATGCGTAATAATAATGAATGATGATTTGTCCGATCAACCAACATTGCTTAAATCTTTCGAAGAACTTGAGTTTTTGATAACTTTATCCTCTAACCATAGCAAACTTACAGATATTGCGGACGTTACCTTTGCTCTCTCCACTTTTGCAGAAGTTGATGGAACTTTTACAAATATTGACGGAAGAGTTCAGCATTTTACCCCAGCAATTGTAACCAAAGAAAATTTGCACCGAATGGGAATGAAAATGAGCAGATTAGATAAGTTTGGTGCACCTAACGACCATTGGACACAAAAGGAACACCGAGATTGCAAACCAGGCTGGAAAATCATTACCAGTTTAGCGAATTCAATGGGTGCTTCGTGGCATTTTAAAACTGCTTCTGAGGTGTTTGATGAAATAACGAAGCAAATACCATCATTCAATGGTATGAATTACGAATTAATCAATAAATATCAAGGACTCGTTTTGGGAAGAGCCAATCGTCCCGACGAAGTCTTAGTGAATTATGTATCTCATTATATGAAACCTGATTGATAACAAGAAAAAATAACAATGAACGAATTAATTTGGATTATTATCGAAGCACTTATCAAAGCAATTATTATTATTAACTTATTGCTTGTCTCTGCTGCAATATCAGTTTATTTAGAAAGAAAAATTTCTGCCTGGATGCAATTTCGAATTGGACCAAACCGCGTAGGACCCTTTGGCTTATTCCAACCATTTGCTGACGTATTTAAACTTTTTATGAAAGAAGATGTCTTACCGAAAGGAGCAAATAAGTTTTTTCACGGACTTGCACCTGTCATCACACTGGGTATTGCTTTGAGTGTATATGGCGTGATTCCCTTTGGAGACCCTTTCTTAATTGGCGATAAAGTAATACAAATGGGGTTAGCCCCCCAAGTAGACATTGGAATACTCTTTATTTTGGCTTTAACCTCGGTTGGAGTTTATGGAATTGCTTTGGCGGGTTGGTCATCTAATAACAAGTATTCATTGATGGGTGGATTACGCTCGTCTGCACAAATGATATCCTACGAACTATCTATGGGATTAGCTATTTTGGCTGTTATTGTAATTTCGGGTTCTTTTTCCCTTTCCGAAATCGTAAATCAACAATATAGCAACTGGAGTGGCTTACGTTGGAATATTATTTTGCAACCGATTGGCTTTATAATATTTTTCATAACATCATTGGCAGAAACCAATCGAGCCCCTTTCGATTTGCCAGAAGCGGAGCAAGAATTAGTATCGGGCTATAACACTGAATATTCGGGTATGCGTTTCGGAATGTTTTTCCTTGCAGAATATGCAAATATGGCTACATCTGCGGCAATTGTTACATTACTTTATTTAGGTGGATGGACATTACCATTCGATCCATCAATTTTAGGATTTCAAATTGGCACTTGGCAATTAGCAATATTTCAATTTTTAGTATTTGTATTTAAAATTTATTTTATTATCTGTGTGGTAATATGGATTAGATGGACAATCCCGAGATTCCGTTACGATCAATTAATGAACTTAGGTTGGCGAATTTTACTTCCACTTTCAATTCTTAATTTTATTGCAACTACTCTTGTTGTATTATTAGTAAAATAGGTTCAAATATGAATATAAAAGAAAATATCGAATCAAATAGATTAAATTTTTGGGAAAAACTATATTTGCCCGAAATTGCAAAAGGAATGGCTTCGACATTCAAAGCAATGTTCGAACCCAAATTTACTCGTTCGTATCCCGAAGAAAAAATGACTCCAAGCCCATCATTCCGCGGTCGCCCCGTCTTAGTACTCGAAGAAGATGGAGAACGCTGTGTTGCTTGTGGGTTGTGTTCTCGCGTATGCCCAGCTTTAGCTATCGAAGTGCAAGCGGCAGAGACTGACCGTGATAAGGAAAGATATCCAAAATTGTTCGAAATTAATATGCTACGTTGTATTTTTTGCGCTTATTGCGAGGAGGTATGCCCCGAAGAAGCAATAGTTATGAGCAAAGATTACGAGTTAGTTTTTACAAGCCAAGAAGATGCAATATTGCCCAAAGAAAAATTATTAGTACCCATCGAAGAACTTCAGGATAGATTGGAGTGGCTACGCCAATACAAATAGACACCCTTTTTTTGTATAATAAAATATAGGAAGAACAATGAAAATTCGTGAAGAAGACGCCCTTAATTATCATAGTAGTGGTAGGAAAGGGAAAATTGAAGTTATTACAACAAAACCTTGCGAAACACAATGGGACTTATCATTAGCTTATTCACCAGGCGTGGCTATACCTTGTTTGGCTATCGAAAAAGAACCCGAAAAAGTATTCGAATATACTGCAAAAGGTAATTTGGTTGCAGTTATTTCCAACGGAACTGCTGTTTTGGGATTAGGTAATATTGGAGCTGCTGCGGGCAAACCAGTAATGGAAGGAAAAGGTGTCCTTTTCAAGACATTTGCCGATATTGATGTTTTTGATATCGAAGTTAATGAACTCGACCAAGAAAAAATGGTGCAAATATGCGAAGCAATTTCGACTACTTTTGGCGGTATTAACTTAGAAGACATTAAAGCTCCCGAATGCTTTTATATCGAAAATACATTAAAGGAAAGATTAGATATCCCCGTTTTCCACGACGACCAGCACGGCACTGCAATAATCAGTGGTGCAGCACTGCTGAATGCTTTGGAAATAGTAGGCAAGGACATAAGCAAAGTAAAAGTAGTTTATAATGGTGCTGGAGCTTCGGGTATTGCTTGTGCAAAATTCCACATTTCATTAGGAGTTGATCCAAAGAACGTTATAATGTGCGATACAACAGGCGTATTATATAAAGGTCGCACCAAAGGTATGAACGAATTCAAAGAAGAATTTGCTGTCGAGACTGATTTAAGAACATTGGAAGAAGCTTTGGTTGGTGCCGATATTTTTGTTGGTTTATCTGTCGCAAACGTTGTAACCAAAGATATGGTCAAATCTATGGCTGAAAAACCAATTATATTCGCTATGGCAAATCCCGACCCCGAAATTACTTACGAAGAAGCAATTGAAGCACGCCCTGATGTTATTATGGCAACGGGACGTTCCGATTATCCAAATCAAGTGAACAACGTGTTAGGTTTCCCTTTCATTTTCCGTGGAGCATTGGACGTTCACGCAACCAAAATTAATGAAGAAATGAAGCGAGCAGCAGCATACGCACTTGCCCAACTTGCAAAAGAACCCGTACCCGAGTCTGTCAAAGCAGCTTATGGTGGTATTGATCTTAAATTTGGTAATGAATATATTATTCCAAAACCATTCGACCCCAGAGTTCTCACATGGGTTGCACCAGCAGTTGCCAAAGCTGCAATGGAAACTGGAGTCGCCCGCAAACCTATTGCCGATTTCGATGCCTATCGCGCTCAACTCGATATTAGAATGGGTCGTTCGATGTCTATTATGGCTTCGTTAACTCAGAAGGTTGCAAAACATCCTGGTTCGGTGGTGTATGCCGAAGGTGATAATCCCAAAATTATTAAAGCTGCCGTGTTGGCACACGAACGCGGTTTAGCAAAGCCAATTTTAATTGGCAACGAAGAAAGAATAAATCAAGTAGCACAAAACAATAATATATCGCTTGATGGAATAAAACTAATTAATCCAAAATTATTCACAAATCTCGATGCTTATATTAATGAATATTATCATTTAAGAAATCGAAAAGGTATAACTAAAGATAATGCGACTGCTGCTATGTTGCGAAGCCCCAACCATTTTGCCGCAATGATGGTTAGAATGGGTGATGCAGATTCTATGCTTTCGGGATTGAGTTACCACTATCCCGAAACTATTCGCCCCGCCTTAGAAATAATTGGTAAAGATAGTAAATACGAAGTTGTTTCGGGACTATATATAGTATCAGTTAAAGGCAAAACTTACTTCCTTGCCGACACAACAGTGAACATAGATCCAACCGCTAATCAATTAGCCGATATAACTATCCAAGCAACCAATTTTGTTTCGATCTTCGACATTAATCCAAGTGTTGCATTACTTTCTTATAGCAACTTTGGCTCTGCCAAAGGCGATTCTGCCGAAAAAGTTCGTAAAGCTCTAAAAATTATCAAGGAACGTAAGCCCGAGCTAATTGTTGACGGAGAAATTCAGGCAAATGTAGCGTTGGACAAAAAAATACTGGGTGAAACATTCCCATTCTCTGCATTAAATCAAAACGAACCAAATATTTTGATATTCCCTAATCTAGATGCTGGAAATATTGCTTACAAGTTACTTTATTCAATTGGCGGAGCGAGAATAATCGGTCCTATTTTGCTTGGACTGACTAAATCTGTCCACGTTCTTCAACGCGGAGATGATATTGATGATATCTTAAATATGACTGCTATAGCCGTAGCAGATGCAGAAAGGAAAGCTAAAAAATAGGTTTTAATTAACAGAAAATTCTTAACTTCCAAAAGTGTGATACTTTTGGAAGTTTTTTTAATTTCAAATATATTTATTTATTAATTAATTAACAAAAATGTGATATATATTTCCAAAAAAATAATCAATATCGTTCGACACATTTAGTTATTACATAAAAGTTTTATTTTTGCATTATGGAAATTGACAAAATATACAACGAAAATTGCTTAATTACAATGTGCAACATACCCGATGAGTATGTTGACTTTGTAATAACCTCACCGCCTTATGACGATATAAGAAATTATAATGGCTATAAATTTGAATTTGAAAAGATCGCTAAAGAATTATTTCGCATAATAAAACAAGGTGGAGTTGTTATTTGGGTTGTTGCTGATGCAACGATTGACGGAAGCGAAACAGGCACTTCATTTAAGCAAGCATTATTCTTTAAAGAAATTGGATTTCGTTTACACGACACGATGATTTATTACAAAAACAATCCTATGCCTCAAACAGGCAATAGATATCATCAACATTTTGAATACATGTTTGCTTTTTCAAAAGGGAGTCCAAAAACATTTAACCCAATTACCGAACCAACCAAATACAAAGGTCTTGCCAATATGAAAAATCGTGGACAAAATGGCTCGCTTGATTATGAAAAAGTGCCTCGCACCGAAGAAAAAAAAGTAGGCAATGTGTTTTTTTATTCTGTTGGTGGTG
>CALKJQ010000053.1 GCA_937995785.1 Candidatus Kapaibacterium sp.
GTACTTTTATTGGATAATCATAAATATCACGACCAGGTACCATATTGGTACCACCGTCGACTAACACGAGTGGATATCGATCCCCTTTTTTTATCGCTATAACCTTCGTTATTAACGTGATGGCTTTTGAGGTAAGAATTCTACCCGGTTCGACAATAATTTTTGTATATTTTGTTTGTTTGAATATTTTATTTTTCAAGTCAGCCGGTTCTATATTATCGATAAAAAGAACGGTGTTGATATCGGGTATTTGTTTCAAATATTGGAATTTATCGTCCAATATTATTGTTATCTTTTCTGAACTTTCGTTTAAACAAGTAAGGATGAATTTAAATCTTTCGTTATTGGCATTTTCGAAAGATTTAAAAGTGTAAATATTATTTGATTTATCCTCAGGATATCTATCTTGAATTGATAGTGGTTTGTTAGCTATTTTTGGCTCGGCAAAGCATTCAAGGAAATGAATAAGAGATTGTTTTAGATTGGCAACAATATCAATTTCCACTTCATATTTGTATGCTTTTTTCAATCGATTAATATAAAAAACGAGATCAGCAAAATCAGAGGGTAAATTATACTTAGAGATTAAAAAATGCATTCTCGAAGCATTCGAAGCAAACTGGAGAGTATAATATTTAGAAGAATTTATATATGTGTTATCAATTGAAGAAGCTTTTCTGATAAAGATAAAGAAGTAGTCGATAATAGTTTTCAACTTTTCTTTATTGGTTAAAATGCTGTTATCGAAAGCCAGGTTAATTTGTGATATAGTATGTTTGCTAAGGTGTAATAATTTTTCATCAATCATTAGGAGCAATGTCTTTAATATTAATTTGAGGGAATTTTATGGCACCTTGCCCAATCCCGTCAATAGTATATATTATAGAAAAAGTTTTTCCATTTGTTATTAAATTAGCTTTATTGCCAAGCATTGGTGCAATAGCATCGATTACAAAATTATTTTGCATAGCGCGGAATTTAAAAGTATTATTCCCAATAAATTTCACACCATTGATTGATTTAACATTGCGAGCAATAAATAATGGTCGGTCGTTACTAAATCCAAAGGGCGCCATCATATTTAATGAATTTAATAATACAGGAGAAAGTTCATTGAAATTCAATTCACAATCTATACTGATTTCGGGCTGTAACATTTCCTCTGTTATTTGATTGAGAGCCAAATCGTCTATCCGTTCGCGAAATTCGGGTATATCCTCCACTTTGAGGGTTAAACCTGCTGCATGGCGGTGTCCGCCATATTCAATCAAAAAATTGTCGTACTTTTTAAGTGCTGAATAAATATCAAAATTGTTGATACTTCGGGCAGACCCCTTAGCCAACCCGTCAATTGTAGTTAATAAAATTGTTGGAACTTTATATTTATCCACCAATCTCGAAGCTACAATACCAATAACACCGGCATGCCAAGAACTATTATGCAATACTAAGGAACGGTGTTTTCCAAATCGAAGATATTCTTCGGCATAAGGGAGGGCTTCGTCGAAAACTTGTTGATCTAATAATCTACGACGTCGATTTTCTTCTTCCAACTCTTGTGCTATTCGAAAAGCAAAGTTTACGTCTTTTTGTAAAAGCATCTCTACCGACCTATTAGCATCACCTAACCTGCCAGCTGCATTGATTAATGGAGCCATTGCATAAACAATATTGGTGGAAAGCACTTCGCCTTTTTCTAATCCAGTACAATAGAGCAAACCCCTGATGCCGGGGCGGGGATTTTCGTTAATATTCTTTACACCATAATGAACAAGAACACGATTTTCGTCCATCATTGGCACCATATCAGATATTGAAGCAATTGCAACTAAATCTAAGTATGAATATACAGAATCGCCCAAATTTAATTTCTGACCAATAGCTTGGATTAATTTAAAAACTACTCCACTTGCAGATAGATTTTTAAAAGGATATTTGCAATTTGGTCGCAATGGATCCAAAATACTATATGCTTCGGGTTCGCGCTCGTTTGGTTCGTGATGGTCACAAATAATAAGGTCAAGTCCTAACTTTTTTGCAAATAGGGCTTGCGGAAACGCAGTAATACCGACATCAACACTTATAACTAGTGAGGCGCCAACATTTTTTGCTTTGTTTATGCTTGATTCGGAAAGGCCAAATCCTTCGGTGAAACGATCGGGTATATAATAATAAACCTTAATGCCAATGCTTTTCAAAAAATCTGTAAGCATTGCCACACTTGATGTACCGTCAGCATCATAATCGCCGTGCACCCACACTATTTCTTTATCGTCACGTGCTTTTATTATTCTATCAACAGTTTCCTCCATCTGCAACATCAAAAAAGGATCATATAAATCACTTTTTGATGGGTTTAAGTATTTTCTTGCAGCTTCAGGTTCTGTTAATCCACGATTGATAAGCACTTTCGCAAGACTTTTAGGTACTCTAAGCGATTTTATTAAGTTTTGTACGGTAGCATCATCAAAATTTTCACCAATCCTCCAATGGAATGTCAAATTAATAACCAGTTTACATTTAATGTTGCAAAAATAGGAAAAAAATAGAAATAATCAATAAAAAAGTGTAAATTATTTTTCACATATTGAATTTTTTACACTATTTTATATATCGAATTCAATTTCGATTTGATTATTTAGTATATCTTGGAAAGATTCTCGTTTTCTTATTAGATGTGCTTTTCCACGATGAACGAGCACTTCAGCTGGTCGATAACGAGAATTATAGTTCGATGCCATTACAAAGCCATATGCTCCCGCATTTTTAAAAGCAACAATATCGCCCGTCCGAACTTCATTTAGTTTTCTATTCCATCCAAAGGTGTCTGTTTCGCAAATGTATCCTACAACTGTATATATTTTTGGACGTCCTTCGGGATTGGTTACATTTATTATTTCGTGGTAAGCATTATAAAACATTGGTCTGATTAGGTGATTGAAACCCGAATCGATACAAACAAATACTGTTGATGTTGTTTGTTTCGTTGTGTTTACTTTTACAAAGAAATAACCAGATTCACTAACAAGAAATTTCCCTGGTTCGAACATCAAAGTAAGGTCTTTGCCATATTCATTGCAAAATTGATTGAATTTATTACTCATTTCGTTACCAAAAGAGTAAATGTCAGTTTCGTAGTCATCTGGCTTATATTTAACCTTGAATCCACTGCCAAAATCAATATATTCTAATTCGGGAAAACTCATAGCGGTATTGAATAGGATATCGGCGGCTTGCATAAAAACATCAATATCTAAGATATCACTACCAGTATGCATATGGATACCATTAACATTGATTTTAAGTGTTTCGACGATTCTTTTCACCAAAGGGATTTGATGAATTGATATTCCAAATTTAGAGTCAATATGACCAACAGAAATATTTGAATTACCACCTGCCATAATATGGGGGTTAATTCTTATGCAAATAGGGACATTATTATGTGTATGACCGAAATATTCTAAAATTTCTATGTTGTCTATGTTTATTCTTACTCCAAACTGAACGGCTCGCTCGATTTCTTTGATTGAAACTGAATTAGGGGTGAATAGTATATCGGTTGGCTCAAACCCGGCTTCGAGAGCTAACTTAACTTCTTGTATAGAAACTGCATCCAAACCAGACTTAAGTTTGCGAAATAATTTCAATACCGAAATATTGGTTAACGCTTTTGCGGCGTAATTAATTTTTAATTTTTTTACGTCAAAGGCATTAACAATTTTGTTGTATTGTTCAATCATTTTGGAGGAA
Organism: Candidatus Kapaibacterium sp.; assembly: GCA_937995785.1. Taxonomy (GTDB): domain Bacteria; phylum Bacteroidota; class Ignavibacteria; order Kapaibacteriales; family UBA2268; genus GWF2-33-9. Next base: position 3,754 of record CALKJQ010000053.1, read on the forward strand.
TCGTAAACATAGAGTGGAGTATCGAATTCTTGACACAATTCTTCAACTCCAATTCCATCAATATAATACTTATTATTTATTAATTCCATAATTTCTAATTAAATTTGTTCATCTAAACTTACTAAAAGATTGTATAGTTCTTCAATAGAATTCGAATTAATCAGGGATGATCTATTGTTTTCGGAGTTCAGTATTTTGGATACTCGACTTAGTATTTTCAAATTCAAGCCTACTTGGTCTTCCAAACCAAGTATTAAAATAAAAAAGGAAACACGTTCGCCATCTAAGGCATCAAAATCAATAGGTTCGGCTGTAGTCATAATTGCAACAACAAAATTGGATATCCCCTTAGTTTTGCAATGTGGCATAGCAATTCCTTTGCCAATACCTGTGGAAAGTACTTTTTCTCGTTCAAGTAAATCGGCTAACACAACTTGTCGGTCTGTAACCTTGCCCGACTTCATTGCCAGATCCAACAAATATTCAAGTATTTCTCGCTTACCCGATATTTTAACTTTAATTGCAATGCTTCGTTTATCAAGTAATTCTTTAATCTTCATTCTATATCATTATTATTCAAATGCAAAATTATAATAAAAAAGCAAACTCTGCAAGAAAAATATAAAAGTAATGGCAGAAAGTTATTCCAATTCTTCTTTCCAACCTTTTATTAGGTTTTCATGTTCTTGAATAAGATTTTTTGCGCTTACGGGATCGTCAGCATCTACAAAAATTCCGAATGATGCATTTTCGGGATTAGGTAACAAAACGACAGAATCAGTTCCATAGAAGATTTTAACGCCTTCTACTAATTCTCGTGGTAGATTTTCGGAATATTCCATTGCCTTACGCATAATATACCCTTTTATATCCCAAGGTACTCTGATTTCTTTGCTGGCAAAATGTCGTCGGGGTAATGCTTCATCTATCTGAGAAATTTTTAAGCCTGTTTGAGATGTCATCTCCAAAACTTGTCCAATAGAGAACATACCATCTGATGCAAACAAAAAATCGCGGAAAATAAATCCACCATGAATACCACCAACAAACAAAACATCTTTATCAATAGTTGCATCCATCATTGCTGAATGTGTGTTTTTTATTCGTAATACCTCGACGTTGTAATCTTTTGCAATTTGTTCAATCTCTTTGGTTGCCAATATCGAAACTGCAATCTTGTAGGGTTCTTTGTGTCTGTGTGTTTCTAAGAATAATTTGGTGAGGATTGATAACAATCTCTGAGGAGGAATCCAAAATCCTCTTTCGTCAACGACAGATATTTTTTCGGCACCGGATTCAATTCTAAAGCCAAGTTGGTAACGCAATGATTTCATTATTTTACACATTTCGTCCATTTCAGATGAATCTGTATCAGGATCGGGCTGAAAACGAGTAGCATCAACATAGTTATTGAGAGAAATTACATCTACCCCTAAATTTCCTAAAAGCTGTGGTAATATATAAGATGCTAAGCCAAATGAATAATCAATTAGAATTTTAAATTCTTGTTCGCGTATCAATTTAGCATCAAGGGAATTCATAAACCGATTTAAATATATTTCGTTTGCTCTTTCGAGGTATAATATTTTCCCCAATTGTTTATAGTGAACTCGTGTAATATCTTCGCCATAGAAGTATCTTTCGATATTTTTACTTTTAGCAACACTAATATCTCGACCATCGGAGCTAAATATTATGATATCTGTGTTTTCGGGATTGCGTGGGGAACGTCGTACGTGGAACCCTCCGGCATACTTACCCGAAAGTAATTCTTGACGTGTTTGAGGAATACTCATTAATTGTAAATCGTTAATCGTAACACCAACAGAGGTTAGACCCGAAAGTAATGCTCGCTTAATTATACGAGAGAAATCGTCGGGGTCTCTACTTGATATAATTGTTGCACCCTTTCCAAAAGCCATGCCTAATGAAGTGCCTAATTTTGCAGCAAATTCGGGATATATTTCCACATTAGAAAAACCCGTAATTCGTGCCCCGGAAAATAATTCTCGAGACCATTTGTCCTCTTGTACCAACGAATTTGTAACAACTGCACCTTCTTCGATATATTTATTGGGCCATAGTTTAAGATTAGGATTTATGATAGAATGACTGCCCAAATGGCACTTTTCAGCAATATATGTATTATCAGATACGGTTACTGAATCATCAATAGTTACATCGTTACAAATTACTGAATTGCTTATTTCAACGAAATCGCCAATCTTGGTGTTCTTCCAAATAGTAGAGCCAATAATTTTAGTTCCAGCACCAATAACAACATTATCACCAATAACAGAATCGGTGATTTCTGAATGAGCAGATATCCTAACGTTATTGCCCAGAACTACTTTTCCATTTATCTTGGCATTCGAAGAAATAATACAGGTGGAAGGTGCAACTAATTTTTCTTCATTTTCAAAAATATCTAATTCTATATTCTGGTATATGGCATCTCGCTGACCGGCTTGATATTCTTCTAAATTACCAACATCTTTCCAGTAGCCTTTTGCAATGTAACCATAGAGTGGTATATTGTTTTTGAGCATTAATGGAAACAAATCCTTGCTAAAATCAAATTCCTGCTGATATGGAATCATATCTAACACATCTTGTTCGAAAATGTAAATACCAGTATTAATTGTATCCGAAAAAACTTGTCCCCAACTTGGTTTTTCCAAAAAACGCGATATTCTACCCTGTTCATCTGTTATTACGATACCATATTGAAGCGGCTTGCTTACACGAGTTAGCAAAATTGTTGCTTTTGCTTTTTTTTCGATATGAAATTTCAATGCATCAGAAATATCAAAATCTGTTAGTACATCGCCACTGATAACAATAAAACGATCATTGAGGTATTGAAAAGCATTTTTTACTGCACCAGCAGTGCCATAATCTGCTTGAGCAGTAACATAATTCATATTTATACCATATTTTTCTCCTGTCTCGAAATAATTGGTGATAACGTCGGGATGAAAATATAAGACTGAAACAAAATCGAAAATATTATGCTTTTTTAATAAGTTTACTATATGCTCCATCATTGGTACATTCAATATTGGTACCATTGGTTTAGGAATTGTCATAGTTAAGGGACGAAGGCGTGTGCCAAATCCTCCGGCCATAATTACCGCTTTCATAAATACCTCGTGTAATTTAAATAAATTGGGATTTTAATTTTTTATTATTATACAAATTAGTAAATTTGTATAAAATATAAAACAAAAGAGAAAAAAATTGAAAATATTGGTTACCGGGGCTACTGGATTTATTGGAAGTCATTTGGTTGATTATCTTATAGAATTGGGATACGACGTTAGGGCAACTATACGCAAAACAAGTAATTTACAATGGCTTAAAGATAAAAAAATTGAATTAATTGAAACTAACCTTAATTCTATCGACGATACGATCGAGGCAGTAAGCGGTGTAGATTACATCTACCATATCGCTGGACTGGTTGCGGCAAAGAACTATAACACATTTCTTAAAGCTAATCGAGATGCTACTGCAACAATTCTTAAAGCATGCGAGCAATCAAATCCTAATCTCCGGCGATTTGTTTTGGTTAGTAGTCAAACAGTTGCTGGACCATCCAGCTCTCTTGAAAATCCACAAACCGAAGATGACGTGCCCAGACCAATTACAAGCTACGGTAAAAGTAAATTGGAAGGTGAAAAAATCACCTTAAGTTATTCAGAAAAGATTCCAATTACTATAGTCCGTCCTCCGGCAGTTTATGGTCCGAGAGATACTGCAATTCGAGATATTTTTAAAATTGCGAATAAAGGTATTGCTCCTTTGATTGGATTCGAGGATAAGTTTGTTAGCCTTATTTATGTTAAGGATTTAGTTAGGGGTATTGTTCTTGCTGGGGAATCAAATATTTCTGAAGGACAAATTTATTTTATCACCTCCCACCAATTCTACACTTGGAACGAAATAATGGATACGATGAAGACCGCTTTAGGCAGAAAACATTTATTAAAATTAAGAATCCCAAATGCACTTGTTTTGGCTATTGCAAGAATATCTGATATAATTGGACAATTTTCTGAAAAACCGCCAGTATTTGACTACGAAAAAGGCATCGATTTTATACAAAAATATTGGATTTGTTCCCCCGAAAAAGCACGTCGAGATTTAGATTTTGTTTCCGAAATTTCTTTGGAAGATGGTTTAACCGAAACAGCCGAATGGTACAAACTTATGAATTGGATTTAGTAACAATCATTTTATGAAAAATTTTTCCAAGTATTTTGCAATATTTTTATCTTTGCTTGTTATATTGATAACATCTTTGTTATTATTACTTAAGTTGATTCAAATTACTCCAAACGAAAAGGAAATTGTTATTTATTCCCCATCAATTAAGAACAATATCGAAATTAAATATGATAATATTGGCTTTCCTAGGATTGAATCTGACAACTTGAACGATTTATATTTTGGAATAGGTTATGCACAAGCCGAAAGCAGGATGTGGCAAATGGATTTATTGCGTCGAATGGCACAAGGAAAATTATCTGAAATATTAGGTGCTCAATACATTTCTTACGACAAATTTATTAGATTTTTTAACTTAACTAACATTTCTAAAGTTACTTTCAATAATTTTCCAACCGACTTGCAATCAATACTTTATAGTTATTCAAGTGGTGTTAATACTTTCATAAACGAAAACTCTGAAAACCTAGCTATCGAATTTTCTATATTAAATTATTCTCCGCAGCAATGGAAGCCCGAAGATTGTGTGCTCATATTTAATTTCATAGATTTTTTGTACAATTCATCATTCAAGGATAACTTGTTAGATTTAATTCTGAAAGAAAAACTATCAATCCAAGAGTATAATGAATTAAATGGATTGGTCACAAACAACGTTGTTCAAGATACAAATTTTAAGAAAAATTCATTCAATTATAATAGATTTACATACACTGAATTGAATAAATTATTAGATTCAATCGCTCAATTTCATTTTCTGTTTAATTCATCACATAGCAATTCATTTGCCATTAGAAAACAAAAAGGGGGAATATTCCAATCGATTATCGCAACAGATTTCACCTCTGAATTAAGTATACCATCATTTGGGATGACTATGATAGCCACGTCCCCCGATATTAATATTTTAGGCACATATATACCAGGAATTCCTTTTTGTACTGTTGGCAAAAATGACTCATTATCTTGGGTGCTCAACATTACTAATTCTAATAGATGGAATTTCGAAAATATATTACTGAACAAAAACAAAAGCTTATACAAAGATTCGGATTCTATATGGAGAAAAGTTGATTATGAAATAGATACAATTTATGTTAAAAATTCATATCCAAGATTCTATTATCTGAAGTTCGTAAATAATTTTGGTTTGTTCACAGATGCCTTTGTTGATTTAAATATCGATATGATTGCTCATCCTCCTGCTGATTTGCTCCAAAATAGTGCCTTTGTTAATTTATATAAATTAAATTTCACCAAAAATATTGTTGATATCCAAATCTTAAAAAGAAATTGGACGCTGCCAAAATCGAATATTATTTTTGGAGACAAAAGTGGAAATATTGGAATAATTTCCCTTGGAAATTCATTTCATTTTGGTAAAACACTCAATGATAAACCACTTACCGAATTTCAGATGATTGTCAATCCTCGCAATAATTACGTAATATCTACCAATATACCTATTGATACAAATTATAATGATTATTTAATCAACAATTTTAGAAGTAGAAGACTTAAAGAATTTCTTTCAAATCTTGTAGATTTCGAGTTGCGTGATATTAAAAACATACAATTAGATGCCAAATCTGAGTTTTCAAAAGAATTTCTAAATATTATTAATGAATTAATTGAGCTT
>CALKJQ010000054.1 GCA_937995785.1 Candidatus Kapaibacterium sp.
CCATAATCGATGGTCAACGGGATCAAACTGTTTGTGTAAATACTCCAATAAAAAACACTATTTTCTACGCAAACGGGGCAACGGGAGCAACATTTAACAATTTACCGAACGGTGTTAGCGGAAGTTATAGTCAAAGCACTGGATTAATAATAATAAGTGGAGTGCCAAAGGTTATAGGAACTTTTAATTATACGATTAATTTAACTGGTGGATGTGGCAGTGTGCAAACGAGTGGCACGCTTAGAGTTGATGATTGTGCCAGTGCCGTAGGAGAAGATATGCAATTTAAATATTCTGTTTCTCCAAATCCAACAAGTAACAATCTTAAAATCATATTTGCCGATGAATATCAAGCAATATATATAAGACTTTATGATATATATGGCAGAATGATTCTAACAAAAGAAGCCCACGGACCTGAGACAGAAATAGACATCAGCCGATATGCAAGCGGGATCTACATAATGGAATTTGTATCTTCGCAAAACACAATGAAAGCAAAAACAATGATAATAAAGGAATAAAAATGAAGATAAAAAGCAACATAAAATAAAGAAAGGAAGGGCATCGGCGTTCGCTCGTTCGTTTCCATACGCTTCGCTAATCACCGAACGCCCCCCCCGTGTGTGGCTGATTAGTTCCAAAGGCAATAGCAACTTCAAACTTCTTTGAAAATCTAAAATAATGTTTAATAAAAGATTAATTAGATTCTTACATATATCTGTGTATTTTCCCGATGTGTTCTTTAAATTCGGGTTTATACTCGGATGGATGCCGACCAAAGCAAACACCAAGTGCCTCGTGGAAGGCTATTTCGTCCAAATCAACATATCGCTGCTTGATCGCTTCTTTTGTTGGGATGTAGGATATTTCTGTTGATTCCACTCCAACAACTGTAACGCCAGCGATACCTTGCTTCATTAAATAAACGGCGGCACCTCCGGCTTGCTTGCCGAAAGTAACGTCATAGGCGCTGGTTGCACCAGCTCTAACTAAGTGTCCCAATGAAACTTCGCGTATTTCGGGATATTGATAAATTCCATCAACATAAACGCCTTGACTTTTTAATACTTGTTCCCAAATCGGATCTTGATGCATATAATGCTCTAATTGACGGCGTATAAAATGACCTACGCCCGACAATCTTTGATGTCCGAACGAGTCACTTCCAGATGCTTGATCGGTAAAGTATTGCCCTTCTTTGTTTTTTACACCTTCTGCGGCAACAATGATATAAGTGGAACCTTTAACATCGCTGGACACCAAACGCTCTATGTATATTTTCTTAAAATGTTCATATAAAACTTCGTAATCAACTTCTACTTCGGGAATTAAAATTGCATCGGCATCGGCACCTAATCCGCCACGGAAAGCCGTGTGTCCTGCATAACGTCCAAAGACCTCGATAATGAGGGCGCGATTGTGGGTTATTCCTGTTGTTCGGAGTTCGTCGGTAAATTTTGCAATGCGATTGATTGTGGAATCGCCGCCAACCGAGTAGGTTTGGAGGTCTAAGTCCATTGTTTTGGGAACGTGAACGCACTTAATACCTTGTTGGAGTAGGTCTACGACAACCGAACCGGTGTCGTCGCCGCCAGCAATGATTAATCCGTCGATATTGTGTTTTTTCAAGCCGGCTTTAATTTTTTCGTATTTATCGGGGTCTTGAATTTTGCTAATTTTCACTCTCGAATGGCCGGCCTCCGACCCCGCTATTCCTGAATGTATTTTGTCGGCACGAACGGTGTCGATTGTAACGAGTTCAAGATTGAGGAGGTTATATAATCCGGCATATCCATTGGGTATTAGAGTTGCTTCTATATTCAAATTGTTTGCCATACGGGCAGCGCCGATAATTACGGCATTCAATCCGCCGCAATCTCCACCCGAGGTTATGATACCAATTTTTTTAACTTCTTTCATAATATTTATATCCTAATTTATTTGTATCCTATTTTGTCCTCACACTAAAAAAAAGCACTACTGTGAGCACGGTTGCCCCAATAACTATTATTGGTTCTAAAACTTGATCAAAAAAAGAGCGATTTGTTTTTGGAATTTTGCCTTTTGTGAAAGGGAACATATCGTTTTCGGCAAGGTTGATATCCTCGGGATTAATTTTATCTTTAAAAGTAGTTTTCGTTTCGTCTATTAAACTCAACTCACCATTTTTATCCATCAAATAAATTTGAGCACTAATATTTATGGTTCGGTTTAATTCATCCCCCGTTTCGTTGTATAATATTTCGAAATCGCGAATATCCAACTTTAAAATTGTTGTGGAATTTTCGTTGATACTTATTTTTTTATTGGATAATTCATTAATAAGTTTATTGGTAAAATAATTAAAATTACTATTTTCGATTACTTTAACATTATTTATCTTTTTCTCTGTAAGAGTAATGGATATTTTGTAAAAAAAATCGTCGAAGATAGAGTCAATTACTTGTTTGTTTGTCATTAATTCAAAGCAAAATAAGTGTGATTGAACAACAAATAAAGAAATTATACCTATAATTAGTTTGAATTTACTCATAAGTTGAATTCTTTTTTTATTCGGATAAATTCGTCGAGGAGCAGTTGTTCTTTGTCGTAATAAGCTGGATTAATGCGGATTGCTCTTCGTTTTCCTTTAATTTTAATAAATATTATGCGATAAAAATCTAACTTTTTGTATTTATTGTTTCTTATTACAATTTTTTGAATATTTTGGAAGTCAATTATTTTAGTAAACCATCGGTTTTTAAAAACGAAACTTGTTTCTTCGATAATTACTTTCTTTTTTTGGTACATTTGATAAATCAAAGCAATCGAAGTAATAACAGTAATAAAGATAAGAAGAAAAATTATAGGTTGGTAAATGCTCTCAATTACTTTAGTATTGGATATAGATTCCCTAATTAAAATAAACACACTGAGTACGATTGCGTAGAGGCTTAAAGATTTCCAATAATAATCCAAACGATATTCGAAAACGATAATTTTTTTGTCTTCCATAGTTAAACTCGACTATCTAAGTTAGCAACAATTGCATTTGCAATATCGCGAGCTGCATTAGGACGGGCAAATCTACGGATATTTATCTCCATTTCTCGTAATTTTGATTTATTGTTCAACACTTCGCATATCTTTTGAGTAAGGTTAATCTGTAAAGTTTCTTGGTTCAAAACTACTGCAGCGCCATTTCTCTCGAAAAATCTTGCATTAAATTCCTGCTCATTGTTTGCCGCAAGCACCAGCGGAACAAGTAACGAAGGTTTTGCCATTACAGCCAATTCGGCGAGTGTGGAAGCTCCCGAACGGCACAGCACCAAATCGGCAGCAGAGTAGGCAGAATACATATCGTCGATAAATTCCACACACTTAAATTGTTTTGGCAAATCCAAAGATTTGTATTTTTCGTACTCTTTGCCCGTTTGCCATATCATTTGCAAATTGGCGTTAGATAATTCATCGAGATTCAACTTTATGGCATTATTTATTTTCTGTGCTCCCAAGCTGCCGCCAAAAACGAGTAATGTTGGTTTATCGGGCTCTAATGCCCATATTTCTCTTGCCTTTGCTTTATCGATTTGGTTTTTAAAGAAATCTTCCCGAACTGGATTGCCGGTGTATTCAATCCGTTTTATCTTTTTATTTGTCAGAAATTTCTGTGTTTCGGGAAAAGAAGTGAAAAGGATTTCGGCATATTTGGATAGCAAGGTTATCGTTTTGCCAGGATTGAAATTTGATTCCATCAAAAAAATAGGGACTTTAGCATTATTAGCTGCGAGTGCTGGCGGGAAACTTATGTATGCGCCAGTTGCGATTAATGCATCAACTTTCTTTTTCTTAATAATTCTCTTTATTCTGTATTCACTTTGAAGAACTTTTAGTGGTAATAATAAATTCCTTAGGTCGAATAAACCTCTTAGACCATCGATCTCTATGTGGTGAAATTCGTATCCTGAAGTTTTTACAACTTTTCCTTCAATTTTATCCTTCCTGCCCACAAATATAAAATTATAGTTTGGGTTCATCTTTTTTAGTTCACTCACAACAGAAATTGCGGGAAAAAGATGACCTCCAGTTCCACCAGCAGCAATCAAAAATGTATAGTTTTTCATATGTTTAATCAACAATACTGCAAATTTAAGAAAAAAGTATATATTACATTTTTTTTTGTTAATTTCGTCTTTCGATAAAATAATTGTCATATTTTTTAAGGATTTCTAAAATGAAAAACTACCTTAGTTATTTTGCTTTTTTTGTTTTCTTTACCTCACTGGCTATATCTCAACCAAAATTAGAAATAGAGGGCGGCAACACCTACAATTGGGGAAAAGTTAATTACAAAAATTCTCCTGTGAACGCCAAAATAAAACTAAAAAATGTGGGAAACGAAACGCTGAAAATTTCAGAAGTTAAGCCCGGATGTGGCTGCACTGCCGCACCTTTAGATAAATACGAAATAGCACCTGGCGAATTTGCAACTTTGTCTGTATCATTGAACATTTCCACATATTCCGGCGAAACAGTAAAATCTATTAGAATATCGTCGAACGACCCACAAAATGGCGATACCTATTTATTTATCAAAGCCGACGTCTATCGTCCCGTGGTTGTATCGCCCAGCAATTATTTAGGTCGTAGTTCAATTAATATCGGTAAACAAGAAGAATTTAGTTTCTCTCTCAAAAATCAAACCGACAAAAGTATGAAAGTTACATCTGTAGAAATTATGCCAAAAGATGCTACTTGCGATGTGAAAGTTGGCGATGTGTTGCCTGCAAATCAGGACAAAAAATACATTATTAAATATACTGCCAAAAAGGGCGATGAAAGGTTAAATGGCTCGTTAAAAATAAAGACTAACGACGAAGATGCGGGCGAAATTGGAATTTATTTTTATGGCAATATAGTCAATCCAGAATCCACTTCAACACCTAAGTAACATAATTCTCAATAATTTTATGGCAAAAGCATCGATAATTACAATAGGCGACGAGATTCTGATTGGCCAAATTATCAATACTAATGCTTCGTGGATATCTCAATACTTAACCAATTACGGAATAATTGTCGATAAACAAGTTTCTGTTTCCGATAAAAAAAGTGTTATTTACGAAACAATTCGCAACGAACTCGCTCGTTGCGATATTGTTATTACTACGGGTGGATTGGGACCCACATCCGACGACAATACAAAACAAGTAATTTGCGATGTATTCTCTGATAGCTTAAGATTTGACGGTGATACCTCGGAAAACATAAAGCATTTGTTCGGGCTTCGCAACCGTCAGATAACCGAACGAAACATACAGCAAGCAATGGTTCCTTCTCGCTCGATTGCTCTCAAAAATGATTATGGAACTGCACCTGGTATTTTATTAAAAGATAATGAAAAATTGTTTTTGGCATTGCCGGGCGTTCCAATCGAAATGAAAGCCATAATAGAAAATTCTTTCAAGCCCTATTTAATCGATTATTTAGAAAATCATCAGGGGGAATTCGTCCTTTATAAGACAATTAACACGGTTGGTATTTTCGAATCTAATCTTGCAGATTTGATTGGCGACCCTTCGAAATTTTTAGACGACGACACCTCTTTGGCGTTTTTACCCAATTATCGAGGCGTTAGATTGCGGGTTGGTGCCATTAAAAAATCTTATCACGATGCAAAAGCCGCCGTCGATAAAGCCTTAGATTATTTATCCAAAATTGTTAGTCAATACATTATTTCTGAAGGTGATTTTAATTTAGCCCAAATTGCACACGAACTTCTTATTAAAAACAATAAAAAAATAGCAATTGCCGAATCCTGCACTGGTGGTTATTTAGGCAAGGAAATTACTGACTTGGCGGGAGCATCGAGCTACTTTATGGGGGGAGCGATAACCTACAGCAACCAATCCAAAATTCGATTGCTAAATGTGGGAGAAGAAACAATTAATACGCACGGTGCAGTTAGCTCCCAAACGGCTTTGGAAATGGCAGAAAATGTACGAAAATTGTTTGGAACGGACTTTGGAATTAGTATTACCGGAATAGCCGGACCCGACGGAGGAACACCCGACAAACCAGTTGGAACTGTTTTCATTGGTCTGTCGGACAAAAACGGAACAAACGCATACGAATATCATTTTGGCGAAAACAGGTCAATTAACCGAGAAAGAGCAGTCGCTAATGCTTTTCTCCTTTTAATTAATAAGTTAAAATAAAGGTTTATTATGGGAAGTGTAATTCTTTCGGCAAAAAGAACTCCAATAGGAGCATATTTAGGGTCATTGTCTGGCTTTTCCGCTCCACAGTTGGGAGCCTTTGCAATTAAATCGGCAGTGGAACAATCAGGTATAAATATCGAAGAAATCAATGAAGTTATTATGGGAAACGTTCTGCAAGGTGGAGTGGGACAAGCCCCAGCTCGTCAGGCAGCAATTTATGCAGGATTACCTATTAGCGTTGAGTGTATGACTGTCAATAAAGTTTGTGGCAGCGGATTGAAAGCCGTGATGCTTGCCGACCAAGCAATCAAAACGGGCGATGCAGAATTAATTGTAGCAGGTGGGATGGAATCTATGAGCAATGCCCCATATTTCCTTAAAAAAGCCCGTACAGGCTTCCGTATGGGACACGGAGAATTGCTCGATTTGATGATACACGATGGTTTGTGGGACCCCTATAAAAATATTCATATGGGTATGGCGGGCGAACTTTGTTCTTCCACCTATAACATAACCCGTGAAGAACAAGACGATTACGCAATTATGAGTTACAAGCGAGCATTGGAAGCACAAGAAAAAGGATATTTCGACAACGAAATAGCACTTGTGGAAATCACCAACAAATCTGGTTCTACGTTTGTAAAATTAGACGAAGAACCCTCCAAGGTTTCGTTCGAAAAAATTAAATCGCTTAAACCCGTATTCAAAACAGATGGCGTTATTACTGCTGCAAATGCCTCCTCAATCGACGATGGAGCCGCCGCATTGGTTGTTGCTTCCGAGGATTATGCCCGCAATAAAGGATTAACTCCAATTGCAAAAGTTATTGGTCACGTGTCGTTTGCCCAACAACCCGAATGGTTCACCACAGCGCCAACATCTGCCATCAAAAAATTGTTGGATAAGGTTGGAATGAGCGTTGAACAAATAGATTTATTCGAAGTGAACGAAGCATTTGCAGTCGTATCGATGATAACAGCCAAAAATTTAAATATTCCTTACGAAAAAATGAACATCCACGGAGGAGCAGTATCATTGGGACACCCAATAGGAGCAAGCGGAGCACGCATACTTACCACTTTGATATATGCATTAAAGCGCATAGGTGGCAAATATGGAATAGCCTCGCTTTGCATAGGAGGTGGCGAAGCCAACGCCCTATTGGTAGAAATGATATAAAATAAATCATTCAACATTCAATAAGAATTTCAAAAATTAATAAGAGTGGGGTAATTAATAAAAATACAATACCCCATTTTTTATTGCTTAATTATCTTTAATTACAATTATAATATTCATAATTTCTAACTACAAAGATGCCGCCTCCGTGTTGGAAGTTCAATTATTGGATAGATATTATTTTTCGATAAAATTCAGATTTTAAAATATTTACATATTAATATTTAATTTCATAGTTTTGTAATCTTTTAACCTTGGTATTGATGATTAATTTGGATAATTTTTTCAGGAATTTCAATCTTTATGATAAAGAAACTCTTTTTGATATTAAATCTGTAACACAAATTGATTATTATAATCATAACTTACTTGCTATTCCTAAATATATTAATGAATATTGGACATCAAAACAAAGGCAATCTAATTCTCTACACGAAGTTTCTTATCGTGCATGTTTCAAGCCGCAACTACCAAGATTTTTCATAGAATTATTAACTAATGTTGACGATATAGTTTATGACCCTTTTTCAGGCAGAGGGACAACTGCATTGGAAGCCTCTTTGTTAAATAGACGGTTTATTGCAAATGATATAAACCCATTGTCACTTATTTTATTGAGACCGCGAGTGAGACCACCTAAGATTGATGAAATTGCCCAAAGATTAAATGAAATAAATTTCAACCAAGATCATAAGCAAGACATTGATCTGTCGATGTTTTATCACGAACAAACATTTAAAGAAATACTATCCTTAAGGTGCTATTTAATAGAAAAAAAATCTAATGATAAAGAAGATTATATAGACCATTGGATTAGAATGGTTGCTACAAATCGCCTTACAGGTCATTCCAAAGGTTTTTTCTCTGTTTATACCCTACCACCCAATCAAGCTGTTGCTCCCGAAAGTCAAATAAAGATAAATACTAAAAAAAATCAAAAACCCGAATATCGCAATACAAAAGAAATAATTTTAAGAAAGTCTTATGAGCTACTAAAAGATGTTACAGATAGTGTTAGAAAAAATCTGTGGGCTGTTGCGGAAAATTCAATATTTTTAAATTGTGATGCAGCAAACACCAACCAAATACAATCAAACTCTGTCTCTTTAACTGTTACATCGCCTCCTTTTCTGGATGTTGTGGATTATGCATCTGATAATTGGCTAAGATGCTGGTTCAATGATTTAGATGTTAATGATATATCCAAAAACTTAGTTATGGCAAAATCTTTAGACAAATGGATTGGTTTTATAACTAATGTTTTCAGCCAACTGTACAGAATAACAAATGCAAATGGATTTGTGGCATTCGAAGTTGGGGAGGTCAAGAATGGCAGAATTAATCTTGAAGAATATGTTGTTGATATTGGAATTAAATCGGGTTTTACTTGTGCGGGAATTATTATTAATCAACAAACATTTACAAAAACCTCCAATATCTGGGGGGTTAAGAATAACACAAAAGGAACCAATTCAAATAGAATAGTATTGTTTAAAAAATAGAATTCTTATGAAATCAAAATTATCAAATAATTTAGAGGGCGTTATTTCTCAAATGTTAAAACCCCTTAAAGGGATATCGCTTGATGTCGTCATAGAAGGTTTATCTGGATACAAAATTATACCTTTCGATAGTAATGATGAGAAGGATACAAAGTTATTGTCTGCATTAAAAACAGTTGCTATAAATGCAGGTAAAAATATCAATTTAAATGGAATTTGCCGCAATCGCCCTAATGAAGTTGGGAATGATATAGAACAATTCGTAAAAGATGCTTTAAACCAACACAATATGCCTGCGACTACTCCACTGACCATAAGAGGTCAACATAAATCAACGGGATATCCCGACATTGAATTTGTCGATATGTTTGGTCGAATCAATTATCTTGAGTGCAAAACATTTAACATAGATAATATTGGAACTTCGCAGCGCTCTTTTTATTTATCTCCTTCCGAAAATTTTAAAATTACAAATGATGCCCATCACTTTGTATTATCTTTCGAGATTTATGTATCCGACAAAGACGGGTTCAAAAATGTTTATAGATGCAAATCGTGGAAATTAATTAGCCTCGAAAAGTTGGTATGCGATGTGAAATACGAATTTAATTCAGATAATAAGCGTTTGTATGCACCCGAATTGATACTTGCAGAAGGAAAAATTTAATTAATCTACCTTACAAATCCACGATTAAATAATATCCATCAATTTAAACTTGTATCAGTAAATGCTTTTTTGTGCACTTCTTTTATACTCAATTCTAATTGCTTAGTATTTTTTCTAATTTTTTATTCAAACTTATTAATACTATATATTAATAGTTATTAGATAGTCATCTAAATTAAAATATTTTAATATAATCTTATTATAATTTACTATTAATTAATTATTTATTCAATTTATATTAATATTCATAGGCTAATTTTGCTTTACCATTATTTATTTAATTAACAAAATAAGAGGTTAAATTGTATTCATTTACTTTGTTCAAAAAAGGTTTAACTGTCGTAGTTGTCTTTTTTACTTTTTTCTTTTTCTCGAACTTAGTGTTTTCCCAAACGAGTGGAAGGTGGGTTGTTGGCGATTTTCATCAACATACCACTTTTTCTGATGGTTCGTATAGCATAATGTATATGATGCAAAAAAATGCTCAATACGGATTGGATTGGTGGGCAAATAGCGAGCATGGTGGCGGATTTAGCCGAAATGGTTTTCTTTCGGGCTATGATTTATTCAACAATTTAGATGCAAACGGCAAAATTGTTTCGACGGTAACGTATTGGGACACATATTCAAGCGGTGCAGTTATCGGCAATGGAGCAGATGCCAAGAACCCTAAAATGTGGCGATGGCAAAGCATTCGCGATTTTTCATACAAAGCAATACAACTTGCTCGATTGATGTATCCCACGAAACTAATCCTTCAAAGCTACGAATGGAATGTTCCTGGACACGAACATTGCAGTATGGGTCTTTTAGATGGACAATTCGAAAAAAATGATAATTGTAACGCTTTGGCAGAATTTGAATACAGATTTGATGCCGGCGATCGAGATACAATTGGTGGTGAGTCGCAAGGTTGGACAGGGAAAAATTTCAAGAATGACCACGCAAAAGCAGTTCAAGCAATTGTTTGGCTCAAAGAAAAGTATCCAAATACAAGTTATACAATTATCGCACACCCCGAAAGAAAACAACCTGGCAAAGGTGGCTACACTATTGCAGATTTACGGGATTTCCACACAGCAGGTCCAAACATTGCCTTTGGTTTCGAAAGCGTTCCAGGGCACCAAAAGGATATTACTCGAGGAGGTTATTCAAACACAAGTGTCGGTGGCGGCACCTATGGTGGTTCGGGGATTTACTCAGCTAAAGTAGGTGGCCTTTGGGATGCAATGCTAACCGAAGGGAGACACTATTGGTTATTTTCAAGTTCTGATAGCCACGACACAACAGTTGCAACGGGTGGCGATTTCTTCCCCGGAGAATATCAAAAAACTTATACTTATGTTTCTAACCCAAAGAATGCACAATCAATTTTAGATGGCTTACGTTCGGGTAATTCATGGGTTGTAACTGGTGATTTAATCGATTCTTTATACTTTTCTATTGAAAATACGCCGATGGGTGGCACAGCTAATGTTAATGGTAAAACAGTTACTGTAAAAATTGCATTCCGCGACCCCGACAAAAACAATCACAATGTTTGGAGCGATTACAAAAATCCGTCTGTTGACCACTTGGATTTGATTGCAGGTAAAATAGATAAAATTATACCATCAACTGATCCAAGATATAATGTAGATACTGTTGCAACAACAAAGGTTATTGCTCGGTTCGATGCGGTTGGTGGAATTAAAGATGCAAATGGATTAGTAAGTCAAAAATGGACAGACAAAGGTAATGGAATAAAAGAAATGACAATGACGGTAGAGTTAACCTCTAATATGTACTTTAGATTGCGTGGAACAAATTTGAAACTCAATACACCAAACGAAACCGATGGTGCTGGCAATCCGTTGTCCGATACTTTAGTTGGTGGATATGCAACCAACACATCCGCCAAAACATTTGCCGACTTATGGTTCTATTCCAACCCGATTTTTGTTAAATCTGCTGCATTTACCTCAATCTATGAAGGTTCGAAAAAAGAAAATAATGAAAAATATATTTTATACCCAAATCCATCGAACCAGGAAATTACTATTCAAAACGATGTTAATACTTTTGCAAAATATATCATTTACGATATAAACGGTAACAATGTAGCTGAAGGCATTGTTGATAGCAAAAACAAAACTATAAGAATTAGCGACCTTGCCAATGGCGCTTACTTAATTGGATTTGTGGACGAAGAGGGATTACATTCGCAATACTTCATTAAGCAATAAACTATTGCATATTACCTAAATAAAGGTAGTTTTAAAAAAAAGGCTGTCATTATTTGGCAGCCTTGTTTTATAATTTAATTAAGCATTAAAAACTAAAAAATTTCATTAGTCAAGATATAAATAAAAAACATAGATATTTAATGGAGAATCTATATGATATTTTTCTTGTGGGCCCGGAGGGACTTGAACCCCCGACCGACGGATTATGAGTCCGTTGCTCTAACCGACTGAGCTACAGGCCCCCTATTATCTTCATTTTTGAAAATTATAAGGACTACAAAATTAAGAATTTTCCACAAATTAACAAAAAAATTAAATTACAAATACAAATCTTTTGAACCTTGCTCTATTTTCGCTAAAAATTCGCGTGTTTTATTGCGAATATTTTCAGTCGGAATTTCGGTAATTTCTCGCTCGATTAGTTCCAAACCTATTTTTTTTGTATTTTCGTCAGCATAATCAACTAAATATTCCATTAGTGTTGTTAGCGAATTGGGCAAGCAGAATAATTTGATTAAGCCTGGTTTAGCTAAGTCCATAAAATCGGCTCCTACTCGCCCCAAACGGTAGCAAGCAGTGCAAAACGAAGGAATGTAGCCTTGCTCGATTACCGATTTTATAACTTCGCCCGAAGTTCGGCAATCATTTAATGAAAATTGTGCATCCTCGAAATCGAAATTGAACGCCTGTTTGTAGCCTCCGGGAGTGGTTTTCGAGCCAGCTGAGATTTGCGATATACCCATATCGAATAATTCGGTTCGCAACCATGCTGGCTCGCGAGTGGAGAGAATCATTCCCGTATAGGGAACAGCACATCGCAGAATTGCTACAATTTTCTTAAATGTTAAATCATCAACTTGATGTTGTAGGTTTTGCGAGGCAGGTGCATTTTTTGCGGGTTTTACTCTTGGAACAGAGATTGTGTGGGGTCCACAACCATAGTTTTGTTCCAAATGTTCTGCGTGCATAATCATTGCTAAAACTTCGAATCTATAATCGTAAAGTCCGAACAAAACACCAATGCCCACATCGTGCATTCCATTTGCCAAAGCCCTATCCATCACTTGTATTCGCCAATCGTAATTAGATTTCTTGCCCGTTGGATGCATCATTTTATATGTATTGCGATGGTATGTTTCTTGAAAAACGGTATAAGTGCCGATTTTGATATCTTTGAGAACCTGAAATTCTTCTTCGGATAAAGGCTGAATTTCAACATTTATTCGGCGAATTTGGCTACCTTTGATGTCGCAAACTGAATAAACTTTGTCGATTTGTTTGTAAAATAAATCCAAATTGCACTCGCGGTGGTCTTCGCCCATTAGCATCAAAATTCGTTTATGCCCTTGTTCTAAGATAGCAAGAGTTTCTTCTTCGATTTCGTCGGGAGCGAGGGACTTGCGGTGCACATCTCGGTTGTCGGCACGAAAACCACAATATAAGCAATTGTTTGCGCAATAATTTGAAGTATAAAGTGGGGCAAATAGCACCAAACGTTTGCCATAAATTGTGTCTTTAACATAATGTGCTGTTTGGAATAATTGTTCTAAATGATTAGGAGCAGTTATATTCAACAAAGCAGCAACTTCGGATAAATTCAAACCATTTAATTCGCGTGCTTTTGTTAAAATAGAATTTATTTCGGAATCATCGGGTTGCTTGGATTTTTCTAATAAATTAAATATCTTCGATTCGTCAATAATTTTAATTTCTGGATTAATTTTTTTCATTTTCTAAAAAGAATTCCGAATAAATACAAAATTAGGAACTATTATCTTAAAATTGTATCTATTCGGATAGATATTTTATAGTTTTCTACTTTTGGGTAATTTACTTTTTCTTAGTTGCTATTTTAATGGCTTCGTCGAACAAACCCTTTGCAACATTCACTTGTTTATCAATAGTAAAGAATACTTGGACATATGCATTTCTATCCCAGAGACTTCTTGCAACGGTACCTTTAATTTCGGTTTTGATAAAATCTTCATCTTTTTTATAGCTATCATCGTCCCATTTTACGCCTTTTGATTCGGCTAACGAGCGGAAATCTTCCATCATTTTATCTGTTACTTTCCAATTACGCATAAACGAAATAAAGTTGTTGCGGTAATCGGCATCTAATTTTCTGCCGTTATCGAGATATCTGTCGACGTATTCGTAGAAAACTCTATTCATCCGCAATTGAATGCTAAAGCGAGTAATAGTGTCTTGCTTAACAATGTAATCGGGAATGATGCCACCACCACCTAAAACTGTTCTCCCCGAACGAGTGGAATAAAGAGGTATCGAATCCAAATTGATATTGGAACCTTTTTTGTTATCCTTAGCATTTTTTTCGTTTTCTTCTTTAATCTCTTTTTTAACCATTTCCAAAGCATGTTCGATGTTCGAACCTTCTTTGAGTTCCAATCTACCTACCAAATTGCGATAACTTGTTTTATCTTCGAAAGGTCGTTGGATGCATCGACCGGAGGGAGTATAATATCGTGCAATTGTAATTCGATAAGCCGAACCATCGGGCAAAGGATATTGACGTTGGACTAATCCCTTTCCGAAGGAGGTTTCGCCAACTATCAATCCGCGGTCTAAATCTTGAATCGAACCCGAAACTATTTCGCTCGCTGATGCCGAGCCGGCGTTAATTAAAACAATCAAGGGTAAATCCTCGACCAATCCACCGGGGGTTGATTTGTAAACCTCGTCGAATTCGGGACGGCGCCCTTTGGTATAAACTATTGTATCGCCACCTTTCAGAAAGTGGTCTGCCATCAAAAATGCTTGATTCAAATAACCGCCCGGGTTCCCACGTAAATCGAGAATTAGTTTTTTCATACCTTCTTGCTTAAGTTTGCGAAGAGCTTGCACCAATTCGTCGTGGGTTGTAGCGGCAAACCTATTGACAACAATTATTCCTATGTCGGTGCTATCCAACATAAAACTTGCGTCAACTGTGTATAAGGGTATTTTGTCTCTTATTACATCAAAAGTGAGAATTTCGCTTTTTCCAGAGCGCTTTATTCCAAGTCTAACTTTTGTTCCTTTTGGTCCGCGTAATTTCTTAGGTACGAGTTCGCGACTTAAACCGACGGCGTTTTCGTCGTCAATTTTAACTATTTTGTCGCCAGCTTGAATTCCCAATTTTTCGCTTGGTCCGTCTGCAATAGGCGAAATAACTACAATTGTATCCTCGATTACGTCAAATTGGATTCCTACGCCTTCGAAGCTACCTTGAAAATCCTCATCAACGCCTTTCATTTCTTCTGCTGTAATATATACTGAATGGGGATCTAATTCATTCAGCATTCCTCTAATTGCTGATTCGGTAAGTTTTTGTGTATCAACGGGTTCGACATAGTTCTTTACTGCATTGCTAATTACTTCTTGGTATTTGCGTATTTGGTCGTATAGACCATCGTTGGATATTAAGGGCTGCATTAGAAGCCCAATACTAAGTCCTACGATAACAAACAGTATGTAGGACAATATCTTCTTTTTCATCTATAACTCTTTTATTTTAGTCTTCTGTATTTACTTAAAGACAAATTAGTTCGATAATTATTACAAAATTTCTATTGGTTGAACGTTAAGTGTCGAAAGTTGTTCGATAACTTTATCCAAATTCGGGTAGTTGTCAATGTAAATAATAGTTCCACTTTCTTTGTTTTTTGCTAACCATGAATTTGTGATTTTGATTTCCTCGATAAATTCAAGGTTGTTTTCCATCTTCATTGCAAATCCATTAAAATATGTGTTAGCAATCCTATCAATTAAATCGATATTTAAGATAGCCTTTCTTCCCAATGTTTTATGGTAAATGAGTTTATTGTTTTTGAATAAATATATATCATAAAACATATCATCAAATTGATGGGGCAACACCAGAATAAAATTTTGCCGATTTAATGAATTAAAGTATTCTTCGGAATTATTGAAAACTTTTTCGACCGAGATAAGTGCTTGTTTGATTTCATTTGCTTTTTCGAATTCGAGGGATTGGGAATACTCTTCCATTTTTTTCTTCAGTTCCTCTTGCAAACCTCTTGCGAAGCCACTAAGGAAACTGCGAATGTTGCTAATTTCTTGATTGTATTTGTCTGCAAAATCATTTTCTTGGCGGTAAGCACACGGCGCCAAACATTTGCCCATTTGATGGTAAATGCAAGGTTCATACTCGGTAGTTCCTTTAAAATCTTTATCGCATTTAACGACTTTAAAATTTTTCTCAATCACTTCTTTAACTAATATGGCGACCTGCTTGTTCAAAAAAGGTCCGTAATATTCTCCTTCTTGCTCTGTGTTGAATGTTACTTCAACCTTAGGAAATATCTCGTTAGTTGTTATTCTCACAAATGGGAAAGAACGCAGACGAAGTCCAACAAAGTTGAATTTTGGTTCATATTTCTTAATTTCTTTGGCTTCGAGGAGTAATGCGGAAAGCTCGTTGTAGGTTTCTTGCCATTTCATATCTGCAATGTTCTTGGTTAATTCCTTAAGTTTATATGAGGTTATATTGCCGGGTTGGAAATAACTCGAAACTCGTGATTTTAGAGAGCGTGCTTTACCAACATAAATTATTTTACCTTTTTTATCCAAAAAGTAATACACGCCAGGGGCATCGGGCAATGAATTTAATTTATCTTGGAATTCATCCACCATACTTTTTTGAGGAACAAAGTAGCTCAACTTTTTGTTTTGGAAAGCAAGTAGTTCGTCGAGCGATGTAATTTCGTGTTCTTCGATAGCAATGTCCAGCAAGTGCAGAAGTATTTTTGCGGTTGCTTTTGCATCGCCCAAAGCGGTGTGGCGATTGCGAATACGAATACCGAAATAATGAGCCAAATTGCCAACACTTTTTTTCTGTGCATCCGCAAGTAATCTCTTTGCCAATTTTAAAGTATCTAAGACTGGAATTTCCAAAGGCGGTAATTTTAGTCGTTTAAATGTTTCGTTAACAAATGAAAAATCAAAATTTGCATTATGTGCAACAAAAACAGAGTTTGGTTTGCCAAAAAATGATAATAACTTTGGAGCAATAGCAAATGGTTCGGGAGCATAGAACACTGCTTCGTTTGTTATGCCAGTCATTTGGGTTATAAAATAAGGAATAAATTGGTGTGGATTAATTAAAGATGAAAATTCGCCAACAATGTGTCCATTATTGACGTTGACTGCTGCAATATCCATTATTCGGTTGTCTCGGGGATTGTTCCCCGTTGTTTCGACATCTATAACGATAAAATTTGCATCCCAAATGCTTAGTTCTTCCACAAAAAGCTATTTAAAATTAATCCACTTTCGCTGTTGCTTTGTTTTCGTTTCGCAAGATGCTTGCGTTATGCCCATTACCATTAGTTCCATTGCCGTTTCCGTTATGTTTACTCGTATCAGTTCCCGAACTTGAGTGTTTTTTTGTATAATCGGTTAAATAAAAACCACTTCCTTTGAAAACCAGACCAACATTGGCACTAATTACTCTCTCCACACTACTTTGTCCATGCTTATGTAAATGACATATTTCTTCGGGACAAACAGTTAATGGCTCGCTTTTAATACTTTGCATCCAATCAAATTCTTTTCCGCATTCTTTACATTTGTAGGTGTAAATTGGCATTTTTTCCCTCAAAATCTAACAAAACCAACCTTTTTATAAACTTTGTCTAATGTTTTTCTTGCAACTCTGCGTGCTTGTTCAGCACCTTGAGTTAATATATCCTGAAGACGTTTTTTATCTTTTAATATTTCAAAATAATTATCTCTTAGTGGGGCAATCCAATTGGCAACTGATATGCCCACTGCAAGTTTAAAATCTCCGTAGCCCTTGCCTTCGAACTCGTTTTCGATCTCGGCAAAACTTCGACCGGTTGCCAGGTGATACAAAGTCATTAAATTGGAAACACCGGGTTTGTTCGCCTCGTCGTATTTAATTAAAGCATCGGAATCCGTTACGGCACGTTTAATTTTATTGACGATCACCTCGTTCGAATCACTCAAAAATATTGATGCATTCATATTAGGGTCGCTTTTCGACATCTTAGTGGTTGGCTCTTGCAAACTCATAATGCGAGAACCAATTTTGGAAATATAGGGTTCGGGCACTTTAAAAGTTTCGGAATAATAATGATTGAATCTTTGGGCTAAATTACGCGTCAATTCTAAGTGCTGTTTTTGGTCGTCGCCAACCGGGACTAAATCTGCTTGATACAACAAAATGTCGGCAGCCATCAGAACGGGATAAGTGAAGAGTCCGGCATTAATGTTCTCGGGGTGCTTTTCGCTTTTGTCTTTGAATTGGGTCATTCGGCTTAGCTCGCCAAAACCGGTGTAGGTGCTCAACACCCAAGCGAGTTCTGCGTGTTCGGGGACTTGGGATTGGACAAACAAAGTGCTCGTTTCGGGATTGATGCCCGCAGCAATAAAAAGTGCGGCTGTTTCGATAGTTCGTTGTCTCAATTCTGCGGGCACTTGTCGGAGCGTTATCGAATGTAAATCGGCAATCATATAGTAACAACGAAAATCATTTTGCAAGTCAACCCAATTTTTTAAGGCTCCTGCCAAATGACCTATTGTTAGAACCCCCGAAGGCTGAATGCCGCTTAGTATTACTTTTTGTTTAGTAGTTTCATCCATAAATATATGTGGTAATTACAATTATTTTAAGGTTTTTTAGTTAATATTAAATTAAAATTCAAGAAAATATTATTTTTGAAAAATAACAAATTCAAAATTACTAAATACTTAAGATATGATATTATGAGTTTAGAGGAAAAACACAATTTAATTGGTAAGGAAATAAAATGTTTAGACCACGGATTTGTTCGATTGGTCGATTTTATGGGCGATGATAGTTCGATAGTGCAATCGGCAAGAGTGAGTTATGGCAAAGGGACCAAATCCGTTAGGGAAGATACAACACTAATCCGTTACCTAATGCGCCACCAACATACCTCGCCATTCGAAATGGTTGAGCTTAAATTCCACATTCGCCTTCCTATTTTCGTCGCAAGGCAATGGGTGCGGCACAGAACTGCTAACATAAACGAATACAGCGGACGATATTCCGAAATGACCGACGACTTCTATGTGCCCGAACAAAGCCAAATACGCACACAGGACGAGGTGAACAAACAAGGACGCAGTGATAAACAAATTGATGATTCGATAGCCAAAGATATTCTCGATTCGATGGAACAACACCAAAAACAAAGTTATAACGAATATCTTGGTTATTTGGATAAAGGATTGGCACGCGAAATTGCCCGTATCAACTTACCTTTATCGAGTTATACCGAATGGTATTGGAAAATTGATTTGCATAATTTATTCCGTTTTCTAAAACTTAGGATGGATTGGCACGCTCAATACGAAATTCGAGTTTATGCCGAAGCAATTGCGGGTATTGTTAGAGAATTATATCCTATCTCATACCAAGCCTTTTCGGATTATATTTTAAATTCTGTAACATTCTCTTATGCTGAGTTGTCTAAACTGAAGGAATTGTTCAAAAATGTAAAAATCGAAGATCTCGAAGATACAGATCCGAATTTCTCTAAATTCGAAAAAATTGAACTACAAAAAAAGATTGAATTTATCAACAAAATAGACTAATTTTCTACAAAATATTTATGGCTATGAAAAAAATAATAATTGCACTACTACTGCTTATTTTTGCATCTACTCCAATGATTTCGCAAAAAAAGAAATCCAATAAATCAAAACCCCAAGATAAACCTGCGGAAGTTGTTCAAAAACAAGAAAATACTTTGGATAGCTTGCTTAGTTTGTACTTCCAAAAAAACAAGCTCGATAAATTCGGTGAGATTAAAACTATCGAAATCGAAGGTGAAATGGAGGTGTTGAACAACATTTATGCCTTTCGTTTGCAACATAAACCACCTCACTTCTTTCGCGTTAAAGAACGCTTCCAAAATCAATGGGTTTATCGTATCCTAAATGGCAAAGAAATGAAAGTAATTACTAAAAATGGTATAATCGACATTTCCCAACAAGAATTGGACGTTACCTATAATTTGATATCTTTTTTAAAAGGCTTTATAACTGATTACAAAAAGAATGGTTTTGAACTAAAATACATTGGTTTGGATACAATTAGCCATACCCCCGAACCATCGTCCGACCCTGCACGCCCAGTTATCACTATTCCGATCCCCAAGATACCCAAGGGGCTTCACCACATTATACAGATAACAACACCAATGAACGAAACCAACAAAGTTTATATTAACAAAGACAACTTGAACATAACTCTATCGACAGAAAATCCATTTATGTTTGCCAAAATAGGATCCGTCAAATTCGATTTATACGAAGATGTGGAAGGCTATATTTTCCCGAAACGCATCGAAATGATAAGTCAAGTTTTTCCGGCAATATTCAGAATCCAACAAATCACATTGAACAAAGAATTTCCGGATAGTTATTTTCAAATAGATTCGCCCGAAAACAAGTGGGTAGAGGACGAATAAATTCCACACAACTAATTATTTTCTAATCTATTGAATATTTTCGGTTTTCTTGCGTCTTATTTAAAACTTTTTTTTAATTTTACGAACAATAAATTTAGATTAATTAATTGGAGCAACATAAATGTTAGTAGACATTGTTATGCCCAAAATGGGCGAATCTCTTCAGGAAGGAACAATCATCCGTTGGACAAAAAAAGTTGGCGATAAGGTTGAACGCGACGAAACTATACTGGAAATTTCAACCGACAAAGTAGATACCGAAGTTCCTTCGCCCGTCGCAGGAATAATTAAATCATTACTGTTTGGTGAAAACGAAACGGTTGCAGTAGGAACAAAAATTGCAGAAATTGAAACAGATGCCGACTCGGTCTCTCAGCCCACCTACGCACCTATTATGGCAGAACAAAAATCTGAGATTACTAAACCTTCCCCAGCCGACACTAAACCCGAAACAATCGAGGTATCTGGCAACTTAGTGGACGTTATTATGCCCAAAATGGGCGAATCTCTTCAGGAAGGAACAATTATCCGTTGGACTAAAAAAGTAGGCGATAAAGTAGAACGCGACGAAACCATTTTGGAAATATCTACCGACAAAGTAGATACCGAAGTACCCTCGCCAGTCGAAGGAATTGTTGCCGAAATTCTTGCTGCCGAAAATCAAACTGTAGAAGTTGGTAAAGTTATTGCAAGAATTGTCACAGGAGGCGAAGCAAAAGTTTCTGCCCCACCTCAAACAGCGACAGCAGAGCAAAAACTTGTCGTTTCTGAATCCCCCAAACCAACAGAACCCATTGCAATTAAAGAACAACCTATTGTTGCAGGTTCGACATTCGAAATTCCAACACGCGATGGCGATAAGTTCTACTCACCCTTAGTTCGTGAAATTGCAACACAAAACAAAGTTTCATTGGAAGAATTACGAGCTATAGTAGGAACTGGTGCAGACGGTCGTATAACTAAAGATGATATACTGAAATATATCGATAACAGAAAATCTCGACCAACGCCACAAGTTGCAGATTTATCAGCCAAGCCTTCTGCTCCTCAAATTGTTGCACCAACTCCTGTTGCATCAGTAACTACGTCCCACGATGGCGAAATCAATCCAATATTCCGTTCTGCAGGCGAATATGATGTAGTGCCTATGGATAGAGTTCGTCAACTTATTGCAGAACATATGACAAGAAGTAAAGCAACATCTGCCCACGTAACCAGCGTTGCCGAAGCCGATGTTACAGATATCGTTAAATTCCGCGAAAAATTCAAAGATGAGTATTACCGCAAAGAAGGTTTTAAACTAACCTACACGCCATTTTTTGCATTAGCAGCTGTCGAAGGTATAAAACAATTCCCAGGCGTCAACGTAGGAGTTGACGGAAACAAAATAATCAAGTTCAAGCACATCAATTTAAGTATTGCAACTGCATTGGATGATGGCAATCTGATAGTTCCCGTTATCAAAAAAGCCGAAGAAATGAACATTACTGGCATTGCCCGTCAAATCTATGACCTTGCCACAAGAGCAAGAAACAAGAAATTGAATCCCGACGATATTCAGGGGGGAACTTTCTCGGTTACTAATGTTGGCACATTTGGAACACTCTTCGGGACTCCCGTGATAAACCAACCCCAAACTGCAATTATGGGAATTGGTGCAATACAGAAGCGTCCCGTTGTTAAAGAAATTATGGGGAATGATATGATTTTGGTTCGCCATATGGCTTATGTATCGCTAACCTACGACCACAGAGTAATCGATGGAATGCTTGCAGGTCAATGTTTGGCGGCTATAGTTAAGTCGCTCGAAAATATGAACGAAAACACAATAAAAATCTAATTACTAAAAATTAAATTCTGAATAATCCAGCAATTTTGTTTGCTGGATTATTTTTTTTGTGTTACATTTTTTCTATATTTTTAATTTGTTGAAATGGAGTGGAACAACTTGCCCCATTTTTAGTTAAACCACATCCGGAACAACCATTGCAAACTGATGTTTGGTTAGTTTCAACTTTTGTTAGTTTTCGAACTTTTTTAATTGTAGCAATTATTGTAAATAAAATTGCCAATGAAACTATTATATATACGATAATATCTTGCATATTTCAATAAATTTTTAAATGAATAATTTTCCAATTTGGTAAACTATTAATGAAACAAAATAAGCTAATCCAGTGGTGTATGCCATCGTGAATACAGCCCATTTCCAGTTTGCTTCGCGATTAATTGCCGCAATAACTGCAACACAGGGAAAATATATAAGTATGAACAACATAAGGGAATAGGCGACTAAGGGATTGAACACTAATTCTCCCTTATGTTTGCCAACAGAATGAGTTTGTTCGCGTAATTTCTTTTGCAAATTAAACGTGTTATCATCTTCGATGTTGGAATGATACAACACACCCATAGTGCTAACTATAATTTCTTTGGCAGCTAAGCCCGTTATTATACTAACGCCAATTTTCCAATCCCAACCCATTGGCTCAATTGCTGGTTGAATAAAATGACCTAATTGTCCAATGAAGGATTTTTCCATTCTTTCTGTATCTTTATCTAATTGAATATTTTGGATTATTTTAGATTTTTCATCAATACTTAATTTCGCATCTTTTTCGATTAGATTGATTTGCTTATCGTAATCGACGGAGTAATTCACATTTCGCGGGAAATAACCCAAAGCCCATATAATTATTGATGCTACTAAAATAAAAGTTCCCATTTTCTTTAAATATTGCACTGCTTTGTCCCACATATGAATACTTACGTTGCGAATAGTTGGGATTCGGTAAGGTGGCAATTCCATAACGAAAGGTTGGTCTTGACCTTTGAATAATAAATTTTTAAATATTATTGCAACAACGACAGCCAACATAATACCAATAATATAAATTGATAAAAGAACCAAACCTTGGTAGGCGACAAAAAAAGCGGATATAAACAAAACATAAACGGGCAATCGAGCACTGCACGACATAAACGGAATTATTAGCATCGTAAGTATTCTATCCTTGCGGCTTTCTAAAGTTCGAGTTGCCATAACAGCTGGTACGTTGCAGCCAAAGCCCATAAGTAGAGGAATAAAAGATTTGCCGTGCAAACCAATCTTGTGCATCAAGCGGTCCATCAAAAATGCAGCTCGTGCCATATAACCCGTATCTTCCATAAAGGATATGAAGAAAAACAAGATTAATATGTTGGGCAGAAACACAATCACAGCACCAACTCCACCCACAATTCCATCGACCAATAAATCGCGAAATGCTCCTTCTTGCAACAAATTGCTGAGAAAATTGGAAAGTAGGCTAACACCTTGGTCTATTGCTTCCATTGGATAGCTACCCAACGAGAAGGTGGTTTGGAAAGTTAACCACATAAAGAAAAGAAAAATAGGAAAGCCCCAAAATTTGTGAGTTAAAATGTTATCTATCCAATAAGGATTAGTTATGATTTTGTTAGTTTTTTCGATTGTTTCGTGCAATGCTCCGCGGATAAAACCATATCTGTGGTTTGCGAACAGAGTTTCGATATCTTCGCCGTAATGTTTGGTGATTTTGTTTCGCTCACGGTTGATTATTGTTATTAATTCATCAGGAACCGAAGAAATTACTTGAGAAATTACTTTTGTGTTGTCTTCCAAAAGTTTTATAGCCAAAAATCTATTTGGATAAAGTGTTTTATTTATTTTCGAAGTTTTCAAATAATTTTCAATAACACTTATAGATTCCTCGATATCGTTGTTGAATATAATATTAATATTTCTCGAAAAGGGATTTTTTCCTCGAAACACTTCGACCACAGTTTGGAAAAGTTCGTCCAACCCCTTTCCACGATTGCCAATAGTTGGGACAATTGGAATGCCAATCATTTCGGATAGGTGTTGATAATTGAATTTAATGTTATTTTTTTCTAATTCGTCGAACATATTCAACGCCACAACAACGGGTTGATTCATCTCGATTAATTGTGTAGTTAGGTATAAATTTCGTTCTATATTTGTAGCATCCACAATATTCACAATCACATCGGGTTTGTTGTTGAAAATAAATTCACGAACATAAGTTTCCTCGGCAGAATAATCCGAAAGCGAATACGTGCCTGGTAAGTCTGTTATTTCCAAGTTGTAGGTGTTCCAATCAATTTTTGCAGTTTTAATATCGACCGTAACTCCGCCGTAGTTCCCAACTTTTTCTTTTCGTCCGGTAATAAAATTAAATATCGATGTTTTGCCACTATTTGGATTTCCAACCAAAGCGATTTTTATTTCATTTTTATTAAGATTTGAATTGTGAGAGCTCTGGATTTCGACTATTTCGCTAAAATTTATTTCTTCTTGTTTTACGTTATCGGGCGAGGTAACCTCGATTAATTTTGCTTCCCTTCGCCTTAATGATACGTGATATCCCATCAATTCGTATTCAATAGGATCGTGAAGAGGTGCTTTTTTTATAACTTTAATCTCTGTTCCAGCCACGAAACCCATTTCCAGAATTCGTTTGCGAAAGTCCGATTTCCCATGCACTTTTATTATCAGAGCGGTTTCGCCTTCGCGTAGCTCATTAAGAGTTTTTATGTTATTTTCGTCATATAAATGAACTCGGTCGAACATCAGTATTCCAAAATAAATCTTAAAAATCCAACAAAGGCATTGTCTATTTTACCGTTCAAATTTCCGCCTGGATTTACGATATATTGAATATCGGGTTGGAACGACAGCACGCTGCAAAGTTTAAACTTATAGAACATTTCGAATGCCAATTCGTAATTATAATTCGTCGTATTGAATTTTGAATAGGCTAATGCCATCCCAAAATACTCATCTTTTAATAACTTAAAAGGATTGACAACCAATCCACCAAAGCCGAAATACCAATTGTTGTCGGTTTCCTTTTTGCTTGGTGAATAAGTTATTTGAGTAAACAAGTTAATTTTAGTTTCATTAAAATCCCAAATGTCGTTATCTATTATCAAATAATATCCATTTTTTTGGGAATAAGCATCATAAAAATCGCTTTCAGAATCTTTTATACCCGTGTGGTGGTAAAAACCCAATTTTATCTTTGTTGTTTTATCTTTAAATAAATTGGACGTAAGGGCAACTTCGTTGAAAAACTGAAAGCCGTGTTTATCATTGATGTGCCAATTGGTATTGTAGGGATTGTTTTCGAAACTTATTGGCAATCCGTCGTAGACAGAAGTTTTAATTGAAATGTCGTTTGTAACTTTATAATTGAAAACAACTCCCATAGCTGTCAATGGATAAATTGGAGCAGGTATGCCGTGGGCGATTACCGAGGGTACGCCAAACGAACTATTTAAGAATGCAGAAGCATTTTCGCTAACCAAAAAGTCAACATTCAAGTCTTGCACACCAAATTTTAAACAAAAATCCGACATTTCTTGTTGATAATATAGCTCGTGTATGTAGATATGGTCGCCGGCATCGATATTGGAAGCAACCTGATAATCGCCGATTTTTGTCTCCGAAAAATTTCGTCCGTGAGTTACATTTCCCATTATAAATAGATTACCTCCATCCCACAAGCCTAATTTTTCTGTGGATAAATCCAACTTCATAGAACCTCTTCCCATCATCATAGCACCTTTTTCTTTGCCACCCGACAGCATTATCCCGGTTTCGTTTATGTATTGTGTGTATATGATTAATGGTTCATTTGTTTCGGCATACATAACATAACAAAAACCAATAAAAATAAAAATAACTATTAATTGTTTTCTCATATCCTATGTCCAAATTATCTCAATACAAAATTGGGAGAATTTTGCAAATAAAAACACCACTATATTTTGGTAATCTTGGTCGGATTAATAACCAAAAAAGGTGATAAGGGTCTAATCGACTAACATAATTTTTTGATGTTTTATGGATGTGCCCATACGTATAACGACAAAATAAATCCCTTTGGGCAAAACCGATAAATCGATGCTTTGCAAATTGCTTGATAAATCGGTTTGCATAACCAGCGAACCCTCAATTGTAAATAATTCAAACAATGCTTTATCTGCTGCATCACCGAGTGCAACATTAATGTATTGCGTCGTTATTGTCGGATAAACACGAACAATACTTTGAATTTCATAATCAACATTTGATTGGCTTGTTGAGTATTCTAAATCGTCGATAAACCAACCTACATCGTGGCGGAAATTGTTGCTCGAAAATCTAAACCTCAAATCAACTCTACCTTGATATTTCGGTAAAATTAATTCTTGCATAACCCAATCTCGTTCGTCTAACGAGCCATCTTTCCAGAAGCTATTTTGCGATTTATTGAACGATGCCTCGGTATTCACAAATTTATTGCTCCAAATTTTCCCACCATCAGTGGAATATTCCAGCACTGCCAAGTCGTTTGGGTCGATAATTGCGGCATTCCAAAAGCGTATTGAAACCGGAAATTCCGACGTGAATGGAAATAGCAACAAAGTATCGTTCGAATTTGCAGTATAATTAGCGTTTGGGGATTCCGTTATTGAATTTGGTTTGGAATATGCAAATTCATTGGTATAATTCCATTTGCCACCCCACCAATATTTTTTGGGTGTTTTAGCATCGAAATCATCAAAATATCTGTTTTCGGCAGTTATATTGATTGGATCGCCAAAGTAGAAAATCGGGTCGTTACTCGGCAAACTTTCAATGCCTTTTTGGGTCTTTATCTTGGCTGTAACTCTATAAAATCCTTTTGGTTGACTATCGAGCAATTGGCTTTGGATAGTTTTTGTTGTTCCCGAATCCGATGGAGCTAATTTTGCCTGGAAAGTTAATTTATCATCAAGATAAACAAAAATTGAATCCATATCCACGAGAGGTGTTGAACCATCTTCTCGTTTATTTGGCATCAAAATATTTAATTCGAAAGTTATTTTGCCATCTTGTTCATAGGATTTTTGCGAGAGAATAATCGGCGGTTTTGGATTGCGAGAGCCACCAGGATTGCCAAATGCTTTGCGGGCAACACTTGTATCCCCATTTGATTTTACAAAAACAGAGTAGTTATAATATTTGTAATCCTCTAAATTTTGGTCTATATATTCTTTGGTTCCACCCTTTAATTCTTCTAAAAACTTACCATCTCGATAGAGCAATAAAGTATAATCAGAAGTTTTAATTGGTTGACCAAAAGTAAAAGTTGAAGGATTATCCCAAGAAAGCTTTAATCTATCAGTATGGTCGGGAAAAACCGAAATTGCAAAGTTTTCGACGGGCAAGGGCGCCCTTGTGTTAACAATAGCAGTAAAAACATCGCTATCGCGAATATTCGAAACAGCATTTCGCATATCAACCCACGACGGATAAATTATGCCATCATAAAAAGCAACGCCACTATAATCACCAGCAAAAGCATTATCCATAAATGGATTTAGCCGCAAATCGTGGTCTTCGTCGCCAACTCTACGGTCAATCCACGTTAATCCTCCATCTCGAGAATAGCTAACATAGCAATTAACCATAATGTTACTTTCGTCGTCGCGACTATCGAAATACATCACAGCAATATCGCCACTTTTGGGATCGACTGCAATCCATTGCCAGAATTGGTCGTTCTTTGTTGTTTCGTGAATAATAACGGGGCTGCTCCAAGTATTTCCCCCGTCGGTGGAGCGAGAGAAATAAATATTGGGGATACTATCGGCTGCCCAGGTAAGGTATAAATACCCCTTTCGTTCGCTCCATAAGTCGCAAGCTATAACTGGATAGGTTTCGGCTCGAACTTTACCTTTAACAGTATGTCGATAGCCTCCTTGCCCAGGGATAAACTTAGTGATGCCAAAAATATTATAATTAAAGATGATTTTTGGGGAAGAGAAAGATTTGCCACCGTCAGTAGATTTGGCAAATCCAACTCCGTGTTCAATTCCATCGTTCCAAACGCAGTAAACTTCGCCATTAGGTCCGGTAATGGCAAGTGGGAAACTCTGCCCATAGGTTGTATCCTCGGATGTTCCGGATTTTCGTGGGCTTATGGGAATGGGCGAACTCCAAGTTTCTCCTTTGTCGGTAGATTTACTTATTACAATTTGGGTGGCGGAATCCCGAGGTGTAACCCTTTTCCAAGGAATATAAAGGTGACCAAAGTAAGGAGAAATTGTGGAGTTATCCACGTGAACATAATACTTATCTTCAAATGTGGAATCCAAGGTTTGCGCTCCCGTGTGGACAATCACGGGAATATGAGATTTCCAAGTTTTTCCACCATCGGTAGTTTTGGAAATAAATACGCCGTTTTCGCCAACAAGCAAATCCGTTGTTTGGTCGATTTTACCAAAACCACCATAACACAAATATCCCGTCCCATCCAATGCAAATGCAACGGAAGGGTCGTTGGTGGAACGCCAACCCGCATAAGGGCGACCTAAGTTAACGTTCTTCCAAGTTCTTGCACCATCATCAGACACATAAACCCAAGTAGCCGACTCATCACGATAATCAACTGCCGAGGCTATCAAATTAGATGGATTTGTGGGATTAACTGCAATCGACGACTCGTTTTGCATCTTGTAGCTTTCATTTGCCTCGTCTTCTATTGTATTTGAATTTAAGAAAATAGGCAAAAACTTGTTAGATTGAATTCTTGGAACGCGTGGAAATTTCTCAATTAAGTTTGGGTCGGGTGTGGGATGTGCTGCTTCCATCATTCTTTTGTAGGCATCTTTGATTTTTCGAATATCCTTTTTGCCGGAATATGCATTTGCAAATAATAATAAAATTAATAAATATGGTAAAAATTTCTTCATTTGATTGTCCGTTTTGATAATATTCTAAATTAATCAAATCTTCATTATTAACAAGCAATTACAGATGTAAAAAGTGGCACACTTATTGATTAATTATAACTATTAAAATTCGAGGCAAATATGCGTAATTTACTTATAATATTTATATTTATGATTGTATTGTGCAATTATAATTTATTTGCAATCAAACCTATTGCAACTATCCCTATTGAACCAAATAATTTCGAGGTATTTACCGAAAATGAGGAAATCTTTATGGAGAAATACCTTGAATATTATGTGCCTGCCATAATGCTCCAAACTCAATTGCGAATGGTTGGAGTGGAGCAGGTTCGCAAAATTCCATCATTTTCGTTCCAAGATATCGAAAATTTGGAAGTAAGCAAGTTGAAAAGTATTGCAAAAACAGCAAAAGAATTAATAAAACAGGTAGAGCTACTTCCCGAATCTTATAACCCAAGCCTATATAATTGCGAAAAAATGAAAGCCGAATTGGAATCTCAGCTATTCAAACTTTCGCTCGATACAATTGAACTATCCAAAGAAAAGAAATACACAGAATTATTAAAGAAAAAACTCGAGGAAATTATCGCCCAAGCCGAAAAGAACGAAATGATCTACAATCAAAAATATCAAAAATTAGTTGAAGAGAATTTTGAATTAAAGTATTACGGCGTCCTCGATAAGGAACCTATGAATTTATTTTTGGTGAAGATAACGGCAAAAGGGTCCCAACTATTCCTAAATAATAGTGATATCGAAAAAGGAGTATTTCCTGCTTTCAACATCAATTTAGAAGCAGTAAATATTGCAAAACAAAGAGCAAACATTAGTTTATGGGCTGAGTATAGTTTGCAAACTACCAAAATTAAAATAAATCCTTTTATCAATAGTAACGACCGACAGCATTATAATGAACAAATATTGGCATTCGGAGCTGATGCGGGATTCAACTTGTCGAAACTATTCAAAATTAAAAGAATAAAATGGAACTTCGATTTAGGTTTTGGTTATTTTAAAGGGTTTGTAAATCACACAAATTACAATTTCCCGAAGTCAGAATACCAAGGTAATATTATAAAAGTGGAAACATCTTTTTATAATTTCTCGCGACTCACACCATTTGGAGTACATTTTGGCACATATTTCAATAGATTTGCAGATGATATAGTTTACTACAAAGAAGGTCCCCCATTATTCTTAAAATCGGGTTGGCGACCATCAATATATGCCGGCATTTCTTTCAATTTAATCCAAATTTACAAGTAGGTGATTTTATGAAAAAGATTATTCTAACTCTTATATTGGTCGCGATAATTACCCCTGTTTTTGGCAAGAATATCGACGAAGCAAAACGTTTTATCAAGTTGGCACAAACTCAGCTTGATGCAGAAAAAATCGACGAAGCAAATGCAAATTATAATCGTGCGAAAATGTTGATAGGCAAACCCACAACTTGGGACGAAAAATATTGGGATGCGGCGTCGGACGAATTTTTAGCCAAATTGCATTTAAAAATGGGCAATAACGCTATGGCTAAAATTTCGTATGAAATTGCACTTAATAAATACAAAAACCTTATTAAAATGCGAGATGGTTCCCCCGAAGCAATTAAAGAAATCTTATCAAGGATAGATGATATTTCCTCTTCGACGGAGCGAATAACCGATAATGCAAAAATCATTAGTTTGGACAATTCCAAGCAGTCCAATGCCTTAATTTTGCCCGCAGATATCGAAAAGTATAGTTGCGTTGGTTGTAAGCTCAAAGAATTTCCCTACTGGCTTGCAAGTTACAAGAAACTTAATACGATTGTTTTAGCCAACAATAACATTAAAACATTTGTAATTCCCAAAATGCCAAAACTAAAGTATTTAGATTTTTCGGTAAATAAAACAAAAAAAATAGAAGGCGACTTTGGCGACATTCCTAATCTGGAATATTTATATCTATCGGGTTTGAATTTAAAATCTATTCCTCCAAGCATAGTTAAACTATCAAAATTAAATGTATTGGATCTACGAGGCAATAATATTCCATTTTCGGAAATAAAAACTATTATTCAATCATTGCCAAACACATTAATTCTTCATGATAAATATATACTTGATGTCCAAAAAGGCGAGGACGAGGAAGCAGAAGAATAATATTTCCAATGAAACCTATTTGCAAGAATTTCGTATTGTATCTAAAAAGGTGTAATATGAAATTATTTAATTACTTATTATTAGCATTTACTCTTGCTACATTTAATTTTAGTAATTTACTATCTCAAGAAGATCCTTCCCCCAAAGAGCCAACACAGGACACAATAAATACCGAAAGGGTTAGCATATTGCCCGACGACGATTTTGAATTTTCATTTATGAATAGAGACTTTAAATTCAAAGTTTCATCGAGTCATTCATGGAATTGGAAACCCAAAAAACCATTCATTAACATAGAATCAACTAAAACAAATTATACCAATGCCGATTACGAGGGGATTAATTTTAATTCGAGTCCTTCGGTAACCTTGATTTTGGGTTACTACAAAGAAGCTAATAACACAAAGACCACATTATATAGTTCGCGAACCGACGAGTTTTTTGTTTCGCACTATTCCAATAAGTTGTGGGATTTAAATGGAAATTCTAAAGGATACAAAACCGAAAATTGGCAATTCGGGATTAATTGGGGTAAAGGATATGGCAATGAACTTCATAAAAACTTTAAAATACTCTTTAACTATAAAAGTGGCTTATCGTGGACTAAGCTCAGGCTCTCAGAAAGAGGCGACATCCAAGATTCAATATTCGTAACAAGATTCGACAGATATAATGATAAATTTAAATTTGGAGAACAATTCCAAAGCACGGTTAGCATTATTTTGTTCGAACTGGTTAATTTAAATGCAAGTTATCAAAAAATGCACATCTATCCTGCACATATGTTTTGGTATTGGTCGTTGAGCCAGATAATTGAGTCGGGAGCACACTCGTTAGTTGATGAATTTGTTGATGAGATCAAAAAATTCTCCCCCGAGCTTACCCCAATTTTCAATATATTACTGAAAACAGGTTTGTCCTATGGAATATATGAACTAAGAAGAAACAATATGAATTGGCCTGTTAGCACAGAGCCTCCATTTGTAATCGAAAACTTTAAAATCGGACTTGGATTTAATTTTTAATGTAAATCCATTAATCTTGTGTAATTTAGTAATTTTTTAATTAGCAAAATGAAAATAATAGATAAATTACACACCGATTATGGCAAGTTTAAATTAAACGAAAGTGATTTAACCGACAATCCTATTGAATTGTTCCTAAAATGGTATAACTTTGCCAAACTGAACAATATACCCGATTACAACGCATTTGTTTTATCCACGGCAACTGCAGAGGGCGTTCCATCGTCTCGTGTTTTGCTTTTAAAGGGATTGGACGACGAGGGGTTGATATTTTTTTCGAATTACGAAAGCCGCAAAGCACAAGAATTAGCCGATAATCCGAATGCGGCGATGCTATTTTTCTGGAAAGAATACGAGCGACAAGTTCGCATCCAAGGGAAAGTTGAGAAAATTTCTTCAGAAGAATCCTTTGAGTATTTCCAAACACGCCCTTTGCCCAGCAGGGCTGGCGCATGGGCATCCAAGCAAAGCCAACCCCTGCCAAGCAGGTTCAGGCTAATAAGAGATGTAGCAAAAATTTTGATGCAATATCCAATCGAAATACCTCTGCCTCCTCACTGGGGGGGGTATCGTTTAATTCCAAATGAAGTTGAATTTTGGCAGGGACGCGAAAGCCGTTTACACGATCGATTTCAATATAAAATCGAGAATGGCAGTTGGAAAGTTTGCCGGTTGTATCCATAGATATGCAAACCTGATTTTGGAATAAATTCGCCATCTCATAAAAAACTAAATAAGGTTTGAATTATAATTTTGAATTAAAATAAGTACTTAAAAAAATAATACTTAATCATAAACTTTTCCTTAATTTTGTAAAAAACATTCAAATTTATGAAATTTACTGAAAAAATTACATCAGCAATTGAAGATAATATTTTTACTAAGCAAAGTTTGTTCCAAACAAAAACAATCGATTTGATAGAGGAAATTGGCACCAAACTATCCAAAACTATTGAAAATGGCGGTAAAATTCTATTTTGTGGAAATGGTGGGAGTGCAGCAGATAGCCAACATTTAGCCGCCGAATTGGTCGTTAGATTGCGTGGTTCATTCGAACGACCTGCAATTCCCGCAATAGCACTAACTGTGGATACCTCTATTCTCACCGCTGGTGGAAATGATTATGGTTTCGATTATGTTTTTAGTCGTCAGGTGGAAGCCTTGGGAACAAGCAAGGATGCATTAATAGCTATTTCCACAAGCGGCAATTCCACGAATGTAATAAAAGCAATCGAAGAAGCACAAAAGAAAAATATGTTGATAATTGGATTTTTGGGCGGAAATGGTGGCAAAATCAAAGATATGTGCCACCTATCATTTATTTCTCCAAGCAACAATACCGCCCGTATTCAGGAAACTCATATACTTGTTGGGCATATTATGTGCGAAATTATCGAAGAAACATTATTTTCTGCTTGATTCTGGTGTTTGCAAATCAGTTGCTTTGAATTCGCGAGACCATGCTTCCTTGCCATCCACGCCGAAGATAGTAAATTTAATCTTCCTATCGTCTTTCTTGCCCGTAATTTCCACCAATGCATAATTTCGCTTGTTATAGCAACACCCTTCAACTCTCAGGTAGTTAGGTTCGTCGCAACCTTTAGCATTGGGTCCCGCAGCAATTGTTGACGAAGTTAAATCAAGCAACGGGTAATCGCCTGGTCTATCTAATTTGGTTAACTCGGAATGATGTCTATCCCCCGAAATAAAAATAACACCTTGTATTTTTTCCTTTTCGATTAAATCTAATATTTTTTGTCTTTCCTCGGGATAAGTGGAATAGTTTTCGTAAATAGCATAAGGGTTCAAAAATTGTCCGCCCATTACCACAAATTTGAATCGTGCTTTACTCGTTGCTAAGTTGTCGATTAACCACTCAATTTGTTCGTCGCCAAGCACTGTCCTATTTGTGTGTTTCCTATCGTTTGGGGTGCGGAA
Organism: Candidatus Kapaibacterium sp.; assembly: GCA_937995785.1. Lineage (GTDB taxonomy): Bacteria > Bacteroidota > Ignavibacteria > Kapaibacteriales > UBA2268 > GWF2-33-9. The sequence continues at coordinate 34,133 of CALKJQ010000054.1, forward strand.
CGAACGGTTGTCGAGCAAAAAGAAATCAGCATCATAAAATGAAAAGTAACTAACAGCCGCCTCTTTGTCGTAGAACCCATAACTGGGGTTACCCCAAAATAACTTAAATGCCTCTAATGACTGCTTTTTATTCCAAAAACCTCTATCTGCATCGTTTGGTCCATAGTCATGGTCGTCCCAAATTGCATAGTTTGGAGTTGATGCCAAAAAAGGTTGCAATACCTCTATGCTACGGGTGTGGGTATAGCGATGTAAAATCCCCGTCCACGAATTCCAATCTCCCTCTCTAAGGTATAAATTATCGCCTAACCAAAGCATAAAATCGGGACGATGGGCGAACATACTTTTTACAATTTCGTGTTCGCCACCGTAAGGTTTGCCGGGGCGGTCCCAATATTCTTCATTCACATAAAAGCAGCTGCCCGTAATGAATTTAAAATCAGGAGGGTCGGTTCGCCATTTCCATAATTGTTGAGTTTTGAACTCTAATGGGTAATCGAACGATAGTTTCTTTCCATTAATCAAAACTGCATAGTTATATGTTTTGGAGGGCATCACGCTATCGCAAATAAATTTAACAGTGAAGGCTTTATGCTTTTCAGTTCGAATTTTATCTGTTTTGAATATTTTATTTGAACCTTTTTCCCAATATTCAACCGACACATCAACGGGAGAATTGGTTTGCACCCAAATCAATGCTTCTCGGTAATCAACATAGCCAACCATTGGTCCGGATTGGAGAAATTGCTTTTGTGGGAATAGAGGATAGAGCAACACAAAAAAGAAAAATAGTGAAAGTAGGAGTCTTTTCATAAAAAGTCGAGAATCTTTTTTTCAAATTAATAAAAACAAATTTAATTTAGTGTTAATTTACGCATATTAAAGAATAATTTGCAATATTTATCGTTTATACTAACAAATAATTTACTGGAGTTACAATGTTCAAAGAAACATTACAAAATGCAATAAACGAACAAATTGTTCGCGAAATGTATTCATCCAACTTATATTTATCAATGGCTGCTTACTATGCAACAATAAATTTAAACGGATTTGCAAATTGGATGAGAATTCAAGCCGAAGAAGAATTAACACACGCCTTAAAGTTTTTCGATTATGTGTTGGACCGAGGCGGTAAAGTAACAATTGGGGCAATACCTGCGCCATCAATCGAATGGAACGACCCTATTCAACCTTTTGTGGATGCGTTGGACCACGAAAAGAAAGTTACTGCATGGATAAACGAGTTGGTAGATTTAGCCCACCAAGAAAAGGATTATGCATCGATTTCGTTCTTTAACTGGTTTGTCGACGAACAAGTGGAAGAAGAAAAAACTACGACCGAGATTGTAGAACGGCTGAAATTAGCCGGCGATAGTAAAGCGAGCTTATTTTTCCTCGATTCGCAATTAATGAATCGCCAAGTGGAAAAATCCGAAACTGAAAAATAATTTCTGTTTCATATCACAAAAAAATCCCCTTAAATTTTAAGATTTCAGGGGATTTTTTTTGTAAATATTTTAATGACTTATTTTTTTCGTTGAACCAACTTACCGGGCTTTTTGGCAGGATAGTTAAACCCTTCGTGGCATTCCGAGCAAACAGGTGTTGCCGAGAAATTATTATTTGGATGGCAACTTGTGCAATCGAACTCATTGTGAGTGTCGTCGAGCATCAAACCAGTAACTTGATGTTTGAATTTGCCAAGAGTAAAGTTTTGATGGCAAGAAACGCAATTTTTGCTAAGCCCCGTAAATTTACCCGCTGTTTTGTGGCAAGCATCGCATTTTAGAGCATTATGGTTCCTTCCTAAATCGAATCCCGTTCTCTGAGCGTGATTAAAGCTACCCATAGGTTGATCCATATGGCATTTGCCGCAATTGTTTTGGTCGTGGCACGACGAGCAGGGGTCGTGATGTTCTTGGAAAGACTTGTGTGTTTTCTTATGTTTCAAATTGCTATTTTTCAGTTCTTTATTCAAAGCACTATGACAATTAACGCAATTATCATTACCATGGCAAGATTTGCAAGATATTCCGTATAGATGTGTGTGTTCGTAGTGATGGAATGTAACCTTTTTGCCTTGTTCGTATTTAGTTTCGTAAACAACTCTGTTTGGCTCAACAAGTTTTGGATGCTCTTTCGATTGATATTTGTCGATTTTTGCTTGCCTAATTTTATTAATATCTTCGCCTTTTTTAACGTGACATTCCTGACAATCAGTTTTTCCAGTCCATTGGCGATGGCAATTCAAGCATTGTCGGTGGTAAGCGGCTTCCAAATCCGGAATTCGTTTGTCGTCGCGAACTCTTGTTTCGCTATGGCAAGAGCGACATTTTAGAACTGGGCCTGTTGTGTTGTAGTGGTGGCAAGTTTCGCATCCACCCGCCATTTCGGACATTTGAGCATGAATTTTGTGGGAGAAAGAAACTTCCCCAAATTCGCCTTTCACTTCGTCCATATGCACCAAAACAGGTCCCTCGTCGGCAGAATGAAAAACAGTTATTAATTCTTTCCTCGGGCACATTTTAAGACAAGGTTGATTTTTGGTTGGATAGTCGCAATCGTGGCAAGTTTTGCAATCCAGCGGCATCATTTTGTGATCGTATTTTTTGCTGTCGGGCACTGGTTCGATAGTTTTCAATGATGTTTCGGTTTGCACTTTTATTGTTTCGGTAACCTTCTCCTTTTCTTTCTTTCCTTGCTGTGAGTATGCATAAGCAAATAATATCAAAACGCAAACAAATATTGCTGTAAAAAATTTATGTTTCATTTTCCTTTCCTCCTTAGAACTTTAAGTCCGATTCTTTTGGAACACTAATAACGGGGAAGATTATCACTATTGCTCTATAAAGTAGAACCAATAATGCAATAAACCCAACGGTAACTGATATTTCACCAAACGAAGGCACATAAGCCTCTGTTGCATAATAAGGTTGATATGCAACAATAAAATTATTGATACGGTTGATTAAAACTCCAATAACTATCATTGCCGAACCAATAAATAACCATAATGGGGATGTAACTACTTTCTTAAAATTGAACATAATTAGCGGAATAATAACTCCAAATATCATTTCGATATAAAAAGCAATCGAAAATTTATTCAAAACTGTTAAATAAACGAATGCTTCGCGGATAAATAAATCGCCTAATTTAAAAGCCAAATAAATCCCCAACAACAAAGGCACATAGGTTGCAATACGAGTGAGAACAGGCATTTCGGGTTTCATTTTAAATGCATAAGAAGCAATCAAAGATTCGAAGATTATCATCGGTATTCCAACTGCAATAGCAGAAATATAGAATAATAATGGCAGAATTGGCGTAAACCAAAGTGGATGCATTTTATATCCGGCGATAACCATCAATGTTCCTAACGAGGATTGATGCAGAGTTGAGAGAACCACACCAAGTATCAAGAATATAAACATCGCCTTGCCCAATGTGTTTTCGAACACTTTCATTAACCATTCTAATAAATTGTTGAATATTTTCAACAAACCTGGCAGATTTACTTTGTTCTTAAATCGTTCCACTACAATTGGCAAGAACTCAATGTAAAGTACAGTTAAATATGCCATAACGCACATACCAACTTCGAATAGCGGTGAAGTGCCATTCCACATTATTAATGGGTGCCAGATATAATACCAACGACCAATATCTACCATAACTCCAAATGCAACAAATGTGTAGCCAAGCATTGCCGTTAGTAGTGCGGGGCGAATAATTGGTTTCAAATTTGGAATATGGAAAATATGTCCCATCGCTGCCGAAACAAAACCTCCTGCGGCAAGTGCAACGCCTGCGGCAACGTCCACACCAATCCATAAACCCCAAGGATACTGATTATTCAAATTGGTAACAGCACCCATTCCATAAAGAAAACGCATTGCCAAAAAAACTAAACCATTTAGGGCAATTAATGCTATGATGATTGTACCGGGCGTAAAGAATTTGTATTTTATAGGTTGAGGTAATAAATGCTCACTCATTCTCTTTTTCCTCCATTTTCTCGACTTCCTTTAATATTGCTTCTTTTCGTTTAGTTAACCACATAACACCTCCAAGCCACGAAAAAAGTGCTAATGGAGGAATAAAATAGGCAAAAATACCGTGTTGTATTGCCTCGGTTACTCCGGGAGCAGGTTTCACACCTAATGGCGGAAACTTTAATTTATCGAACTCGACAGGGGCAAGGTACATCCACGAAGTCCCACCGACAACTTTTTCGCCGAATATTCTATCGATGTATCTGTCGGGATAACGCTTAATTCGTTCGCGTGCAATTGCTATCAAATCTTCGCGAGGACCATAAACCATAACCTCGACGGGACAACTTTCCACGCATGCTGGTAATTTGCCCTCCTTGGTTCGGTCGTAACAAAAATCACATTTTGTGATATTTGGTTGAATTGCTTTTTCGTATTCGAATGTTGGAATTTGGAATGGACATGCCACCATGCAATAACGGCATCCAATACACATTGAACCATCCCAAGTTACGGCACCTGTTTCGTGTTTGGTAAAAGCTCCCACTATGCAAGCCGATGCACAAGCAGGTTCGATACAATGCATACATTGATACTTAACATTTAGTGGCAACTTAGCAGAACCTTCTGCTGGAAATTCATTGATAACGCAATACGAAGTATGATCGGGTCTTCTAAATTCTTTGAAAACTGAGCGGTCGTGGAAATCTTCGATATCCCCTGCGGGAATTCCGTGTGCAGTTTTGCAAGCCCACTCGCAACTGCGACATCCAACACAAACTGCTGTATCGACCAACACTCCCATTGCCTGGTCTGATGCTCCTTCTTCGCTTGCTTTGGCAGGCAATATGCTAACGCCAGCTGCAACAGCAGAACCTACTGTTAATTGTTTTAAAAATGTTCGCCTATTAGTGCTATTCATTTGCACCTCGTTTTTATTACAAATCTAATTAAAATTATTTAGATAACAATATAAATGAATAATAATTAATATTTTTACAATAACTAAATATTAAAATAATATATAATTCAATCATTATCAATATAAAAGAAGCTTTTTGGCTGATGTTTACTCTCGCTACTTTTGATTTTAGTAATAACATAAGTATGAATATTTATTAATATAGTAGCGTTGGCGAAAAATAGTTGAGGTAACAATAGAAATGAATTTTAATTATCAATAAAAAATAAAACAAACTTCGAAATGGAGAAAACTTAAAGAAAACTTAATTTATTTAAGCAATAGAAGTGACCGCAAAACTTAATATTAACTTTGTTTCGCAAAAAGTTTCTTTATTATTTTCACAAATTCAAAGATTGAAATAATAAAGAAAATAAGAAAGGAGAATAATGGTAACCAATCTCCATATTTTGAATAGATTGTTACTTCGTCAAGCAGGGGTAACAAAAGGTTGGTACCAGTGGCTGTATATTGAGGAACTTCTTTGAGAGAAATGCCCAAAGGTGAAATAAATCCTGTAACTCCCGTATTGGCTGAGCGGGCTATGTATTTCCGATTTTCGATTGCACGAATGCATGCTAAAAGATAATGCTGGCGTGGACCAACAGTGTGGTCGTACCAGCCATCATTTGTAATTACGGTAAATATATTTGCATTTGCCCCTACAAAATCCCGGACAAAATTGGGATAAATGGATTCGATACAAATTATGTTGCCAATTCTCACGGACAAATTTTTGATATTGGTTTCGAGTATGTCGGCTCCTTCGCCTATATTCCAACTCGAGATACCAACGCTCCACAAGGCGAACTTGGATAGTAAGGGAAATGCCTCTTGAAATGGAATTTGCTCGCCAAAGGGGGTGAGTTTGGATTTGCAGTACGACTTCACTTTATCGCCAGGGCGATAATTAAAATTGGGTGAAATCAGTATTGATGAGTTAAATGTTTTGTAGAACTGCTGCGGATCGGAGGATAGTTGCTTGGAAGTTGGTGGAGGAATTTCGTTCTTGGGAATAAAATAAAACTCGCTAAAACCAGTTAGAATTGAGACATTTCGTTGGTTGCACCAATTTTGGAGAACCGAGATATCTTGCAATGTATTAAACTCGTTATATAGCATAGGTATAGCAGTTTCGGGGAAAACAAAGAGATTAATCCTGGGGTCTGTCGCTAGCATTGAATCCGAAGTTTTCAATAATATTTCAAGTTGGTGAACTGCAGATGCTTCCCATTTTTTCCACGGGTTGATGTTTGGCTGTATGACAGCAATATTGATATTTTTGTTTTTGAGTAAATTCGATTGGTAATCATATTTTTGTAATGCAAAAAAACTATAGAAAAAGGGTAAAATAAATAATAATGAAACAAGAATGATGTAAAATGGTGCTTTACGGGATTGAAGAATAAATTGATGAATTTGTTTTGTGCCACTTTCGATATAATCCGATAAAAGCAAAACAGTAAAAATATTAATGTATAAAATGATAAAACTCGCACCCCAGATACCGGTGATATCGATAAATTGAATCCAATATAGGTTCAGAATTTGAGTATTACCTAATGTTAGCCAAGGAAAGCCAATATCCCCAAGACTATGCATCCACTCGAACCATACAAAAATTAATGGAAAAATCAGCAATGATCTGGTTTTGCCAATCTTGGCTGCCAGCCAAAAATAAAACAGAAATGGAAAAAAGAAGAAAAAAGGATGTAGAAAGTCCAGAGCCAACCCCGAAATAAGAAGAAAAATATCTGTATCGCGGCTCCAACTACTAATCCACCACAAACTTCCTGTATGATAAACAAAAAAAGTTACATAAATAATTACATATCGGTGTGTTATCGACAAATCATACCTGTGCAGAATATAAAGTAGCGGCACTAACCCAACAAATGCCAAGAATGGTAAAGGGTTTGGTGGGAAAGATAAAGCGAGCAATACACCCGAAATTGTGGCAAAAAATAGCTTCGTGGATAACTTGCTTAAATCCATTTTTATCAATTTTATTAATTTGGAAACAACGATAATTTAAAATTACAAAGTTTGAATGATAAAACAGAGAACAAATAGTAAAGAATAAAAATGAATGAAAAACGTCAATTAATTTAATTTAAATAGGAAAAAAATGGAAGATAAATATTCAGATAGATTAAATGAAGTTCTAAGATATTCCAAGGAAGAAGCTAATAGGTTGGGAAATCCAACAATTAATACACAGCACCTAATAATAGGAATTATTCGAGCAGGGGACAGCTTAGCAGTCCGTATTTTGGATAGACTGGGAATTAATTCCAATGATTTATTACAGGAAATCCAAAAAGATTTGCAATATGGTGAACCCAGCGAGTTGGATAAATCTTTGCCATTGAGCACGGATGCCCGTAAAGCATTGACTTTGGCATCGTTCGAAGCTAAATTGTATAAATCGAACATAATCGGTACCGAACACTTACTTTTGTCTTTATTGCGCGAAACTTACGAAAGTACGGAACGTATTTTTAAAACATTCAATATAGACTATGAACAAGCAAGCAAGGCATTGGATTTGATTTTGATGGGCTCTTACGATACTCCCGAATCATTTGAAAAGCAAGACCCACCGAAAATTCCACCTATCCGTCAGCAAACAGAAAAAATCAAAACACCCGTGCTCGACAATTTTGGACGCGATTTAACTAAATTAGCCTTTGAAAACAAATTAGACCCCGTGGTTGGTCGTCAGAAGGAGATTGAAAGATTAAGCCAGGTGTTAGCCCGACGGAAAAAGAATAATCCGGTACTTATAGGCGAGCCAGGCGTTGGCAAAACAGCAATAGTCGAAGGCTTAGCGTTGAGAATAGTCCAGAAGAAAGTTTCACGAGTCTTGTTGGATAAGCGAATCGTCCAACTCGATTTGGCTGCATTAGTTGCGGGGACTAAGTATCGAGGACAATTCGAAGAAAGAATGAAAGCACTGCTCACAGAATTGGAAAAAGCCCGACACGTGATTGTTTTTATAGACGAATTACATACAATCGTTGGAGCAGGAGGCGCTTCGGGTTCGCTCGATGCATCCAATATGTTCAAACCAGCATTGGCACGCGGCGAAATTCAAGTGATTGGGGCTACAACATTAGACGAATATCGTCAATTTATCGAAAAAGATGGGGCGTTGGAGCGTCGTTTCCAAAAAATACTGGTAGAACCTCCAACTCCCGAAGAGACGCTAATAATTCTAAAGAATATTAAGGATAACTACGAAATTCACCATAATGTAGCATACACCAACGAAGCGTTGGAGTCGTGCGTTAAATTAGCAGAAAGATATATCACCGACAGAATGTTCCCCGACAAAGCAATAGACGTCCTCGACGAGTCGGGCTCGAGAGTGCATTTAGCAAATATCGACGTGCCGCAGGAAATAACCAATTACGAAAAGAAAATTACAGAATTAAAGAAACAAAAGACCGAAGTAGTTCGCCAACAAAACTTCGAAGAAGCCGCAAGATTAAGAGATTTGGAAAAAAGATATCAAACCGATTTGGAAATTGCAATTGCAGAATGGGAAAAAGCATTATCCAAGAAATCTTTCCCTGTTTACGAAACCGATATTGCAGATGTTGTTTCGATGATGACGGGCATTCCAATGAACCGCATTGCTCAAACCGAGAAGAACAAACTATTGAATATGGAGGAAGATTTAAGGAAAATGGTTGTAGGTCAGGACGATGCAATAGAGGCATTAGCAAAGGCAATCCGACGGGCACGTTCGGGATTAAAGGACAGCAAAAGACCAATCGGTTCGTTTATGTTCTTGGGTCCAACTGGAGTTGGAAAAACAGAATTGGCTAAGGCTCTGGCTCGGGTTATGTTCGATAGCGAAGAGGCATTAATCCGAATTGATATGAGTGAGTATATGGAGAAATTTTCAGTTTCCCGATTAGTGGGAGCACCTCCCGGCTATGTGGGTTACGAAGAGGGCGGTCAGCTAACCGAAAAAGTTCGTCGCAAACCTTATTCAATAGTTTTATTGGACGAAATCGAAAAAGCGCATCCCGATGTGTTTAACATATTATTGCAAGTGTTCGACGACGGTATTTTAACCGATGGATTAGGTCGCAAAGTTGACTTTAAGAATACTATTATAATAATGACGTCCAATGTTGGAACACGAGACATTAAGCAAGGCGGAAAGATTGGTTTTAATATATCATCCGAAACAACAGACTTCGAAAATATGAAGAATACAATCGACGAATCTGTTAAAAGATTGTTCAATCCCGAGTTTATCAACCGAGTTGATGATATGATTATTTTCCACAAATTGACCAAAGAAAGTATTTACAAGATAATAGATATTCAACTGTCCGATATGATAAAAAGATTATCTGCTAATCATCAAGAATTAGTTTTAACAGATAAAGCAAAAACATTTCTTGTTGATAAAGGATTTGACGAAAAATACGGAGCCCGCCCATTGAAGCGTGCCTTACAAAAGTATATCGAGGACGAATTAGCGGATTCTATTATTCGTGGTTTGTTTCCCCAAGGATATATTGCAACGGGCGATTTGGACAACGATGGAACAAAAATTATATTTACCTTCGAGAAAAATCCGAATCCCGAACCTATAGTAATCACCGACGATGGTGAACAACATATTGTTAATGAATTTAACCAAAACTAAATATAAAAAATGAAAATTGAAATTACACCCAAAGTAAATTGGGTTGGCAAAATTGATTACGAATTGCGTAATTTCCATGGCGACCAAATTACAACTCAGCATGGAAGCAGCTATAATTCTTACTTAATCCAAGACGAAAAGAATGTTCTCATCGATGCAGTTTACACTCCATTTGCAGAAGAGTTTATTGCCAATTTGAAAAAAGTTATTGATTTGCAAAAAATCGATTTCATAGTTGTTAATCATAGCGAGCCCGACCATAGCGGAGCTATTGCAAAGTTGATGGAAATTATACCTGATACTCCAATTTATTGCACTGCAACTGGAGCTAAAGCATTAAAAGGGCAATATCACAAAAATTGGAATTTTGTAACTGTTAAGAATGGTGATATTTTATCGACCGGAGGCGACGAGCTTATGTTTATCGAAGCTCCTATGATGCATTGGCCCGACACTATGATGTGTTACCTAAAAAACGAAGGAATTCTGTTTTCCAATGACGTTTTTGGTCAGCACTTTGCCGAAGCATCTATGTTCGACGATTTAGTTAACGAGTGCGAGTTAATGTTCGAAACCGAAAAGTATTTTGCTAACATAATTTCTCCTTTTTCGAAGAAAGCTGCTAAGAAATTAGCAGAAATCGAACAAATGAATCTCGAACTCAAAATGATTTGTCCTGCCCATGGGGTGATATGGCGAAAAAATATAGAAAAGATTCTCGAATTATACAAAAAGTGGACTAATTTAGAATTGGAAAATCAAATAACAATAGTTTACGACACAATGTATGGAAGTACTCGTAAAATTGCTGAAGCCATAACGCGAGGTATAGCTCAAGCAGGTAATGGAGTTAAATTCGTAATCCATAATGTTTCCAAGTCGGACGGAAGCGACATAATTACCGATGTTTTTCGTTCCAAAGGAGTTATTGTAGGGTCTTCTGCTATTAATAATGGTATATTAAACTCAATTGCGGGTATTATGGAAGAAATAACGAATTTGGATACGACCAACAAAAAAGCCGCAGCTTTTGGTTCTTATGGCTGGAGTCCGAAAGCAATAGATGGAATTGGAGAAAGACTAAAAAATTCCGGATACATTGTTGAATTACCTGTTTTCAAAGTTCAATGGGCACCCGACGAAGAACAATTGAACAAAGCCGAATCCTTTGGACGTGAATTTGCACTATCACTATTGTAGATAAGAAATGTCGAGTATTTTAATAAAAGAATATACCCCCGACAAGCGCGAATTATGGGACAATTTTGTGGATTTATCGAACAATGGAACAATGTTCCATAAAATCCGATTCTTAGATTATCATCCCCAAGGGCGCTTTCAATTCTACAATTTAATGTTTTATAAGGACACCGAGCTAATTGCGTTACTTCCGGGTGGATTGAAGGAAAATGGAAAAGTCTTTTGGTCGCCTGTAGGCGCAAGCTATGGTTCGTTTGTAACCGGGGATATATCATTTTCGCTTGCGTTAGAGATAGTGGATTCATTTATGGATTACTGTCGAGAAAAAGGAATAAAAGAAGCATTTTTAATCCCACCTCCCTTGGTTTATTCGATAAATACATCCCAGCATTTGGAATATGCTATGCTATATCGTAAGTTCGATTTTGAGTTGCATTATATTTCCCATGCAATCGATTTAAAATTCGGAAATGATTTTCTTTCGCATTTCGATAAAACAGCTCGCAAAACCTTGCATAAAATTCTGAGGGAAAACAAAATCAGGATTGAAGAAAGCGAGGATTATGAAACATTTAATCGAATATTATTGGCAAATAAAGCCAAGCATAATGCCAAACCTACTCATTCGTTGGAAGATATGTTGAGGTTAAAAGAATTGCTGCCCGAGAATCTTCGACTCTATTTGGTTTATTATGGCGATGAACCTATTGCGGGTTCTCTACTATTCTTGACCAACAAAAAAGTAGTCTTATGTTTCTATAATATGTTGCTTTACGAGTATGAACACCTTAAACCAGTTTACTTGATTATGTACGAGACTGTTCGCTGGGCTGTCGAAAATGGTTACGAATGGGTGGATATTGGAGTATCGCAAGACACACAAGCCGACGACCCAATGACTCCCTCGCTTAATTTGATCTACTTCAAAGAACGATTTAATGCAAGAGGTATATTACGAAGCACTTTTCATTACAAATTTCAATAATAATAAATGCAATCGAATTTGCCAGCGGATTTGTGTGTAGTATCGTATTCCGACCTCAACTACGATGCCCGAAGTGCAAACTTAATTGATTTTTACATAAATCATAGTTTTAAGGTAATCACTTATTCAATCTCCAAATTTAATGCATCGTCGACGGCAAATAACATAGTTTTTAATTCAAACGATTCAAATAGATTTCTTATAAATTGGCTCAAATTCCTTTTTAAAGGATTTGCCAACAAAAAACATATAAATGCAAAATTATATTTTGCCGCCGATTTGTATTCCTTAATTTTTCTACGAATTTTGTTGATACCTCCATCGGTAATTATTTATGATTCGCGAGAAATATTTTCGGCACTTGCCACCTTGCGAAAGCAATCATTAAAACAAAAGATACTGACACTCGCCGAAGATATTGCGGTTCGAAATGTAAAAAAAATAGTCGTTTCTGGAGAATTAGACGCAGATTATTTAGGTAATTACTTTAATGACAGACAAAAAAAATACTTTGTCATAAAAAATCTACCTAAAGAAACAAATATAATTGAATCCAATTATCTACGAGAAATATTTTTAATACCAAACGACAAAATTATACTTATTTACCAGGGAGTTTTACTGCCTGGCAGAGGAATTAAACCATTATTAGAAGCTTTGGAAATTACTGACAAATACGTTTTAGTGATTGTTGGGGATGGATTTTATAAGCATCAAATTATAGACATAATAAAAAATAAAAAATTAGAAAACAAAGTTTTTTTACACCAACAAGTGAATTACAATCAGCTACTAAACATAACTGCTTCGGCAGATATTGGAGTGAGTTTGATTGAACCTATAACTTTTTCCTACGAATTGGCTCTGCCAAATAAATTGTTCGAATATGTTTATGCAGGATTGCCCGTGTTAGTAACAGATTTGCCCGCAATGACACAATTCGTTGTTGATAACAAAGTAGGAGAAATTGTTCCGCCTACACTTCGTCCCCAAGAAATTATCGAAGCATTAAACAAATTAACCACCAATATTGATGAATATAAAACTTCGATAATTCGTAAAAGAGGCAATTTTACCTATCAAAGCCAGTCACAAACTTTATTAAAAATATTAGAATAGTAAAAAAAATCGTTTTCTTGAATTAATTTAAAAAAACATTTGTTAATTTTGAAAATATTATTAATGTCTAAATTTTAAAGGAGGCAAGCCATATGAAAAAGTTAGTAGCTGCTATGTTCTTTTTTCTTTTTTTTCTTACAAGCATTTCGTTTTTGAATGCCCAAGATGCTAATCAAACTTCAAAAATCATTAACTATTGCGGAGCACGCTTTAATGTTTTTTTGAAAGATGCAGGCGTTCCAATCGATATTTCACCTTTGTGTTCGGGCGAGAGTAGCACCGAAGTTTTTTTCGATTTCAAAGACTTTGGGGCAGTTATCGATAAAAAAATGGTTGTTAGAGTTATATTTTTTTCGGATTCAAAAAACTTCTCGTATAAGGGATTAACGATGAAATCTACTTACAAAGATGTGGAAAAGATTTTAGGAAAGCCAAACGAGAAAATAGAAAGAGCCTCAGGTAATGGCTATTTATGGGAATATCCTATCGACGAAATCTTTAGTAGTATGTATTTTTGGTTCGATAACGATATGAAATTGGAAAAAGTAAGCGTTGAATTAAAATAATATTTCTAGTTAAATTCATTTAATAACTCAGCTAATTTTCTTGCAGATTCTTTACGTTCGTAATTGCATATGGCGGCTGTGTTAAAATTATCAAGATGGCGATGGTTTCGCCACAATTCGAATAGTTGATAAAAATTATCAGCTATTTTTTTTGTATTTGATTGATGAGCAATTAGTCCCGCACCTGTTTCTGCAATTAAATTGGCTATTGCACCTTGCTCGGGAGCGACAACAAGCAATGGTTTGTAAGTCCCAAGATATTCGTAAACTTTACCAGGAACAATTTCTTCGCTTTCCTTGCTTTCGTCAACTATTAGCAATAATGCATCACTTTCGAGCAATTTTTGGATACTCTCGCTATGAGGCAAATAATTAATTCTTATAATTCTGTCCCTAAAAGATGATTCATCCATCATTTGATGAACTTCTTGACCAAATCGTCCTATAAATTGTAAAGTAAAATCATTTTTCGAGATTTTCGATTCTTGAATTAAAAATTCTAATGCTTCGAACAATGCTTTTGGGTTTCGTTTTCCATACATTGAACCTGTGTAGGTTAGGGTAAAAACATCATTTCGTTTATGTTCAATATTTGGATAATCGTCCGAATCGAAACCATTTGGTATGTGGATAAATTTATATTCGGGTAAATCAGGATATTTTTGTAATGCATCTTTTTTAATTCCAAGCCACGCAACTTCCACATAGTCTGCTGATTGAAATACTTTTTTCTCCATTCTTCTATCAATGAATTTTGGCAAGAACCAGCGAGGCGGTGCTTGGATGAAATCGGTCCAAGGGTCGCGAAACCCCGCAATCCAAGGTACTTTTAATTTATTCTTGGCATAATTGGCAATTATCGAGCAAGTGTAGGGCGGCGAAGAACTATAAATTGCATCAATTTTATTTTCTTCAATAACTTTTTTTAGTTCACTTTTCGAGGTGAAGTACCAACCAATTCTTGCATCGGGAATAAAAAAAGTGCCACGAATAAACTCAATAAATCGCTCCTTAAAACTTAGCTTTGCCCCTTCTTTTTTTATTATGTTAACATCTACGGGTTCGCCTTGCTTTTTGCCAGTGAGTTTACGATAAAAATTATAAGGCTCGAAAATTTTGCTGCGAACTACTTTCACATCCTTCGGAATTTCGTTTAATAAACTATAATCAAATGCGGGATAATCGGCATCGCGGACAGTGAATACTATTGGATTCCAACCAAATTGACGTAGGTATTTGACGTGCTTGAGAACGCGCTGAACTCCCGGACCACCAGATGGGGGGAAATAATAAGTAATTACAAGAAGATTCTTCATTTTAATGAATTCAGGAATGCTTCGACCGACATCGTTTGCTGCGCAGAGTCATTTAAATTCTTCAATGTTATAGTAGATTCTAAAAATTCACTTTCGCCTACTATTGCGGCAAAACGCGCGGCGATTTTATTTGCTTCTCTCATTTGGGCTTTAAAAGAACGACGCAGAATTTCGACAACTACAGATTTACCTAATTGCCTTAATTTATTTGCAATGTTTTGGGCATAGTTATAATAATCACTTTTTTGAAGAATAAAATAATAATCTATATGTTGATTGTTAATGGGTAAACCACCTATTTGCTCCAAAATAAGTAGAAGTCTTTCGATTCCAAAAGCAAAACCCACTGCGGGAGTGGCTTTGCCTCCTAATTGTTCGAACAATCCATCATAACGCCCGCCACCACCAAAGGAATCCTGACTTCCAAGATAATTACTACGAAATTCGAAAACCGTATGGGAATAATAATCCAAACCACGTACTAATTTATTGCTTATTTCGAAATTGATTCCAATTTCCTCCAATCCTTTAAGCACCATATCAAAGTGAGTTCGACTTTCTGAATCAAGACTATCAATAATAGCCGGGGCGTTTTCCAGTACTTTTAAATCATTCTCGTCTTTAGAATCGAGCACACGCAATGGATTAACCTCTAATCGAGTGCGGCTCTCGGTCGATAAATTCTCTGAATTATTTTTGAGATAATCAATAAGTGCAATTCGATAATTTGCTCTTGATTGCTCGTTGCCTAATGAATTTATTAAAAGTGTGTAACCATTAATTCCAATTGATTTAATCAGCTCTATTGCCAATAATATTATTTCGATATCAGCTTCGGGATTTGGTGAACCAATTAATTCTGCACCATATTGGTGGAATTGACGCAATCGCCCTTTTTGGGGTCTCTCATATCGAAAAAATGGTCCAAAATACCATAGTCTAAGGATAGGACTCTCGTGGTTCAATGAATTTTGAATTATCGAACGCACCAATGCTGCGGTTGCTTCGGGTCGCAGAGTAACCGATTCGCCACCTTTGTCGGTAAATGTATACATTTCTTTGTTTACTATATCGGTGGCTTCGCCAATGCTTCGGTGAAACACTTCAGTTTTTTCGAATATTGGAGTGCGAATTTCGGTATAGTTGAACCTATTTGAAATCTCATTAAATTTATCGAATAAAAAGTGCCATTGGTAGATATTTTCGGGTAAAATGTCCTTTGTACCGCGAATAGCTTGTATTTTTTCCATTATTACCTTTGTATTATCATTGTTCTCGAATACTTTCGTGTTGGTGTTTCCATTATGCAAAAATAAGTACCAGCGGGGATGTCGGTTAAGTCGATATTCATAGAATACTCACCACGGGCTAACTCTCTGTTTACAATTTCTTTAATTAATTTACCTTGAGTATCGGTTAGATAAATTCTAGTGTTTTCGATTTCGATAACAGAAAATTCCAAAGTCGTAATTCCTTGTGTTGGATTTGGGAATGTCTGTTTTAAATAAACTTTGCCTTCGGAATCGAACAAACGGGTACCGCCCTCTGTGCAAAATCCCGTTAATTTGAACAATCCATTTTGAGTAAATATCTTTAGCTTGCCCAGACCGATTGGAGTGCTATACTCTAATTGTAAATTCGACAGCGAGTCATTGCCCAATGCAGCCTTAAACCTAATTTTTGCTAATATAGAGTCTGAACCGAAATTTCGGGGTAAATCTAAAAGCATCACTCTATCATTGCCATCCATCCAGTTTGGATAATAATCCAATGGTGTGAGCAATGAAGCATTAAAACGCAAGTGGGTGCGAAAACCTGTAATTGATTTTCTAATGCCGTTGCGAGAGACATTACTGATTTTTATTGGAATTTCGATTACTTCGCCAAGTGCAGCAGTATGATTCCCAACAGAAATGGTTAATGAATCGATTCGGGGTGTAATTCCTTCGCCAAGCAATCCAATTCTCAATGGTGATAAGGTGCCATTATAAATGAATGCAACAGTTCCATTGTTCACCTCCAACGCCGAGGGGGTGTATCTAATGGTAAGACCTAATGTTTGATTAGGGCGAAGTAATGTTTTCCCCGGATTGTTGATTATCCTAAAATGTGTAGTGTCGGGTTTTTGCAATTCAATTTTTTCGATTTCAACATCAAAGAAACCTTTGTTAACAACCATCAATGAGACTGTTGAGTCGCGTGAATCTCCAATTTCAATTTGGTCGAAATCAATTATATTCATATAAGAATAAATTCCTCGGTCAATTCCATTACCAGATAGAACTGCTCTGAAATTACCACCTGGAGTAACCACTTCGACGGTATCAAATATTTTGCCAGGTTTAGTTGGTCGAAATTGCATCTTAACGCGCATTGGCGTAAGTGTATCCAAATAAAATGGGACATTGATATCATTTAAAAACTGAAAGTTGCTGCTTTCGCCACCTAATATACCAAGTTTACGAATCTGGAAATTAAAATCTGTTTTGTTGGTAAGAAAGTTGCTTATCGAAGTATCTTTGGAACTAAATATCGGCACATCTCCGAAATCCATATCAACCAAATCCATCGCCACAGGTTTTATTCTAAATAAGCAATCTGTGGTATCCATCTGCAAATCACGTTGTTCGAGATTCCATATTTTTGCTGTAAAGTCGCGTGAAGCAGTTAATATTCGCTTAGCGTCAAAATTGAAAACCGCAGTTAGAACCGATTTTGTATGTTCTTTTATTATGTGCGGCAATCCAGGGAAGCCCGTGTTTGCGTCCCACAATCGAACGTCCTCTTCGGAAGTTGTTAGCAGCATTTCTCCATATTTTGCCGAATAATAGAAACTTGCAGAGAAATGCACTATGCCATCTTTGTGTTGGATTGTGTAAAGTGAGTCGGTAGTATTAAAATCAAATACGTAGACCCTTTTGGTTTGCAACGATACGATGGCAACTTTCGATGCATTGTGGTTAAATGTAGCATAAGTTGCATTACCATATTTTTCGTAGGGATAAATCTCGCTCGCCACTCGGGTGTCGAATGCTTTGAAAGGAGTATTAACTTGGTTTTTCCAATCCCATACTTTTGCTATTCCATCATTACCGGCAGTTAAAATATATTTGTCGTCGTAACTAAATTCTGCATACCAGCATACCCCATATTTATAGGCTGGGATATCTGCTATTTCGCTTAAATCGGTTGCATTAAAAACATCGGCACAACCATCATTACACGAGACTACAATGTATTGGTCGTCGTTCGAAAATCGAACAGAATTTGCAGTTTTGCCTAATTCCTTTTCCATAATCTTATTGCCACTCGCCACATCCCAAACAATCAGCTTTCCATCTTTACCAACGGATGCCGCGCGGTCGCCTTTTTTATTAAAATCCGCAAATTTTACCTCCATCGAATGACCTTGAAGATTGTGAACAATTCGCCCACTATTTGCATTCCAAATCATCACAGATTTGTCGGCACTTGCAGTGATAACCAAATCGCCAACGGAATTGAAAAAAGCAGTATTAACTTCGCCTAAGTGCCGTAAATCCAAGGTTCTACCAACATTGTTGGGCCATAATTGAATTGCTCTAATTAAACACTCATCCGATTGTATGTTTGGTACCGTCCATAAATAGGACAAATCTTGCACATTTCGGGCTAATGTATCCCAATTTCTTCCGTTATCTATGGAATATTCTAATTGTATCACATCTTTAGGCAATAATCCGGTCCATCGAATCGAAAATGTGTCGCCGGGAACAAGAGTTGTTTTGCATTCGGGCGTAAGCAACTTTATGGTCCTATCGACTGGTGGAGTATTGGGATAGCCGCCGGTAAGGTAAATTTCGCGACCGAGACATGCCTCGGCATCTATTTCGAGTGTTGTGAAAGTGATTGCCGAATCCGACGGGGTGTAGCGAACCGTGAGGTTGATACTTTGATTTTCAGGTAATGTAATTTCCTCACCAATATTTCCCTTTACAATTTGATAGCGAATATCTTGAATACTAAACTTCTTGATTTTAATACTTCCATTAACCGCTGTGATTGCTATATCTAAATCTTTGTAAGTGCCGGGGAGTACCGAGCTGAATCCAAGGGCAGGAGGATTAGCAACAAGTAAAGGTTTTTTGAAACTTTCAATTTTGTAAGTTGTATTTGTTTTGTAACTTTTTCCAGGAAGAGAGATTTCTACTTTGTGAAAATCATTACAAATGTTACGGTCTCGATAGGACAACAAACTTGGGGAGTATCCTAAAATCAATGCATAGAAGTATTTAGCTAGTGCCCCTAAATTGTGAGTCGGTTCAATTTCGTCCACATAATAACCATTGGTTGCGGCAACCAACTCCAATATATCCTTGCTTGCAGGCTTGCCTATTATGAACACCAAGGGTCTTATCTGATTGTCTTGCATTTCTTTTATCACCTTGTTTTTTTCGATAAACAAAGAGCCGTCGGTAACAAGAATTGCAAATTTTGTATATTTAGAGGTTTTGTGAATTTCGGCAGCACCACCGGGTTTGTCGATAAATGCTTGGTCGATACTCGACGCACCTTCGGGTTGGAAATTATTTATAATTTTCGACAACTTATATTTACTATGGGCAAATCCTTGATGATAATAGTTTATTGCATCGAACGATGATAAAGCTATTTCGGTTACGTTGGTGTCAATAATTTTGATTAATTCGATAAAAAAATCTTTTCCAATATTGAATCTCGATTTTCCAAATTTACTATTTGTACTCATCGCCAAATCAAAATGCAAACTCACGGACGCATTATCCAAAATGTTCTGAGTTTGATTTTGCAATTCAATGTTGTTGGGTATTAATCCATTATCGAGAACTACCAAATTGTTTTTGTCGTAGTTCAATTTTGGGGCGACTTCGTCATTATCAAAAATAAATAATTCGTATTTTACTTCAGGATAAGATACTATATTAGTTTTATGGATAACAATTCCACTCTGGGAATATAGAGTAAGGCAACTGAACAACAAAAACAATGCTGCAAGTGATTTATGTAACTTTTTCATTTTTTCATCTCCCCAGTTACAAAATTATCGAAAATTCTTTAATTATCATTAATTTACAATCAAAAAAAGTGCCAATAAAAAAGAATTCTCATTGGTTTAAGAATAAAAAAATCATAGAATTTATTAAAATCGACGTTATTGCCGCTTTATAACCATTGATGTTTATTTTGATTGGCAATTTCCTCGACCAATCGCTTCACTTCTTGAACTCGCGAACGAGGGCAAATCATTACTGCATCATCGGTTAGTGCAACAACCATATTGGAATAGCCCAAAACCGATAGCAACATATCCTTTTTTTCGGATCGATTAATCAAAATAGAATTATTTGTTTCCAATTCCACAACTTCGCCTTGGATGTAGTTTTGGTTTGCATCAACTGAATAAATCCGTGGTAAAGTTTCGAAAGAACCTAAATCTTCCCACGAAAAGGTAGCAGGCGCAACCACTACTTTTTTTGCTTTTTCCATCAAGGCATAATCAATAGAAATATCGGGAAAAGAGCTGTAGATATTCAAAATGGATTTATTTTGCGTAAAATTATCCTCGTTAGGATTTTCATTAATTATTTCTTTCATCTCAAAAATTGCCTCGCCAATTTCCTTAGCGTATATTATCATTTTGTTGATAAAAGTATCCAGCCGATAGAAAAACATTCCCGAATTCCATAAGTACCGATTGCTACGAAAATATTCGCCTGCTTTTATTTGGGTTGGTTTTTCGTGGAACGATTTTATAGGTTGTATCTGCAAAGATTGATTAGTGTAGTCGAAATCGGTTTCAACTTCTATATAACCATAGCCGGTTTCGGGACGTTCGGGTTTTATGCCAATAGTTGCCAAAACTTCGTTATAGTAAACATATTTTAACAACGCTTCCAGGGTATTGGAAAAAGAATGAATTGGGAAAATCCTTTGGTCGGCTGTTAAAACTGCAACCGAAATCTCGCTTTCGGTAATTCCACGTTGAGCCATTCGAGAGGCAATTATAGATGCCGCCAACGACAAACAAGGTGCAGTATTACGCTTTAATGGTTCGGCAATTACGTTTTCTTTTGGGATGTCTGTTATTAAATTGGAAATCGAGTCCTTTAGATATTGGTTTGTTATGATAAAAATATTATTGAGGTCAATAACGGTCGAAGCTCTTTCGATTGCCTCTTCGAGAAGGGTTGGAGTTTTGTCGTCAAATTTTATGATTTGCTTTGGGCGATTTATCCTGCTTAGGGGCCAAAATCTGTTGCCGGCGCCGCCAGCCATTATTATTGCTACTTTTTCCATTTCTTTTCTTTATTAATTAATTAGACATAATTTGTTTGAATTTTGTTATAAGCTCAATTTCCGTGGGGTCTTGCCCATTCAATATTCCAAGATAAAAGCTAACCCAATCGGCAAGATAAATAAACTCGAAAAGCCTAATTATTGGCATATCTTCTTTACTTTCGATAACCTTGAGGTTTGGAGTGATTTCCGATAATATCTTGCATAGAGTTTCTAATCGTTTGCGATTTGATGAGTGCTCGTTTTTATCAATTAAAACTACAAAAAAAGTATTGTCAATTATTGTTTTAGGGTATTTGAATGAATTAATTTCGTTATGGTTCATCTCGGGGACCAAGTTGCCAAATGCAAGATTTTTGGAATTTTCTTGCAATTGCCCTCGCCATCGAAGATTTACTACGTCGAGCACATCGCTTGATGAATAAATAACAACTTGTTTGTTGTGAATCTCCTTAGCAAGATTGATAGCAGCATTGTTGTCGCCAAGATTTCCGTATTCTTTGGATTTTGCTTCCAAGTAATCTGCCAACATTTGTTCTTCTATCATTGATTTGGATATGGTGCACACTTTGCAAAAGTTTGCAATCAAAAGATTATAAACCGCAAAAAACAAATATCCCAATGCAGCTCGCGGTTGCATTCCCGATGGCACTTGAGTAAAACCAATACTATTTTGAGTGCAAATTTCCAACAGTCGTCCGCCACTTGCTATCCCGATTATGTTCGAGGTTTTTAATTTTGCTTGTTCGACTACCGACAATGTTTCTTCGGTGTTGCCCGAGTAAGAAATGCAAATAACTAATGTGTGTTCGTCCACCCAATTGGGCAAATCGTAATTACGGAGAACAATTATGGGGATGTTAATCTCGGGGTGATTTTTTGCAATAAAGCTACGGGCAAGATCGCCGCTAATTGCCGACCCTCCCATACCCGCTATTAATATTCTTTTAATTCGATAACAATCTTGAATTTTTGGTGCCGACTTCAGTAAATCAATCGAATTGCGGACTTGATTGTGGAAATTTGCTATTACTCCCATCATATCCGACAAATCTAACTTTTTGATAATCTCTTTATTAATCATTAAATTTCAACTTTTTATAAAATATAAAATTACGAAAATTTCATTTTGCATTGTATTAATTATGAATATCTTACTACCTTTTTCGTCCTTATTTTGATTATGAAGCAAACAAGTGCCGATGGATTGATGTTTGTAATAACCCTTGTGTGGGGTTTTACTTTTATTTTTACAAAAATTGGTATTTCCTATACAAATGAGTCCTTTTTTGTATTGATGCGATTTGGCATTGCCTTGATTTTGTTGCTTATCGTATTCAATAAACGTTTGTTTTCGATAAGCAAGCAGACATTTAATCAGGGGTTGGTATTGGGTTTCTTCTACGCCGGAGGTTTTATTTTGCAAACTTATGGCTTGAAATTAACCACTGTTCCCAAGTCGGCTTTTATCACGGGTTTGGCTGTGCCATTAGTTCCTTTTGTCTATTGGTTCTTGGTTCGCAAGCGAGTAGAAGTATTCTCGAAAATTGGTGTTTTTATTGCGTCGATAGGTCTCTGGCTGTTCACCAATCCCGACATTTATAATCTAAACATTGGGGATATATTAACTTTGTTTTCTACACTATTTTGGGCATTTTACATAACATATATGGACATCTTTACCAAGGATAGAGTTGGTACGGATTATACCGCACAACTTGTTTTTATGCAATTTTTATCGCTTGTTGCTTTGTCCTCTATCAGTTTTGTTCTTTTCGATATTAACAATTTTCAATTTGATTTACATCCAAATTTGATATATTCAATACTTTATAATGGAGTTATCGCATCATTTGTCCTAACATTTATTCACACTGCCTACCAAAGGTTCACTACGCCAATCAAAGCCGCTTTAATCTTTTCATTAGAACCCGTTGTTGCTTCGGTTGCTTCGATATTCATTTTCAACGCAGTTTTTTCCTTTCGAGAAGTAATTGGTGCGATTGTTATGTTTGTTGGAGTCCTCACTTCAGAAGTTGGACCCTTTATATTCAAGAATTACATCACCAAAACAAGGAGCGAAAATGCTTAATATCGATGCTAAATTCATCCATAGCTCAAGCAAAATTGGAGATTATCCCCAAACTGAATTACCCGAATTTGCTTTCTCGGGACGTTCCAATGTAGGCAAGTCCAGTTTTATCAACTCTATTTTACTTCGGAAAAATTTAGCAAAAATTAGTAGCAACCCGGGCAAAACAAAGAGTATAAATTTCTACAATGTTCAAGATAAATACATTTTAGCCGATTTACCCGGTTTTGGATATGCAAAAGTAAGCAAAGCCGAACGCGAACAATGGAAGGAAATGATTTATCATTACTTCAAATCACGTGAACAATTAAAGTTCGTAACCGTGCTCGTTGATGGGCGTCACGAACCTATGCCTATTGATTTATCCCTTGTTGAATGGTTAGAAAACCATCAAATTAAATTTATGATTGTTCTAACTAAATGCGACAAAATTTCCAACAAACAAATTGAAGAACGAACTTCGGAATGGTCTTATTTATTGCAAAATTGCAAACAATCAATAGAAGTTCTTGCTACTTCGTCTTTAACGGGATTGAACCGCGAACAATTTATTGCAATAATCAAACAACATTTGCAAAAATGAATGAATTAGTAAGCATATTAAAACATTCAGAAAATAATAAACTTAAAGGCAATGAATCCCATTTCAAGTTTGCTCCATTAATTAATGGCGAACATTTCCGCACTTTCACCCCGTCGCCCGATGCTTACCATAGTGCCGTATTGTTGCTACTAAGGAATTATGATAGTAAAACACAAATCTTGTTTACCCTCCGTAGCTCAAGTATGAAAAGCCACCGAGGGCAAATTAGTTTCCCGGGCGGTAGAGTGGAAAACGGAGAAACATATATCGAAACAGCATTAAGAGAAACCAATGAAGAAATTGGAGTTGGCACTGAAAAAATTGAAGTATTAAATCAATTGTCCACTCTATTTGTTCCTCCTTCTAATGCAATAATCCATCCATTTGTTGGAATACTTAAACAAGATTGCGAGTTTATAATAAATACCGACGAGGTGGAAGAAGCATTTTGGATAGATTTAGACTTTTTTCTTAACCAAGGCAATATGGTTGTTGAGCAGTGGCAGTTTGACGGAAAAAATGTTGATGTACCGTTATGGAGAATACACCCAAAGCAAGTTCTATGGGGAGCGACTGCTATGATTTTATCGGAATTTATAGATATAATAAATGAAAATATTAATTTTGAAAAATAAATTTGTCTCATTAAAATAAAAAAAATTATGAAAAAATACATTACAACTTTGTTAATCTTAATTTTGGCAAATAATTTATTATTTTCTGCCAATTTAAAAATTGCAAGCAACGAGGACAAAAAGCCCGTGAGCAATGCTTTGGTAATTGTTAATTCCCGCGATACTTTAAAAACTGATACATTTGGCAATGTTGATATTTCCAAGTATTCGGGGCAAATAAACGTAGTAGTAGTTGCAAATAAATTCCAAAGTTTCATTTCTTCATTCAATACCAGCTCAATACCATTCGAGGATAATACGATTTATCTAAATCCAAAATTATTCCAATTGGACGAAGTAATGGTTTATAGTGCCAGCCGTCAGCAACAAAAAATAACCGAATCGCCCGCCGCAATTTACCAACAAGGTCCCGAACAAATCCGAATTAATTCCCGTTCGGGGCAGATTGCTCAGGTTTTCCAATCCTACACAGGTATCGAGGTTTTGCAAAACGGGGCTTCGGATTTCATCGTTAATACTCGCGGATTTAATGGCGGATTGAATAGGCGAATATTAGTGCTTCAAGATGGGCGAGATGCATCGATGCCGTTACTTGGAGCATTGGAATGGAATTCGTTTTCGATGCCATTGGACGAATTCGCACGCGTTGAGTTCGTTCGTGGACCCAATGCTTCGCTTTATGGAGCAAATGCATTCAATGGTGTATTGAATTTAACTTCTTATGCTCCCAAACAAATTTTGGGTGCAAAAGCGTCGGTTTTGGCTGGGGATTACGACACCTATAAAGTGGATGCAAGATACGCCGGAATGTGGAACTTTATGAGTTATAAGGTTACTTTGGGAACATCAAATCGGTTGAATTGGTCGAATCGACGCGATTCTGCAAAATTTTTAGAATATGCCGGCTTACCGATTGAACGCAAATCACTTGGCGAAAACGATAGACTTACAAAATCGTACTACGGCACTTTTCGCCTTGATTTCGATTTATGGAGTGATGCTAATGTTGTTTCGGAATTCGGTTATTCGCGTAATACAAACGAACTGTTTGTTTTTGGTCTTGGTCGTACTTTTGTTAAAGATGTCGAACGTCCTTATGCAAGATTGGCTTTCAATATGCCTAATTTCCATTTCCAAACCCATTTTATGCAGCGACGTGTTCTCGATACAATGTGGTTAATGGTTCCAGGTGCTCCTTTATTGGATAATTCCAAGGATATTTTCTTCGAAGCACAATATAATCACCAATTTTCCAACTCACTTGGGCTTATCGTTGGAGCAACCCAAGATTTCCAACAAATAAGGACTTCTGGAACATCCATACCCAACGACGTAGATGCAAACTACACGGGTGTTTATTCCCAAATAGATTATAAAACCGACTTTAACATAGATTTTGTTACGTCTGCTCGAGTTGATTTTGCTTCAATCCACGCTACGCAATTCTCCCCACGTTTTGCGATAGTGTTTAAACCATTAGCGAACCATAATTTCCGCATCTCTGCGGGACGTTCGTTCCAACGACCAAATTATTCGGAATTATATCGCCTAACGCCCGATGCACCCGCTATCGACCCTTCGAATGGTCGGCCTGTTAACTTTGCAGCTATCGAAAAGAAAATTAATGATACCTTGACTGCACTAACGGGTGCCAATCCAAATCTAACCTTTGGGTTGAATGCCCTCAACTCACGTGCTGTCGGTAATCCAAATTTGAAAGTAGAAAGGAATGTAGGAATTGATTTTGGTTACGAAGGTATATTCTTTGATCATTTCAAATTTTCAGCCGATTTTTACTATAACAAGTTGAACGACTTTATTACCAACTTTCTTCCACGAGTTAATTCCGACATACCCGAATGGTCTCCAAATTTACCCGATAATTTAAAGCAATACACAGATTTAGTTAAAAATATGGTTTATTCTCCTTTAAACCCACGCGATAAACTTCGACTATCGAATTATCAAGGCAAACCAACTTTTGTTGTATCCAATACTAATGTTGGCGAGGTTGTTCAATATGGTGCAGAATTAAATCTAATTTACCTTTTCGATACAAATTTAAGTTTCGAATTAGGTTATAGTAATTACAATTTCGAAATAATTCAGGCAAACCAGTATCAGCAAATATTACCAAATACTGCACCGAACAAATATCGTCTTGCGGCTAATTACACCCAAAAGGGAGTGTTCGATGCAAGAGTTGATTTTTCGTATACTCAAGGGTTCGATTGGCTTGCTGGAACTTACGTAGGCTATGTTCCCGATTATGCTTTAGTAAATTTGAATGTTGGGGTATATCCAATGGAGAATCTTGAGGTTGGTTTATATGTATTTAATCTTTTGGACCGAAAACATTATCAGATGTTTGGCGGCACATACTTGCCACGATATACAACATTGAAAATAAGTTACCAATTGTAAAAATCAAAATTGCCAGCATATTAATGTTATAATTGAATAATAGAATATTGCTGGCAATTTTAAATATGATTAAAATATAAATATGATTAATTACTATGGAAACTGAAAACTATTATTCGGTTTCCATTTCTTTTATGGCTCTATTTATTTGGCCATCTGCTATCAAATTGGCAACAGATGTTACTTTCGTAACCGATTTACTAATCTTGTTTGCAAAAAAGATAGATGCCGAAACCGCAAGAATAGTAACAATCAGACCAAAAATAATTGTATATAAAAGTATATCAGAAATTCCATCCTGTATGATTTCGGATGTTTGATAAATTTCGTCGAAATAAGCAGTAGTACCAATCACCCAATCAAAGTCGGGGAAATATTGAATTAAAGCTACTTTTTCACGTGGTTTATCTTCTCCTTTGTTTTGCCAAAAATAAGTATATTTTGCAGTATTACCCTGCGGAGTTTCTTTAGCAATTTTAATAATTTCTTGGATTATTGGTTTTCCATCGGGGTCTTTTGCCTCCCAAATATTTTCTCCATCGCGTTTTCCGTTAAGTGAAATAAAATATTCCCCTTTTCTCTCGCCCGAACCAATAAGAACGAAAACATATCCCGTTTCGCCAAATCTCATTTTATAAAAGGCTTGTTTCAAACCATCAACGTCTTCCAAGCTAATGCCAACGAAAATCATTCCAATAACTCGCCCGCTTCCGTCCTTAATTGGAGAATACTTAGTTTGGTACCACCTATCTACAACGAAAGCACTACCAACATATTCGTTACCTTTCAGAATAGCCGAAACGACTTTGTTCTGCGAGCCATCGGGCATATCACGAGGTATAAAAGTGCCAACAGCACGATTGCCATCTTTGGTTAACACGCTTGTGGCGACGCGCAGCATATCTCCTTGCTCGTTCATTCGAACAAAAATAGTAGCTGCAACTTTAAATTTTTTTGAAATTTCGTCAACTAATATTACGGAGGTTGATTTATCTTTGACTAAAGGAATTTGTTTGCCTCCAACAGTCATTGCTGGCACAGAAACATATGATTCATTTTTGGTAAACTGGTTAACGGCTTTAACATTCGTAATTGAGCCAGTAGTCGAAAATCCTCCATTTGCACGGACTAATTGCTTAAAGTTCTCAATATTCGAGTGAAGACGTTCGTCAATTTGCACATCAATTTGATGAACTAAACTATATGCACTCGAAGAAAGAGCCCCCAATTGAGTATCGACTAATTTCTCAATTTCATTTTTGGCACTCTTTTTAATTGTGTTCGATTTAATCCAAGTGGTTACGATTATTACAAAAACAATAGCAAGAGAAGCAACAACACTCAAAAATGCAAGTTTGTGTAAAATTTTCATAATTAGACCCTTAGTTAAATGACGAAATATAAATAATTGTGTCTCAAAGCATTTCTACAAAAATAATAAAATAATATAAA
>CALKJQ010000055.1 GCA_937995785.1 Candidatus Kapaibacterium sp.
AGTGGCTTTTTTTATTAAAATAATTTTATATTTTTGTAAAAATGTAAATTACTATTTAAAAATATTGATATATCCATGGATATCTTAAACCAAATTAAAAACAAGTTAAAATCTTATCCTGATGTTTATTTAACCAACGAACAAGCAACGAGAAACCAATTAATAGACCCCGTTCTCCGCGAATTGGGCTGGGACCCCACCGACCCAAGCAAGGTTTTGCCCAATGCTTCGAACGAAGATGGAAAAAAGCCCGATTATACCCTAATCAAAAACAACTCTCCCATTTTAATATTAGAGGCAAAGAATACCTCTGTTGATTTGGAAAAAGGTGATGTAATCAAACAACTTGCTCAATATTGCTATAATATGGGGGTGAAATATGGTTTTCTATCTAATGGACAGCAGTGGCTGTTTTATAATACTTTCGAAACAGATCCAAATAAAAGAATTATATGGAAAATCGATGTTACTAAAGATGAAATGACTCATATTGTTAATGACCTTGAATTTCTTAAATATGAGAATGCCAACAATTTAGAAACTATCGTAAATGGTTTTATTAATCAAAAGAAATTGAACTCTATTCTAGAGTCCATTTGGGATGAAAAATTTTCTTCTATCGAAAAAATTAAAGATTTATTATCAAAATTGTTAGAAACTTACATAAAAAAACAACCTATAAATACAACAATTGACAGCAAAAGAATTAATGAGTTTGTTTCGAAAAAACTTGACGAGATGGTATCATATAAGCAAACATATGAACCAATGGAAAATACCTTTAATAAGGTGAATTATGTTGAAGATAATAACATCATTCCCACCCTTGATGATTACGGCTCACATCGAGAAAAAATCCGTGTGCAATTTCCCGATGGAACAGAATATTCTTACCACAATGTAACCGACACTTTCGTGCAAACCATACAAAAAATTGGTCTTGAAAGAGTTAGGAATTTGAATATCGAAACATCAAGTGTTACTCTTATAAGCACGAGCAAACATCCAAAATATAGCCAGAGACATTTAGGAAAATATTACTTAATGGTTGATCTTTCTACAAGGAATAAATTCAATATTCTTCAGAAAATAAACAAGATGTTGAACTTAGGTCTTAAAATCGAAATTGTTTAATACATTTATTTGCCGGCAATCACCGATATTTCCACTCTTGCATTTTTTGGTAATTTGGCAACTTGAACAGTTTCGCGGGCTGGTGGATCTTTCGAAAAATATTCGCCATAAATTTTATTTACTTTTTGGAATTCATCTAAATCAACAAGATAAATTGTGGATTTTAGAACGTCCTTCATTTCGTAGCCTGCACTTTCGAGAATTGCTTTAATGTTATCCAACGCTTGTCGGGTTTCGTCTTCAATGTTGCTATCAACCATTTGGTTTGTTAGGGGATTAATGGCGATTTGGCCAGAAACGAACAATAAATTATCGAGCTTAATTGCTTGACTATATGGACCGATTGGTTCGGGCGCTTGCTTGGTTTTTACGACTTGTCGGGTTGGTTCAGAAATCGTTATTCCAAAATTAATTATTTGAAATATAAGAAATAGAATCATTTGTTTCTTCATAACCTAATCCTTCGAGATTTTCCAAACTGAATCGACAAATCTGTCTAAATCAGCTAATCTCGTGTAGGTGTTTGGGGTAACTCTAACGCCCGAAATATTTTCCCATTCTATTGCAACGGTATGTATTTTGTATTTATTAAAAAGCTTATCGGCAATATCGTTTGGTTTAATCCCATCGATGGAGAACAAAGCTAATCCACACGAAAATTCCGGTTTCAAAGAGGTATGCAATTTAACACGTGGAATTTCTGATAATTTTTTTGCCCAATAATCTTTTAAAAAGCGTAGCCGCGATTCCTTGCGTTTTATCCCAATTATTTGGTGGAAGTTTAATGCATCTCCTATTGCCATTTCGGCAGCAAAGTTGCGAGTGCCTTGCGACTCGAATTTGCGGATATCATTGCTTCGGGGTTCTGGATTGGGGAACAATGGCCATATATTGGCAATTTTCTCCTTTTTAATATATAGAAGTCCGGTTCCAAAAGGAGCAGAAAGCCATTTATGGGTGCTTGTGCCAAGATAGTCGCAATCCAAATCGGGTATGTTGAACTCAAAATGAAACAAGGAGTGGGCGGCATCGACTATTACAACAATTCCTCGTTTGTGTGCCACATCTGCTATTTTTCGGGCTGGTAAAATCTGTCCCGTCCAATTAATTATATGTGTAACATTAACTGCTTTGGTCTTTTCGGTGAATTTTTCCACAAATTGTTTGACAATTAAATCATCATTCTCGATTGGCAAATCCAAATTGACCCAATTAATTTTAATGCCATCTCGCATCTCTCGTTGTTTCCAAGCATTAATAACGTTGGGGTAATCTTGTTTGGTTAGCACAACTTCGTCGCCACGACGGAGGTCTAAACCAAAAATAATATTATCCAACGCTTCGGTTGTGTTGCGAACTATAGCAATTTCGTCGTTTTCCACTCCACATTCTTTTGCTAATCGCTCTCTCAATGGTTCTCGCCCTTGGTCGAGTATTCGCCACATATAATAACTCGGTCCTTCGTTCGAAAGTTGATAATAATCGATAAACGCATCTTGCACCTGCTTGGGCTGAGGCGAAACTCCCCCATTATTTAAATTTAAAACATTAGGATTGATGGTATAGCAACTGTGGACCCAATTCCAAAAATCCTCGTTGTTTTCGTTAGAGGAATTAATTGATTTACTCTCGTTATCGTTCAAAGCCACCAATTCACCAATAGAATCGAAATTCAAAAATGGAGTGAAAACTGCAGCAGTTCCTAAGGTTTTCAAAATTTCTCTACGATTTGTTTTCATTTACTTTTCTTTTTTTTTCAAAAATAGGAAATTAATAAATATCTTATTGCAAAAAAATAAAAAGAGGCTGAGCATAGACCCAGCCTCTTTGGAAAAAGAATAAAGGGATATTATTTGCTTACATTGAAGAATTTACCCAGATTACCCTCTTTGTTGATAACTTGCAACAAATATGCACCATTTGGTAATTTACTTACATCAATGTTCATTTCGTTGGCACCAGTGGACAATATTCCACTGAACACATCAAGCACCTTATTACCCATAATATCGAAAATTGCAATGCTTACATTTTGTTCCACTTTGGCATTATAACTTAATCTAATTGTGGAAGAAGCGGGATTAGGATCTAAAGGTAAGATACTTAATAATGAATTAGATTCGGGTTGATCGTCCTTAACAGAACCGGCTGGATGAACTGTAATATAATCTTTCATTGTCTTGGTAACTCTTACATCTTGGTAACCAATTGTGAGAGTAACGGAGTATTTGCCAGGTACTTTGTAGGTATGGCTTGGGTTTGCCATTGGACTAAAATCACCATCACCAAAATCCCAGTTGTAATATGTTATGTAACCCGTTGATTTGTTGGTGAAACTAACAGTGAATGGAGCATCGCCCTCGGGTTTTTCTACTAAGAAATCGGGGGTTAGATTATTAACTAAAGAA
This sequence comes from Candidatus Kapaibacterium sp., assembly GCA_937995785.1. GTDB lineage: Bacteria > Bacteroidota > Ignavibacteria > Kapaibacteriales > UBA2268 > GWF2-33-9. The sequence goes on from CALKJQ010000055.1 coordinate 3,543, forward strand.
ATATCCAATACTCCTTCGGATTTACATCCAGCAACATTTGCTCGCCAAACTTCTACTTTACCCGTTCTTTTATCTGTCCAATCAACAATTATTTCGGCTTTATCGTTTACGCCTTGGATTGTGCCGTTTGTAACAGTCCACAAGTATTTGTCGCCTTCTTGTGTATCCTCTACCCAATATTTTTCGGTAGAATTTATTTGTGGTTTTGGTTCTCCTTTTATAATGGAATTAGGTGCGGGCAAGGCCTGGATATTAACGGCATTCAACATTGAATTAGTACATCCACCATTTATAGTTGCACCAACCACATTGTAGTTGCCAGGTATATTGGAATATCCTAATGAAATCTGGCCGCCAGTGCCAACAACGGGATTGCCAATAGGTGTTGTGCCTTGAACTAATTGGTAAATAACATCTGTTTGCGAACCCATAAGGTGGAATTCCACCCCATCGCTACCTTCGCAGAAGTATTTGTCGGCTTTTACTTCGAATTTCTTTGGCAATGGAATTGACTTTAATTCAATTGTTTGGTCGAATAATTTGGTACAACCAGTTGAAGAATTGGTTGCCAAAACTTGATATTTACCAAGTTCTTTGAACTTGCCAAACGAAACTGCTGAACCATTACCGCTAACTTGATTGCCTACTTTTTTACCATTCAAAAGTAATTGATAAGCAATACCATTTTCGCTACCATCGAGTTTGAACTCATTGCCTAAACTACCTTCGCACAAAGCATCTTGAGCTTCAATATTGAATACTTTTGGAGCGGGAAGAATAGAAACCTTTATCGAGCCATTCATATTGTTGGGACAGCTACCTAAAATTGTCTCGGCGGAAATTGTGTAGGTTCCAGGTTCGGTAACAAAACCAAAACTTAGTTCATCGCCAGTACCGTTGATTGGAACGTTTAAGTTTTCGCCGTTTAACTTTAATTGATATTTAACCCCAACTTCGCTTTTGCTTAAACCAATTGCAACACCTTCGCCACCTTCACAGTATGTGCCAGGACCGGTCTGATTATAGAATGGTCCACCACCAGTAATGTTGTAGGCAATTGGAGATGGTATTTCGCGAACATTGATTTCGCCACTCATCCAGTTTTTACAACCCATTGGAGATATGCCTTCAACAGTGTATTTTCCCGTTGATTTTGTGAAACCAAACGAAAGTTCGCCACCATCTCCAACAATGGGAGAGCCAACCTTAACGCCCTCGCGATACAATTGATATAAATAAAACTTTTCGGTTTTTTCTAATCTTATCTGGGCACCCTTAACATCAAACGAGCAGAAACCGCCATCGCCAAGCATCTTTTGAGCCAAAGGTCGTGGATAAACCGTTAGAGCTTTGCTTGTTTCGCTTGTACTTGCGGGATTGGTGGAACGTACACGAACCAAATATCCAGTTGTGGACATCATATTAGCAGGTGTGGTGCAAGTTATTGTTCCCGAAGAAACCGAAGATACCGAACCAATTTGGGTTGGCTTTGCAAAACTTCCTGTTTCGTCCGAGATTTCCACAATAAATTGGTTGTCGGATTTATAAGTTCCCTCCACGGTATAGGAGACATTAATAACTTCGCCTGCACAGAAAGCAGTTGGCGAAACACTACCAAAGTATAGTTTTGCGGGAGGCTCAAATGTAAATGTAGAAATAAATCCGTCGGGTGTAGTGCTCAGTGTTGATTGGTAACGTGTGGATGTTAATGGATAATTTGTCGAATATGTGTAACCACCAACAGACAAGACGTTGTTCGCATTAATATCGGAACATTGGAAGTAATAACATAAGTCAGTATTATTTCCACCGAGATAAGTAGAATAAGTTGGGTAACCACCATTGGGACCAAAACGCATTATAAAGACATCGGGAGTTGTTTGCAAAGTTTGGAACCTATCGGGAGTTACATACAAATCACTGGAATAAGTATAGCCTACAAGGTAAACATTATCCGATTGGTCGACCACTATGTCGCGACCATAATCCGTACTATTTCCACCCGCATAAGTAGAAAAAACCAACCCCGTACCTGTGGAATTTAATTTTGTAACGAAGGCATCTGTTCCAGCAGTAGATGTTCTATATGCATTCAAAAGTGGCCAGTTTATTGCACTTGTATAGCCAGTTATGATTGCTTGTCCTTGAGAATCAACACCAATACCATAAGCATAATCTGAATAAGAAGCAGTAGGAATAAAAGTAGAATATACTAATTGAGTTCCGTTTGCAGATATTTTTGAAACAAAAGCATCATAATATGAGTAGGTAGCCCCATAAGCACCAGATGTAGTTGGATAAGCATTAGAATAAGCATATCCAGCAACATATATATTACCACTATTATCAGCATCGATTGCATAACCGTATGCTCCATAACCAATAAAAGTGGAGGCAACTAATCCGTTACCATTTGCATTCAGTGCAGTTGCAAAAACGCATGGTGTGCCGGGAATCGAGGTTTTATAAGCACCCGAAGTTACGGGCCAATTGGATGAATAAGTGTAGCCAGTAACGTAGGTTATACCATTTTTTACTCTCATTGCATACATTATATCCGTACTGTTACCGGCTAAGTAAGTTGACCAAATCAATGCAGTACCATTTGCATTTAGCTTTGTAACATAAAAATCTGGAGTCGATTGATAAGTTGTCTGGTAAGCACCCGAAGTCGTGGGCCAGTTGGTAGAGTAAGTATAGCCACCAACGATTGTATTACCATTTCCGTCATCGCCTATACCATAGGCATAATCGGAGCTATTACCACCAAGATAAGTGCAAAATACCAAACTACTACTTGTTATATTAAATTTTGTGACAAATGTGGACATATTTCCTTCGTAAGTTCCCTGATAAGCGCCCGATGTTACAGGCAGGTTAGTAGAATATGTATAACCCGTAATCATAGGTCGGTTCTGTCCATCAACTGCAGTAGAATAAACATAATCAGTACTACTACCACCAAAGTAAGAACCATAAGAGTATGTTGGGTCTATTATTAATTCTTTTGTTTTATCGTAGCTGCCTATATCGAACGATAAAATGTTGCCATTTTCAATTTTGAATTTGCAATCTATTTTTTGCTGGGATGTTCCAACGTTTTGGTAAGCATATAGTTTGGTTTGATAAATCTCGCCAAGTGATGTTCCGATTACCAAGTCGCCGTTAGGAGCGATGTCTAATGCAGTTGGTCCGTCGAATTTAATGCGAATTTTGCTGGGATCGGCAAAGGGTTTAACAATAAAGTCGTAACGAACATTGTGATTGTCGTAAAAATAAGAAATATCGATATTGTCGTAAATGTTTTTTTGAACAACTTGACCAAACATTCCGATGTGGGTTCGCCATTTGGATTCGTCATTACCAATTATAAAGTTCACAATACCTTCTTTTTGGTCGAGTTTTTCGACTTGTCGGGATTTATTTGAACCAACAAAATCTGTAATAACTACGTGCCCCATTAATTTGGTAATTTTGCCGTAATTATCCTTGTTTGGAGTAATTCCATCAGGTTTCATCTCGTTCAAATCGCGTTCGATATAGATATAGTCGTAGGTTAAACCATTTTCGGTAATCCAGTAAATGATATTCCCATGTTTGCTTTGGAACAACGCACGTTCGTCCCATTGACCTTTGTTTTCGGTGAAATACTCGGAGCTATAGCCCCCTTGCCGTACTGATACTTTTTGAGCATAGCTTGCGGAGATGCTTAACAAGCATACTATGCTGAATAAAGTAAATAGTTTTTTCATAAAATTCTCCTTAGTTAAATATACTACAATATAATATTAATTTCTACTACAAATTATATAGTTCTAATTAACAAAATTAATAAAATATTTTTAATCTTGTTCATTTTTGTTATTTGTTTTGTATAATTTTAGATTGTGTTAACTAAAATTTGTTACAAAATAATAGTTTTAACTATTTTCGTCTTTGTTTTATTTCAAAATAATACTTTAACTTATGATTTTATCTATCGACACACATTCCAATCAATGTTCGGTTATTTTATCTCAAAATGGCAAACTTGTCAGTTCTTTCGTATCAAATGAACCGAACCAACACGACAAATTGCTTGCAGAATTTACAAGAAGAACTCTAAATGATAACAATGTAACTATCAACAACATCGATGCAATTTGTATGGTTGCCGGGCCGGGTTCTTTTACTGGTTTACGGATTGGTTTTGCTTTTGTTAAAGGATTGGTGATAGAAAACAATATAAAATTAATTAAAATATCAACCGCAGAAGCCTACGCCTATCAAGCAAAGGAAATAGCAAACATTTTGAGTAAGAAAAAAATTATTACGATTATTTCGGGCAGTTCGGGTAAATATTTCGTTATCGAATTCGACAAAGATGCAAATCCAATTTCGGAGATTAAATCGAAAAGTGAGGATGAGATAATTTTTGATAATGATTTTTTGTATGTTGGAAACTTTGAAAATAAATCTTATGAATTACATAAGAAATTGCAATTAAATTACCTAAAACCAATTGGTTTGACAGAACTTTCGTATTTAAAATCAACACAAAATAAATTTGTTGATCCCGATAAATTCGACCCCGATTATCATTTCGAGTTTATACCTCGCCTAAAATAGTGTTGCTAAAATATTTAATTTAATTTTCGTCAATTGATGTTAACAATTTAAATAATATTAAGTATGAAACTTGCGGACTTTATTTACCAAATCCCAAAACATTTAATTGCAGAATACCCCATCGAACCCAAAGAATCGGCACGAATGATGACAATGAATCGTGCCACGGGAGAAATAGCCGACAAAACAATTGGTGATTTATACAACTTTTTAGAACCCGGTGATTGTATTGTTCTAAACGAAACTAAAGTTTTTCCCGCAAAATTAATTGGCAAAAAAGAAAAAACCGACGCCGAAATCGAAGTTTTGTTACTTCGGGAACTTAGGAAAGAAGACCGTATTTGGGACGTGTTGGTCGAACCTGCTCGCAAAGTTAGGATTGGGAACAAAATTTACTTTGATGATTATCAATTTTATTGCGAAGTGATTGACAACACAACCAACCGCGGACGAACCGTTAGATTTAGTTATCAAGGTAATTTGTTGGATGTTGTTGATAGAATTGGTTTGATGCCAACTCCCAATTATTTAAAAAGGTTACCCGAACCAAAAGACAAAGAGTATTTCCAAACAGTATTTGCAAACCAAAAATATTTATCATCCATAGCCCCTCCTTCGGCGGGTCTTCATTTTTCAGAAGAATTTCTAAAGAATTTAGAAGCAAAGGGCGTTCGTATTGCCAAACTTAATGTAACTATTGGACAAGCAATAATGGACGAAATCGAGGTTGAAGATTTAACGAAACATAGAATGTATTCCGAACCATTCGAGATAACAAAAGAGGCGGCAGAAATAGTTAATAAATCGATTAAATCGAAAAAGAAAATCGTTGCAATTGGCTCGAGCGTTGCCCGTGCATTGGAAAGTTCTTATCTAACAACTCAAGCAATCAAACAAAACAAAGGTTGGACCGACCGCTTTATCTATCCTACTTACGATTTCCGTATTGTAACTCATTTGCTAACCACTTTTCACTTGCCAAAATCGCCTTCTTTACTACTATCATGTGCGTTTGCCGGAAGAGAGTTTTTATTCAAAGCATATAAAAGAGCAATCAAACATAATTACCGTTTTTATGTATTTGGAGATGCTTTGTTAATATCCTAAATTTTTGTAATTTAGTATTTTACTAAAATTACAAATTCAATAAAATGAATAATAATTAATTTGAAATTCAAAAATAAAGGCACTTCGAAGTGCCTTTTTGTATATTTATAAAACTTGATGAGATATGGAACTAAATACGAATTTAAATTTTGAAGAATTTTCTATTCCATCTTATGATGATTGGAAAAACGAGGCAATAAAGTCGCTTAAAGGTGCACCATTCGAGAAAAAGTTGTTCACCCAAACTTTCGAAGATATTATTCTAAAGCCAATTTATTACTCCTTCGACGTTGATAGTAACTTTTTAACCAACAATTCCTTCCCCGGATATACTCCTTATTTGCGTGGCAACTACTATTCTGGATTGAAATTTAAAAAGTGGAAAATCGCTCAAACTATCCCCTATTATGATGCAAAACAAATTAATTTTGCTCTAAAACAAGATATAGCAAATGGTCAAAATGCTATCAACATTCATATCAATCGTAATGAATATTTCCAATTTGAGAAAGATGCAATTGTTTGTGGTACCAAAATTAAAACCATAGAAGATATTAATGAAATTTTTGACGGAATTGATTTAGAAAGCTACCCCGTCTATTTCAATACTGGAGATTTTTACTACGAATTCCTTCCGCTCTGGCTCGATTATTTATCAAATAAACAAATCAACCCGCATAAGTTGAACGGGAATTTAGGTGCAGACCCATTTACAGAATGTCTGATAAATGGTGGATCTAAATATACCCTGATTGAAATGACACACAATCTTGGCAACACATTTTTAGGTTTAAAAGATTATCCAAACTTTGGTATTATTACAATTAATGGAGCTGCCTATCATAATTCAGGTGCAAATGCAATACAGGAACTGACTTTTTCCTTTGCCAATGCTATTGAATTGATTAACGCTTTGATAGACAAAGGAATTAAACCCGAAGAAATTATTGCAAGGATACGATTTCATTTTGCAGTATCCTCGGATTTCTTTATGCAAATTGCCAAAATTCGAGCGGCAAGGCTTGTATGGGCAAAAATTGTTAAAGAATATGGATTGGGAATCGAATTCCAAAAACTAAATTTACATTGTTCAACCTCGATTATTAATAAAACAAAATATGATCCTTGGGTTAATATTTTGCGCTCTTCAATAGAATGCTTTGCCGCAATTTTAGGGAATGCCGATAGCATAGATGTTGGTAATTTCGACTTTGCTTACGGTTATCCGAGCGAGTTTTCGAGAAGAATATCGCGAAACATTCAATTAGTTCTCCAACACGAAGCACATATTTTAGATACAATCGATCCTGTCTCTGGCTCGTATTATTTGGAGAGTATAACAGTGGAACTTGCTAAAAAGGTTTGGAATGCATTTCAAAATGTTCAAAGCCAAGGTGGTTTTCTCGAATTAATAAGAAATGGGAAGTTGCAACAAGATATTGTAAATAGTTTTGTTCAGCAAGAAAAAAATTACCAAACAAGGAAGCAAACTTTATTGGGTACGAATAAATATCCTCTTTTGAACGAAA
>CALKJQ010000056.1 GCA_937995785.1 Candidatus Kapaibacterium sp.
ATGGGGAGATAGTCGTATTAACAAACTAATCAAAGACAACAAATATTTTAGAAAAGGAATTGTGAACCTATTTTTTGAAGGTTCTACAATACCATTTTTAGCTCAAACTTTACCACTTTTTGAACTTAAAAAGTTGAGCATCTCAAAACTTAAATTTGAAATTCCTGCACTTATTGATACACTTGTAAGATTCAAAGAAAAAGGTTCATATTCGGGCAAAGCAGAAAATAATCCGGAATTTTATATTGCAACTATATTAAAAGACTTGAAAATACCTTTTGAAAAAGGCGATTTAAACGAACTTTTTGCAAAAGAAAAAGTTGCAAAGCGAACAATGGATTTTATTATTCCCTCAAAAGAAAATCCGAAAATAATAATTGAAAGTTCATTTTTGGTAACTACTTCTTCGGGACAAGGCGACAAATCAAAAACCGAAGGAAGCATAAAAAACTTAATTACAAAGTATTATCCAAAAGCAAAATTTATTGGTTTTGTTGACGGAATTGGCTGGTATGTCCGCAAAGGAGATTTAATGCGAATGGTAACGGCTTATGATGATGTTTTCACACTACACAAAGACGAAATTGAACGGTTTAAGAAAACCATTAAAAAAGAACTGAAATGATTGAAAACTACAAAAATAAAATACTACAAGGTGATTGTTTGGAATTATTTAAAAACATTCCGGACAATTCAATAGATATGACTTTTGCCGACCCTCCTTTCAATTTGAAAAAAGGGTATAATTCATACAAAGACAGTTTACAGGTTCAGGAATACATAAAATGGTGCGAAACTTGGATATCGGAAATGGTAAGAGTAACAAAACCAACAGGTTCGATGTTTTTACATAACATTCCGAAGTGGTTAACTTTTTATGCCGCATACTTAAACACGATTGCAGATTTTAAACATTGGATAAGTTGGGATGCACCAACTGCTCCAATGGGAAAAACTTTGCAGCCCTCGCATTATGGAATTTTATTTTACGCTAAAAATGCAAAAGAATTAAAGTTTTATGAAATTCGTTATCCGCATAAGCGAGAACGTAAATCAAAATATTTGGCAAAAGATTATGGCGGAAAAAAAGGTTTATTGCACCCTTTTGGTCCTTTGGTTTCAGATGTTTGGACAGATATTCACAGAATGAAACACAATAAATATAGAGATGAACACCCTTGTCAATTACCTTTACATTTGCTTGAACGTTTGATTTTAATGACGACAGACGAAAACGATATAGTTTTAGATCCCTTTAATGGAACCGGAACGACAGCATTAGCAGCAAAGCGATTAGGAAGAAATTATATTGGTTTTGAACTTGACAAAGATTATGTAGAAATTACAGAAAATAAACTATTACAAGAAGAGCCCAACTCTAAAATTGGTAATTATTGGGTTAGTTTTTATCTTGACAACATTGTAACAATCAGAGATAAAGATTGGGAGGGTTTGTCGAATTATTTTTATTTGCCAAGCAATCCCGAAGATATTGAGCATCAGCCCATAGCTTTGAAAGACTATTTATCAATTCCAAAACAAGTAACAAGTTTCAATAATAACAAATCAAAAAGAAACAATATAAATTTGTTTAATGAACAATTGCAATTGTTTCTTGAAAATAAAGCAATGAACATTTAAAATGAATTTTTACGAAAATATTTTTAACTTATGGATCAATTTTTTAAAAAAATAATAAATATAATTAAATTCGAAACCACCGAACAAACCGATGGCAAATCATCTCCGGTGGTTACCACCGGTTCGATAGTTTTTGGCGTTATTGTAAGAACTGCATTAATAATAATTGTTTCTTTTTTCTTGGTGGACTACTTCGATTTTCGAGGCAATTGGTGGATTGTTGCAGTAGCCTTGTGGTTTTTGGTAGCATTTCCTGCATATCGTAGATTTAAGAAATTTAGTGAAGAGACTGATGCATTTATCGAGGAAACTCTTTGCGGAAAGTGTCGGTATTTCGACCCTACAAGCAAGCTCTGCACTGTTTTGGACGAGCATCCAACAGATAATTATATCCCGTGTGGTGGAGAAAGTTGGGAACCACGTCAAAATTTATGACACCGCTATTTAAGATTTAGATAATAAATTAGCGGATAAATATTCGTCTAATTCTGAAAAAATCACTTTTTCGTTGTATAGATTTTCCACAGTGATACGGGCATTTTCCGAAATATAGCGTATGCCATCGGGATTGCGCAATAGGTAGTCAATATCTCGAATAAAATCATCAGAAGTTTCGGCTATCATTATGTTTTCGCCGTTCATCACCTCCAATCCCTCGGCACCGATTGGAGTGGAAATTATTACTCTGCCCAATGCCATTTGCTCGATGATTTTAATTCTTACACCGCCGCCAGCCATCAATGGAACAACGAAAATTGGATGTTGTGTGATAAATTGCTTGGAACTATCTACTTCTCCAACAAAATTAACATTATATCCCTTTATTTTTTTTACCAACCATTCGGGAGCTCTACGGCCAGCTATATAAAATTCCAAACCTTCGTAAAATCCATCAATTCGAGACCAAACGTTATCGAGAAACCAAACTAACGCCTCCTGATTTGGAATCCAATCCAAAGCTCCCAAAAACGCAATAGAAATGTTTTTTAAATCAATTATTTGTTTGGGATATTCTAATAAATCGATGCCAAAATTAATGGTATAATATTTCTTGGTTGGTGCAAATTCTCGGATACATTTTTCATCTCTAACAGAAACCGGAAATATAAAGTCCACTTTTCTGAATTGTTCAATCTCCCATTTCTTAAAGCGTATTGCGTTATTTTTATAAAACCACTTTTTCAAAATATTCTTTTCGGTTTTTGCTGTGCGTTCCCAAATTTCGTACTCCACATTGTGGGCTCGCAGAGCAATCGGTGTATCGGGTGCGTATTTCTTGATTGTATCCAAATACAAAGCAAGTTGACTACCTTCTAATTGCACCAAATCGTATTTATTTTTTTTTAGCAAATCAATCAATAAACTTTCGTATTCTTTATCATAAAAACGCTCCAAAATATAGGACAAATTGGAGAAGAATAAATTTTTCAATGCGGCAAATGGATTTGGATTAGTATTAATGTCGTGAACAACTACGTTTATACCTAATTCATTTACCATAGGAATGTATTCTTCGGGGGGAATGTAATGCTTCAAAGGGTTCATCATCAATAATGTAGTATCGTAACCAAGTTGACGGTAACATTTCAATAAAAAGTAAATTCCTATTGATCCACCATCTTTTAATCTAAATGGATTACGATGCGAAATTATTAGTACTTTCATAAACACATTAATAAATCATACAAAATTAAATAGATTTGATAAATAAGTTGCGTTATCGAAATATCAATTTTTTAATTTTGGGAGAAAGAAGATTAACATTATATATATGTAGCGCATAGGGGAATCGAACCCCTGTTACCGGCGTGAGAGGCCAGCGTCCTAACCGCTAGACGAATGCGCCATTTTTATCAGTTAAAATTTGGAATACAAAATTAAGCAATTACGATTATTAACACACAATTTTTTTCGTAATTTTACATTTTACTCTATCATTACATCGTTTTTTTGATTATGATTAAAAATTGGCAATTGATTGATTTGTTCTATTTGTTGTATTTAGAAAAATATAAACCTCACCACATAATCAATTTTGTTAATAAGTTCGACTCGTATAGCTCACTTACAGATGCTATTGGTCGAACCAATTTGGAATTCGAGGCAGATTACAGAGAACATATTAATTTGAAAATTAATCAAATCCTCGAAGTTTGTGAAAATAACAATTACAAAATTATTTCATTTTGGGACGAGAACTATCCGATTCTTTTGAGGAATATCTCTTCGCCACCTTTAATTTTGTATGTCAAGGGTGATTACAATTTCAATTACGAGAAGTTAATTGCAGTAGTAGGTACCCGTCATAACACATTTTACGGTAAGATGGTTGCCGAGCGTTTTGCAAGAGAATTAGTGGAAAATGGTGTGGACATTGTTAGCGGTTTAGCCACGGGAATAGATTCCATAACACACAAAGAAGTTCTCAAACATAACGGACATACAATTGCCGTTGTGGCTTCGGGATTAAATAAAATAAGTCCGACGGCTGCCCAAAAACTTGCAAACGAAATTATTGAGCACGGAGGTGCTGTTATTTCGGAGTATCCTCCCGATGAATCTGCCCAAATTGGATACTTTCCGCAACGCAATAGAATCATTAGTGGAATTAGTTCGGCTACTCTTGTTGTCGAAAGCAGCGTCAAAGGAGGTTCCCTAATCACCGCCAGATTTGCCTTCGACCAAGGTAGGGAAGTTTTTGCAATTCCTGGAAACATAAATTATGAGCATAGTGTTGGATGTAACAACTTGATTAAAAGCAATATTGCCAGTCTATGCCTCTCGCCCGAAGATATTTTGGAAAATTTAGGTTGGCAAAACTATAAACTGTATAACGTGAACAAAGAAATTCAATTTAATAGCGAAATTGAAAGAAATATTTATGAATCATTAGGTTTCGATCCCGTTAGTTTGGATACTTTATTGGACAAATTAGATATTGATATTTCGACAATATTAGTTAATTTACTAAATTTAGAACTTACTGGTTTGATTAAACAATTACCCGGCAAACAATATATTAGGATATAAAATGAATGAATCCAAAGTAAATGAAAAAATGGAGGAATTACTCGCATTGATAGAGAAAAACCTCTATTGTTTTTTTTGTAAGAACGATCCAAAAAATTTATACGAACCAATAAGGTATTTGTTAGATGCAAAGGGCAAACGAATCCGTCCACTATTAACCTTGATATCTGCTGGAATTTTGAATGGAGATATAAATAAAGCAATCAAACCGGCTATTGCTCTGGAGTTTCTTCATAATTTTACATTGGTTCACGACGATATTATGGACAATAGTGATTTGAGAAGAAATCGTGAAACAATTCACAAAAAATGGAATACTTCAATAGGGATATTATCGGGCGATTTATTGCTTGCTATTGCATTTCAGAACATAATTGCCGATGTAGGTTTGGATTATTGCAAGGAAGTGTTGCTCACCTACACCAATAGTTTGATTGAAGTTTGCGAGGGTCAGGGTTTCGATTTGGATTTCGAAGAGCGTCAAGATGTAACAATTAATGAGTATTTTTTGATGATTGAGAAAAAAACAGCAAAGCTTATCGAAAATTCTATGGTTGTTGGCGGTATGATTGCTAACGGCAATATCGATGATATTCGCAGCTTAGCTGCAATTGGAAAATCCTTGGGTTTAGCTTTCCAGTTGCAAGACGATTTGCTCGACCTTACAGCAATTAATCCAAAATTCGGCAAAGTTGTTGGAAAAGACATCGTTGAGGGTAAAAAAACATTTATTATGCTCAAAGCAAAAGAAGTATTTACCAAAAAAGAAGAGGTGGATTTGCTTGATACATTTTTTCTCAACCACGGATTATCGCCCGAAAACGTGCCCTTAATGATACAATATCTCGAACAGAATGGAATCTTTGAACTTACAAAAGAAACAATAAATGGATATTTTTCTACTATTCAATCTCATCTCAATAAGTTTGAGAATAATATTTATAAAGAATTGTTGAATAATTTAGTTTCGAATATTTTGAACCGAGAATATTAATGTCTTTTCTCATCCATAACGAAGCATTCTTACCAAATCAAAAATTATCTTACGAGATCAGTGATTTTTTTGACCATCAGATAAATAATTCGACCATACATAAGCATATAATAGTTGTTCCTACACGAAAAATTGTTCAAAACATCAAAAAATACGTTGCTCAACAATATTCGATAATTCACCATAAAGCCACGAATAATTTATACATCTATAATCTCGAAGATTTCTTCAAGCAAATCTGCAATTGGTTGGATATCATAAAAGATAAGAGGATAATTTCCGAAGGAATTCAATTAATGCTGATTGAACAGGCAATTAACCAGTCTAATTTGAACTACTATAGATTCCAAGATAACTATCTCAAATTGGATGTAGCCCGAAAGATTTCTTCAGTTATCAATGGCTTAAGAATGGATGGGGTTGGATTTGAGTCGGATTACAATGATTTTATAGTTTTCGACACTCGAAAAGCCGAGGATATAGATATAATTCACCGAAGTTATGCAAACCTTTTAGGTTCTTCACTATTGGATATACCATCGTTGATGGAACATTTGCTTTTTTATTTACTTCAAGATAAATCAGTTGAGCATCTCTCAAATATTCTAATTAATAAACACAATATCGAAACAATAAGTTTATTCGGATTCTCGGATTTTCGGCAATTGGAATATAAAATTCTTTCTACATTCAGAAACTTAAGCATACCATTTATTATTAATTTAGATTATTCCGAATTTGCAGGACCTCTTTTCGGTAATTTCCAAAAAATTGTAAAGTTCTTCATCGAAAATCAATTTAAATTATATAACAACGAACAACTTTATCTGGACGACGAACGCCTTGCGAATAAGCTCAGTTACCACTTGTTCGACGAAAAAAAAGGTAAGAAGTCTTCGTCCTTAACCGAAAATTTAACGATTATTGAATGCCAAAACATTGTTGACGAAGTTCAATATATCACAAAAATGGTCAAATATTTTAATATTATTCAAAAAATTCCATTATCGCAAATTGCAATTGTTGCTCGTAATCCTGACGAATATGCCAGTTTGTTTTTCAATTCATTCAAATCCGAAAAAATTCCGGTTAACATCACACATAGGAAAAACATCAAACAATCAGTTATCGTAAGAAATATATTACTTATTTTAAAAATTATTGAGGGCAACTTTAGTTTCGAGCATCTAAAATTGTTATTCGAAAGCAAATTCGTTACTATCGACGAAATAGACAAGGGGAATTTTTTAGAAGTTGTTCGGATTCTCAAGTTGAAAAATAATAAGTTGAGTTTCGACAATGATTTTATTAAAAATAGAGCAATTTCTTTTTTAAATTATTTGAATACAGTATTAAATACTGAAACGGATAAATATACACGAAAAGATAGTGAAAAATTAAAAGAAAAATTAGAAAGATTTTTGAGTGATATCATTATAATTCAGTCGAATTTCAATAGTTTTGAGAAAAAAATCGAGATTAGCAAATTAAAGTTAATTTACCATAAGATTTTAAGAGAATTTGGAATAGTAAAAAGTTTGGTATCACAAATAGAGCAAATTCAGGCAAATAAAAATATTTATACATTGGATCAATATAATGATTTATTGGAAGCAATCGAAGCCGAAAACAATGCATTGGATGTATTTGCCAATTTAATAGAAAAATTGGCAGAAACTTTACCAATTCTGAAAGTTGATACAATTACGATAAGTGAATTATTGGACAGATTGGAAATTGCATGCGTAAATGAAAAATATCAAATTAGAGAAAAAGAAAATTTTGGAGTAACCGTAACTTCTATCGATCAAATAAGAATGGTTCCATTTAAAATCAAAGTTCTATGCGGTGCAATTGATGGAACTATTCCTTTGACTTATCAAGTAGAAAAATTTCTCGGAAAAGAACTTTTGGAAAGTAAATATGAGCATTACCGGGCAGAAAAAGTTCTTTTTTATCAGTTTCTCGAGGATGCAAGCTGGAAAAAATTCCATTCCCAAAAATTTATAACATATCCCAAGATGAATAACAATACAATTAAGACTATCTCACCTTTATTAGATAGCTTAATTAGAAATACTAACATTAAGGAAAAAGGGAAATTCATAAATTCTACCGACGAGAACGATTTATTACCAATAAATCACGTCATTATTTCGAACGCAGAATTATTCAAATTCTTACATAATTATAAAATTAATTATTCTCAAATCAGCGATTCTCGAGAAATAGAAAGCAAATTAAGTGAATTATCCAATTTTGTTCAAAATCAGTTTTTGGAAAAAAATGTTGGGAATATAGTTAAATTGAATGATTGGCATCAAAATAACTTGATTAATAAACACTACACCATTGGTGATTTCGAAAATTATTCTCAATGTCCCTATTTTTACTATTTGAAAAGAATATTAAAGGTAGAACAAACAAAAGAGGCAGAAACAAAATTAGAACCAATCGAAATTGGAAATATATATCATAAAATTTTATTCGAATTCTACTCTCAATTGCAATCCAAAAATACCAGTAAACAAAAAGAATTAAATCCAGTGGAATTAAATCCTATCGAAAAAAGTAAATATCGGGAGATGATGTTAGAGATTACAAGAAGGGAATTATCCAATCCTCTATACGATCATCCTTTTGTTAAACTGCATACAAACAAATTGCTTAGCAACCAATCTTCAATCAATCCATTATTAAATTGGCTCGACAATGAAATTAATGAACAATTAAATAATTCTATGAGACCATCTTTGTTCGAATACCCCATAAGTATTGATGTATCGCTGGAACCAGAAACCAAACAAAAAATCACATATACAATAAAAATCGACAGAATTGATATCGATATAAATTCCGTTAATCCAATTGAATTTTCTGTGGTGGATTATAAAATACGTTCAAACAAAGTAGGTGATAAGGAAATATTAGATCTTAAATCATTTCAGATTCCAATTTATATGGTATGCACCAAAGAACATTTTAAAAGCAAAGGTCTTAGTTTCGTCCCAATTAGTGGTAAATATTATAATTTATTGGATTTCCAGAAAAATCAGCGATTAGTTTTAGATTCTAAATCATCAAAACATCCTATTGATATAGATGAAGTATTAGCAAAAAGTATATCAAAGACCTTCGAAATTAAAAACAATTTAACAAACGGGTTGTTCCCGATAACAACCGAAGAACAAAATTGTAGATACTGCAATATGGAGCCTATTTGCCGAAAAAAGACGGTATATCAATAATTTACCTGAATTATATCAACAGTTTTCACACTGCGAACGTTTAGTAATTCCAAGATTTTGGAATTATAATCGGAATAAGTATTAAATCTCACGGAAAGAATTCCTTCGAACCAATTATCTTCGATTACTTGAAAATTATATTTTTCAACTGTGTTTGTGTTAAAAACTCGATAAACATCAGTAACAAGTCCATCTCTATCAATGCCTTTAACATACAGTTGCACACTAAATTCTCTATTCAAGTCCTTGGTTAAACGCTCTTTTTCTTGAATCTGCGATTTAATTTGTTCGAAATTTAATTGCCCTTTTTGCATTAAATAATTAAAAATAAACACGATAGCTGGATAACTTACAACATAATTAAGCCATTCAGGTTTTATGGCTATCTCCTCATCGTTTATTATTTGGATTGTTTGGTTACTTGTTAGAATATAATCGTAGCTAAAAATTCTATCTTTAATTTTAGCAGATTTGAATTTTGCCCCAATATCGGGAGAGACTGCAAATGCAAAATCCAAAGCAGTTGCCCCCGGAGGCAGATAATACTCTTTTTTGTCTAATGTGAAGCATTTAATTTTGTCTTCTATCAAATTTAGGTTAATCGATTTCCATATTTGATAGATAGCTTGATCGCCGGTTGATAGTAGATTATAAATCATCCAATCGCCCCAGATATTCAGCGAATCGGAGTCGATGGATAGGACTTTTTTGGTTAATAATGGATTGGTAATATTCTTTGTAACTCCTTCCAATATGTTATGGTCGGAGTCATTCATTAAATACAATTCCAATTGTTCTTTCTTATCGTTAAGTAAAGTTAATTTAATCACTTCGAATTCATATTCCGAAAATTGTGTTCGCTGGCGTGAATAGTTCCTTAGGGTAAAGTTTTTAGAAATTGTGGCAGCAACAAATTCCATCTCTATATTATCTGGAATGGGTATTATGATGTAAACAAAATCTCTAATTGCATCCAAATTATTCAATTTATTAGTTAAATTGTAAACTTCGTAAGGGGGACGATGGTATAACACAACACTCAATTCTTTGAGGTTGTTAGCCAATGAAATTTTACTAATGATTTGTTCAAAAATACTTATCTCTTTGTGTATCTGGGAAATTTTTTCGCGAATAATACTTTTAATCTTCGAATGCACATCATCATCGGAAATATATGCAAAAGCCATTTGCTGTAAATCGATTGCTACATCTCTATAACCCAAACGCTTGGCAAAACCAACATAAAATTGCAAAGTTTCGTTCGAAATTTCGCGCTGCTTTTCCAATGCTTTCGATTTTTCTTTATCAACCTCGAAATAATGTAAAGTTTGCATATTATGGTAGCGGTCGGACAACTTGATAACTATAACATTTGGATCGAGTATGAAAGTAGTGAGCAATTTGCAGTAGGTTAGACCTTTTTGGATGGATTTATTTTCTTGAATAATCTTTACAAGTTCAGGCTTGGCAAATGCTTTCTGCAAAATTTCCGAATTTATAATTGATTCGCTTTCTAATGATTCACGCGATATTTTGGTTAAAGCATCCACAACGTCGGCTAATTTTTCACTGCCAAAAGTTTTCAAAATGCGTTCTCGGGTTACTTTATTTGTTTTCTTTTGGGTATCTTCGATTGTATCGTGGAGAAATGCCGCAGCTAAGTAAATCTCGTCGTAAACATTAAATTTTTGAATTAGATAAAGCGCCACCCACAAAACGTGAACATAGTATTTTTGTCCCGATTTACGAGTGTCGCTTTTATGATGGAAACAAGCAAAAGCAAATGCTTTCTTCAGAAAATCAATGTTTGCCGAAGGATTGTATTTTTTTAATTCTTGAACAAAATATTCAAAATCAGCATTTATCGAATTACCAAATCCTTGCTTAAAGTCATCCTGAAAAAGGGTTTCCTCAACTAATTGTCTTATCTGCATTTTTCTAAAAGCTATTTTTGAAGATCAATAATTATATTTAATTTAATTTATTTCTCGAATGTTTGAAAATTACAAACATCGACAAAATAAAGAAATCAATTATCAAGCCAATTATGATCGAGAGTGAATACGTTGGTGCATTTTTTTTGTAGGGTTTCGTAGCCCAATCCAAGACATCAACCTGCGGGACATCTTTTTTCTCAGCAATTGCTTCTTGGTAGTAAGTAGTTCGAAGATATGCCAAGATTTGTTCGTATAACTTTTGTTCACGGATTAAGTTAGTATATTGTCGAATCAAAAAAGGAATATCTTTGAGGGGAATGGAAAATTGATCCTCACCAGTTAGTCCGCCAGTTTGGATTTTGTTGAATTGTGAACGAAGAGTATTGTAGTTTTCTTGCAAAACTTTTAATGACTGAGCATTTTCGGAATACAACTTTTTGGCAAGATTCAGTTCCACTTCGGCTTTTGCTAATTCCACAGAAAGTTCATTTGCTTGCGAAACAATTGCTTTTGTTTGTTCTTCCAACTCCAACACTTTTTTGTTTGTTTGAAAAATTTCAAGAGAGTTCTGCACCGAATCCAACTTTTTTGTATAAATCTGGATTTCGCCTGCGATAAAATCCTTTGTTTTGCTCGATATATTGTTGGCTCTTTGTCTGATAATAAAATCCAAGGCTTCTATAGCTGTATTGGCAATTGCGCTGGACAAAATTGCCGCCGAATCTTTTTCTTGGGAATTAGGGAAAAAGTCGGTCCAAACATACGTTGATAAATATATCACCCCACTACGGTCAACCAATACATCTATGGATTGAGTTACAATTTCTTGAATTTGACCTTCTTTGTAATTCTGAAAAAACTTGGATTTTCGGAGATTTAATTTATCAATTATGTAATTGGCAACACTTCTACTCTTTAAAGCTTCTCCATAAAACAACGACAAATTTGATTGTTGTAGCGAACCCAATCCGCCACTCATAGCACCTAAATTCATATTTTGCAACATCGATCCAAAATTCATCTGTCCGCTTTGTTGTTTTGGAGGCATAATAGATGCATCAGCCTGATACTTAAAAGGAGTTATTATCAAAAAAACAATTAACAATCCCAGTAAAGTAAAAAATATAATATTTGCAGTTTTCCTATTATTCTTATAGGTGATATATAATTCTTTGAGCGAAGTATTTGTTAATTCAGTAAATTTCATTTATTAAACCTTTAGCAATAATAGTAGATTCTTTTATTTTGAAGATTGTGCGGCTGTGTAAATCGTAAACAATACACCCAATATCGTTGTTAATTGTGCTATGGTTGTAATTACATCCTTGAATACTTCGGTAAATGAAACTTCTTTTTCGGGTGGAACAAGAATAACGTCGCCTGGTTCAAGCACATATTTCATATCCTTAGCTAAAAATATCTCACCTTTGCTTTTTGCAATAAACGTTTCATTTTCGTCCGCCCGATAACCAAAACCACCAGCTTGGTTAATATAGTCCAAATAAGTCCACCCTTCTTTGAACACTACATATCCCGGATTATTCACCCTACCTTGGACGTTAATATAATTTTTTCTTGTAGGTACAATTATTGAGTCTTTATTGAATAGGGTAATGTTCTGGTCGGACATAGGTTCGCTTATGGCTTTATTCCAATTTAATGCCATCGAACCACGTTTTTCGCGGACGCGCGATTGAAAATATCTTTGCTCGAATTCACTCATTTCCGTCGAAGGTGTGCGATACAAACGATCCATCTCGAAATCGCGCTTTTCGGCTTCTTGTTGACGCACAAATTCGATGTCCGAAATAGACGCATCCTCGGTGAAACCACCACAACGAAGAATCAAATCATATATTCTATCTTTGTTTTCGATAATTGCATATTTCCCGGGATATTTAACCTCGCCTGCAATCACAACATAATGTTCCTTGTTCCAGTTAGGGATAATTCTCACCATAACTCTATCGCCAATTTCGAGCGGGAAGTCGCCTATTAAGTTTTCTCGAGTATTTAATATATTTTTCCATCCTGTTAAATCAACATACCATTTTATTAATTTCTTTTCATTGGGATCGAAACGACTAATTTCCACAGAATCTAATTGGGCAGAAGCTAAAAATCCTTGTGCAAATCTAATTAATGTAGAAAGCGAATCACCCGGCATATATTCGAATTCCCCTGGGTAACCAACCTCGCCATAAATGCTGATTTTTTGTCTTTCACTGCTTGGAGGTATTATAATTTGGTCGCCACCTTCCAAAAAAGGATTTGCCTCTTTAATACCAGCTAAGAAGAATTTTAATAAGTCGATTTGTATTACTTGTTCATCTCTAATCAGCGAAATATTGCGTAATGAAGCATCATATTTCAAACCTCCCGCTCTTTCGATTACTTCCGAAGCTCTGTCGGTTGGCGACGATGGAATACTCATCGATTTGGCAACAGAACCACTAATGATTACTTTGAATTGTCTTGGTTTAGTTAATATAAAGCCAATTTCGGAGGCTCTGTAGATTTTTTTTATCTTCTCATTGACCAATTCATAGACTTTATCTAAAGTTAGATTCTTTACATCAACCAATCCAACAGTTGGAATCAATAATTTATTCTCGGGACTCACTTTTAATGTAAAATTAATAGGTTCGGTTGCAAAAACTGAAAATTCGAATACATCACCAGGTCCGACCCTATATTCTTTGGCATCGATTGATTTCTCTAATAATGCGAAGGTTTCCTTCGACACTTCGATTGCATTTTTGTGAGCAAGTGTATCTAATTTCAATTTTGATATTCCCGTGATTTTTGAATAATCAATTTGTGAAAATAAATGTGATATCGGAAATATCAATATTAATAAAATAATTTTCTTCATTATCTATTTGTTTATAGAAAAAATGCAAATTAAGAAAATTAACACTAACAATAAAAATTAATCGTATTTTTGAATGTTATGGATAAAGAATTATTACAAATTGCAAAAATTGCAGCTATCAATGCCGGCAAGATACTAAAAGAAGGTTTTGGCACGAATTTTAATATTCGTAGCAAAGAAGGTAGACACAATTTGGTAACTGAATACGATTTAAAGTCCGAAAATTCAATAATAGAATTTTTAAAAAAAGAAGTTCCAAACTCAGTTTTTCTTGCAGAAGAAAGTGGCAAATCGGAAGATTATGAACGAAATGCAATTAAGTGGATTATCGACCCATTAGATGGAACAGTTAATTATGCACACAACATTCCGATATTTTGTGTAAGTATTGCTGCAGAAATAAATAATCAGATATACATTGGCGTGATTTATCATCCTCTACTTGATGAGATGTTTTATGCAGTCAAAGGACACGGAGCATATTTAAATGACACACCAATATCCGTTAGTAGTATAGATAAATTTGAAAATGCTTTTTTAGTAACGGGATTTCCTTATCGTCCTGGCAAAAGTAATTATCGAAGTGCCGAATTATTCGTAGATGTAGTTCAACGGGGAATACCAATACGTCGATTGGGTTCGGCTGCCTTAGATTTAGCTTATGTGGCAAATGGCAGGTTCGATGGGTTTTGGGAATTAGAACTTAATCCATGGGATGTAGCCGCCGGCTATTTGTTAGTGCAAGAGGCAGGCGGATTGGTTACCGATTATGGGCTTAACCCATATTCAATCTATTCAAAGTCGATATTGGCAACAAATGGTTTGATTCATAATTCGTCTGCAAAATTTTTGAATAGCGATAATGAAAATGAAAATTAATTATTATTCTGGTGCAGGTAATTTATTCTCGGTTGTTGATAATCGCCAATCAAAACTGAATAAGGAAAATTTGTCAAATTTAGCAAAAGTTGCTTGTTCCAAAAGTAATAATTATACAATTAAAACAGAGGGTTTGATTTCTTTGAACGATACTTATGGAGGTAGGTTTAATGTTAGTTTTTTTAATCCAGACGGGACGAGCGGAATGATGTGCGGTAATGGTGCTCGTTCCGCTGTTAGTTTTATCAATGCAATTGGATTATCCAAATCGAGTTCGAGCAAGGGAACATCTCAGCAATTAATTATCGAACTTGCAGGAAGGGAATATCCTTCCACCATCGACGGCGAATTAATTAAAGTTTCATTCCCAAAACATAATGATTTGCGAATGAATTTTGAAGTAAGAATTGATGATACTAACATTTATGGCGATTTTGTAGATGTCGGTTCACCCCATTTAGTGTTGGATTACCACAAAATTCTACACAGCAGACAATTTAGCTTCCGCTACTATCCATTGGAAGATATGGCAAAACCAATCCGCTCTAATGTCGAATTATTCCCCGAAGGTGTTAATGTATCCATTTATTATGTGGAGTCACCTCAAACTATTTATATCAGAACGTTCGAAAGAGGAGTGGAAGCCGAAACTGGTGCTTGCGGAACTGCTGCAATAAGCACTGCTTTGGTATTGTTTATGAAAAAAATTATCGGAAACTCTGTCGAAATTATTCCAACAAGCAAAATACCATTAAGAGTCGAAATTATTACCAATGAGAAAAATGAGATTATAGGCTTTAATCTAATTGGAACAGCCGAAAAAATAGGAGAAGCCTTAATTGAATTCTAAGTTAAACATAGATTTTTTGCATTATTCAAATGAATTAATTTCCGAAACAATCGACCATCGTCGATATTTACATAGAAATCCTGAACTTTCCTTCAAAGAAATTAATACAACTCAATACATATCCAACACATTAACGAAACTGGGCATAGAACACGTAATTGCCTTAAAATCAAATCCAGATAATAATCACAACGATATAGGAGTGGTTGGATGGATTGGCAATGGCGACAATTCAATAGCCTTGAGAGCAGATATCGATGCATTACCAATAACCGAAGAGACAGGATTTGATTATTGTTCTCAGAATGCAGGAATTATGCACGCTTGTGGGCATGATATGCATACGGCAATGCTGATTTCGGCTGCCAAAATAATCAAACAAAACGAAAAATACTTAAAAAATAAAGTAGTCTTGATATTCCAACCCGGCGAGGAACAATTACCCGGTGGTGCTAAATTATTGATAGATAGCCGAATATTAGATAGTTTGAACATCAAAGCATTCTTTGGTCAGCATATTAATCCCGAAATAATTATAGGTAAGATTGCAACAAAAGGGGGACCGCTAATGGCTTCCACCGATGAATTTCATATCAAAATAATAGGAAAAAGCACACACGCCGCCCAACCTCACTTGGGAGCTAACCCAATTCTTGCAGCCAACGATTTAATAAATTTTTTGTATAGCTTACCAAATAAGTTTGCCAATCCACTTGAACCCGTTGTTGTGGCAATTACATCTTTTAATTCAGGCAATACAACAAATATAATCCCAAGTGAAGCTAATTTGATGGGCACTATGAGAACCTACAATCAAGATTTAAGAAATGAATTAAAACAAATTATCAGCAAATTTGCCCACCAAATTGTTCAATCACACAAATGTGTGCTCGAATTTACAATTTTGGAGGGATATCCACCATTGCTCAATAATAACAAATTAACCAATTTGGTTATGGAAAATTCATCATTGCTTTTAGGAGCAGAAAATACATCAGTTGCAGAACCCAAAATGTGGGCTGAAGATTTCGCTTATTATTCTCAATTCGCACCATCTTGCTTTTGGTTTCTGGGTTGTTCCAAACCCAACCAAGAGTTTTACCCATTACATAATCCAAAACTAAATCCCCACGAGGATGCTATGATTATAGGCACTGCAATGATGGCAGCACTTGCCTTCGGAGAAATATAAAAAAAGATTCTACAACAGCAAATAATTATTTCAATCATTTAGTTCAATAACGACTCTTGTACCTTGCGGTTCGTTTTGCTCTACCCAAATATTTCCTTTATTTCGTTTCACGAGTTCATAGGCATTAATCAACCCTAATCCAACGCCACGTTCGCCCAGAACTCCATTCCGCACTTTGGTTTTATCGTATGTGAAGAGTGATTCCATAACACTTTGTTCCATTCCAATTCCGTAATCAACAACTATAATTTGTATATTTTTTTTGTTTTTAGTCACTTTTATCTCAATTTTACTATTCGGATAAGAAAACTTTATTGCATTCGAAATCACATTTCGGAGAATAACCTCTAAATCACCATAAAATATTTTGACAGAAAGAAAGTCGGGAACATCAAGATTTAATTCTAAATCCTTGCTTTTGATTTGTGTTTCTAATTGTTCCGTTACTTTTTTAATTTCATCTTTAATGTTGATTTCTTTTCTTATTTTGCCCTTATAGTTATTTTGCGATTTTGCCCAATCCAACAAACTTTCGAGCATCATAGAAAGTTTTTTCAGCGATGATTGAGCATTTTTCAGAAATTCAAGTTTTTTATTTTCATCAATTTTATCGAAGGACTCCAGAATTAAGTCGAAATGAGTGCTTGTGTTCAAAATCGGACCTCGTAAGTCGTGGGATATAACGCGAAAAAGTTTATCCTTGGTTTGATTTAATTCGTCTAATTTTTTATTTACTTTTCTTATTTGCTTATAACGAATATAATAAATAAAGACAATTGCAAGAACTGCTATTATGATTACAACAAATAAGGCAGCAGTTAGTTGCTGCTTTTCGGCTTCTGCTCGCATTTGATTTTCCAAAATTAAGTTTTGTCCAATTAATTTTCCTACATTACTCTCATCCATAGATTTTTTTTGATAATTTTTATATGCCTCCAAATATAAATAAGCATT
>CALKJQ010000057.1 GCA_937995785.1 Candidatus Kapaibacterium sp.
AACGGTTTCCGATTGCCAACCGAAGCCGAGTGGGAATATCTATGCAAAGCAGGGAGTAATTCTGATTATTCGGGTTCAAATGTGGTAGACCATCTTGGCTGGTACAATATGAATTCAGGTTTACAGCCCCACCCCGTTGGCACAAAGCAAGCCAATGCTTTTGGATTATACGATATGCACGGAAATGTTTGGGAATGGTGCTGGGATTGGTATTCGAGCGAATATTATTCGGTTCCATCCCAAAATAATCCCAAAGGACCTAATAATGGCAATCGTCGAGTTGCCCGCGGCGGATCCTACAACGAAGGAAACTCTTTTGCACGTAGCTCAAATAGGTTTTACCAAGTTGAATTCTTACCTCAAACAGGTTTTAGGATAGTCAGAAATAAATAGTATGAAAATGAAATTAGAAACAGGTCAAAATGGCTCTATAATAACTTATAATGGTATAACACCAAAAATTCATCCCTCGGTTTTCGTAACCGAAGGTGCAAAAATAATTGGAGATGTGGAAATAGGCGAGGATTGCTCTATTTGGTATAACGTCGTAATCCGAGGCGATGTCCACTACATAAGAATAGGAAAACGAACAAATGTTCAGGATTTGAGTATGCTGCATGTAACTCACGATTATTTTCCCCTAACAATAGGCGATAATGTTACGATAGGTCATAGCGTAGCATTGCATGGCTCGACAATCAAAAATAATGTTCTTATAGGAATTGGTGCAATAGTTCTCGATGGTTCGGTCGTCAACGACAATTGTTTGATTGCAGCGGGAACATTGGTGCGCGAGGGAGTGGAAATACCTTCGGGCGTTCTCTATGCCGGTGTTCCCGGTAAAATTATTCGCGAATTGCGTCCCGATGAAATTGAACGAATAAGCCAAAATGCACAGAATTACGTAAATTATGTGCAAAATTATCGTAAACAATTAACTTCTATTTAATTTTGAAAAAATATATAATAAGAAAATATATAATAAAGGAAATATATTATGTTGAAAAGTATGACTGGTTTTGCACGAGTTGACTACCAAAAAGACGGCGTGAAAGCAACAATCGAAGTGAAATGTCTGAATGGTAAGCAATTGGATATAAACACACGATTGCCACGAAATATGCAAAATTTCGATATCTTGGTAAGGGATATGATAAAATCGAAATTTTCGAGAGGTACATTTAGCGTTAATTTGAACATAGAAAACAATCAAATCGACAAAATATTGGCTTTCAATACCGAAAAAGTAAAAGCAGTTTATGAAAGTTTGAACAACATCCGAACTGCACTCAAAATCAAAGAACCCGTTAAATTGGAACAAGTGCTCAGTTATCAAGAATTGATATCCGAACAAGAAGAGGAAATAGACGAAAGATTCTATGCCAATTTGATTAAGCAGGGTATGAACAAAGCATTAGTAACTATCGACCAAATGCGAATTAATGAAGGCAAAAACATCGAAAAAGATATTGCAAACCGTATTAAAAAGATTCAACAAATAGTCGATAAAATTCGCGCTAAAGGTTTGGAACGCATACCAACCGAACGCGAAAAATACCGACAAAAGATTGCTCAAATGTTCGAAGGCGACGAAATAGACGAGCAAAGGATATACTTAGAAATGGTGATTTTAGCCGATAAATTGGATATATCCGAAGAGTGTGTCCGTTTGGATTCCCATATTAAGTATTTCTACAAAACATTGAAAGAAAACGAATCTGCAGGAAGAAAAATAAACTTTCTTATGCAAGAAATGAATCGCGAAATCAATACCATTGGTTCCAAAGTGAATGATGCTGAGCTATCGCAAATGGTTGTGATGGTGAAAGAAGAAATCGAAAGAATAAGAGAGCAAATTCAAAATATTGAATAAATGAGACCATTATTGAGGGCATTATTAGCCCCAATTAATCATTTTGTTGATTTTCTTTCGCCCCGATATTGTCTGATTTGCGATGAATTAATTACTATTGACAACCGAATTAATAATTTAAATTCTCTTTGTAGTGGATGTTTTTATTCATTAGATTCTGCCCCCAAATCTGATAGCATTATCGACAGAATGTTCGAAAATTTCGCTTCCGACGATATTTCAATTACAAATGCCTATTCGCTTTTTAAATTACACGAAAAAGATTTTGCAAAAGTTATTTACAATTTAAAATATTATAAACTTTGGAAAATTGGTTACGAATTTGGATTGTTATTAGGTGAAAAAATTGCTAAATTGTCAGAAACAAAATACGATTGTGTTATTGCTGTTCCAATTCATATAGCAAAAAAACGCGAAAGGGGATACAATCAATCCGAATTTATTGCAAAGGGTGTCTGCGAGATTTTGAAAATACCAAATTATTCTCGCTACGTCCAACGACAAAAATACACCACATCTCAAACCCGACTAAATTCGGATGAGAGAAAGAAAAATATCGATGGGGCATATAAAATACCAGCAAAATCGTCTAATATATTTCTTAGTAAAACAGTATTGATTGTCGATGACGTCTTTACCACAGGTTCGACCATCAACCATTTAGGAAATGAATTGTTGAACAATGGTGCCCGACAAATCGATTGTGCCACCCTTGGGATAGCTTGATGAAATGAAAAATGTAATCGAAATAGAAAAATTAATCGTTAAGTATGGAAATAATATTGCTATTGACGATTTTACAATCACCGTCGAAGAAGGCATTTATTTAGCAATATTAGGTCCCAATGGAAGTGGCAAATCTACCTTATTAAAAACGATTTTAGGACTAATCCAACCCACAAGTGGTTTTATCAAAATATTTGGGAACTCGGTCGATAAAGTAAATCCAAACTTAATTGGATATGTTCCCCAAATTAAAACTTTGGATAAAACTTTCCCAGCTTTAACAATCGAACTTGTTTTGAGTGGTTTATCCAAAAATTGGGCTTTTCGCTCTTCTAAAAAAGATAAAATGAAAGCATTAAAAATTTTGGAGCAACTCGATTCTATCGATATAGCCCACCTTCATCTCTCTGAACTTTCGGGTGGTCAGTTGCAAAAAGTTTACCTTGCTCGCAGTTTGGTTCGCAGTCCCAAAATTTTATTGTTGGACGAACCAGCGACGGGAGTAGACTTTGTTTGCGAGACAAATTTTAATTCCATTTTGAACGATTATGCCGAGCAAAACACAATTACTATATTGATGGTAACTCACGATTGGACTTCTGCCTATCACCACTCAACTCATATCTTGCTGATGAATAACAACTTGATTTATTTCGGCACTAAGGATAATGCGTTCACAGATGATAACATAAAGAATACATTTTCGCATTTGGCACACAAACACAACGTTACATTCACATTAAAGGAACAATGATAGAATTACTAACATCGAACTTTATTTTATATGCCTATTTAGCAATTATTCTAGTAGGTTTTTCTGCAAGTTATTTCGGGGTTTTTGTTGTTCAGCGAAAGCTTAGTTTTTTGGGTAATGGGTTAGCCCATGCCGCATTCGGAGGTGTGGCGCTTGGGATACTATTGGATACTCAGCCAATTTATGTTGCTATTCCTTTCACAATTTTAATTTCATTGTTAATTACATACTTTAAAGAAAAAAGTATACTTAGCAACGACACTCTAATAGGGGTCTTTTTTTCTTTTGCTTTTGCTTTAGGGATTATATTCTTATCGCTAAAGGAAAACTACACAACCGATGCATTTAGCTATCTTTTTGGTTCGATCTTATCAATCAATAATACGGACATAATTATTTTAGCATTGATGGCGGGTTTTTCGCTATTTACTTTCTTCAAATTTTGGGCGCGCTGGGCATATTCCACTTTCGATAATGAATTGGCTGTTGCTGACCGGCTGCCCGTGCGGTTCGACAATTATGTGTTATCATTATCCCTTTCGTTAATAATTGTTATATCTGTTAAGATTATTGGAATAGTTCTCATTTCCTCGTATTTAGTATTGCCGGCGGCAATTGCCCGACTATATTCACGAACTTTTTTTGAAATGACAATTCTCTCAATTATAATTGGTATGGTCAGCGGACTGATTAGCATCGTATTATCAGTATTAATAGATTTGCCCACAAGTGCTGTTATAATTGTTTTCCAATCTTTAATATTTATGACATCATTATTTATAAAAAAATCCCAAATGTAACTTTTTCGACTTAACTTCGTCAAACTCCTTGGTATGAGAATAATCGCACATATCGTATTTGTGTTTTTTATTGCTACTTCATTTTTATATTCAGATAAGATTGATGCAGCAATGGACGGGCGTTCATTGGTTATTAGAGTTAAGGATGTGGTTGCAAATTGTAACTCGAAGTTCGACGATAAAATCGAAATCAACGGCAAAAAGATAATAATTACTCAAATCGATACAAGCACTTCGAAACAAAGATGTGAGTGTAGTTACGATTTAATCCATACCATCGGTAACTTGTCGCAGGGAAAATACAAAATTGAGATTTATCGAGAAGAAAATCGAACTTTTGGCTATCAAGAAGATAAAAAGTATCTTGTGGGGTCGATAGATTACGACATTCCCAATATTGGTCAGAGGGCTGGTATTACTTTAGATTTCCGTCAAACGCCTTGCAAAGCATCAACACGAGTAAATTTGCCAAATTTATCCAAAAATATTGGACTCGAAATTTTTCCTAATCCTGGTAAAGATGAGATTACGATTAAATTTAACTCGAATTCCAAAAATTCTGCAAGATTTACGGTTTATAACCTAATTGGCAAAGAGATTTTCGTAAAAGAACTCAAGAACTTTGATGATGGAGTGTTTGTGGGCAAAATCAACTTACAAAACATTCCCGAAGGTGTGTATATCGTTAAAATTGTTATGGATAATGGAAATTCCGAAACAAAAAAACTCATTTGGTCTAAATAGGCTATGGATGATTATTCATTCTTTTTTCAAAATCTTTCTTATAATGATTTATATAGATTTTGCTTGAAATATATTTTACGCAATAGTTTAGGATATTTTGTTAATCAATCAAAATTTAATAGTTTAATAGAAATTGCAAATTCAAAAGATAAAAGAATTTATGAATATGCCCAAAAAGACGCAAATATAATTTTATCTAATTACTTTTTGAATATGAAAGAAACAAAAGTAATAAATATACGACGAATCGATTTTTTGGACTCCGAAGAGTTGAATCTGCTTATTTTGTCGATTGGTGCCGCCAATCAATATCCAAATTTCAACACAGACAACAATAAAATTTCTGTCAGCGATATTTTTGGTATTAATGGAAATAATATTCTGGTTTGCAAGGTAACGGGCGATTCGATGATTGGCGCTAATATCTATGCTGGAGATACTTTGATTGTGGACACATCCGCCGAACCAAAGAGCGAGGATATTGTTGTTGTTAATTTGAACGACCAATCCTTCGTTAAGCGACTTATTTTAAAAAATAAAAATACCTATCTTCATTCCGAAAACAATAATATAAAGCCTTACAAAGTGAAAAATGACGATAATTTAGTGATCTTGGGCGTTGTGAAACATATATTGCATTCTTTATAGGATTTTGAATTTGAAAAAAATCGGAATATATGGCGGAACATTCGACCCAATTCATATTGGACACCTTATCATAGCTGAATTTTTTGTCCAACAATTCAATTTGGACAAGTGTTATTTTGTTCCGAATAAAAAATCACCATTCAAAACAAATAGTGAGTTGTTTTTTACAGATGAAGAAAGAATAAAAATGATAGAATTAAGCATTGGCGACAATCCCAACTTTTCTCTGGATTTGTTTGAGATTAATAATCAAGAAATTTCCTATACCATCAATACTATCAACTATTTCAATCAAAAATTTCCCAACTCCGAATTATTCTTGTTGATTGGATGGGACCAGGCAGTATCGTTCGATAAATGGCAAGAAAGCCAAAAAATAAAACAATTATCCAAAATTGTTGTAGCCCGCAGAAACAAGCAACAAAATGAAGTAAAACAAACAGACAATATTGATACCGATTTTATATTATTAGGTAATCCAATTTTAGACATTTCCTCGACTATGATTAGAATTATGATTACCAACAAAAAATCAATTAGGTATTTGGTAAGCGATAGGGTTTGGAATTTTATCAAACAGAAGAAATATGGACGATAGAAAATTATTGAGAGAAAAAATCGAACTTGTAGATAGTTTGAGGAACAAAGGAATAGTTGATGAAAAAGTTCTCAAAGCAATTCGCAAAGTTCCTCGGGAACTATTTGTTCTCGATGAATACCGAGATAGAACCTACGAGGATAACGCTCTGCCCTTGATATGCAGTCAAACCATATCACAGCCCTACACAGTTGCCTTTATGACGCAGTTATTAGAAATATCACCTCGTATCAAGGTGTTGGAAATTGGCACGGGAAGTGGTTATCAAAGTTGTATATTGGCAGAAATGGATTGCAAAGTTTATTCTATCGAGCGAATTCCGGAATTATATCATTATGCAAAAGAACGAATTCAAAAACTTGGGTACGAAGTTGTCCAAAAAATAGATGATGGCACTACTGGTTGGCGCGAATTTGCTCCTTTCGATAGAATTTTGGTTACTGCCGCCGCCCCCCAATCACCATTGCCTTTGCTATCGCAATTGGCAATAGGTGGTTTTATGGTTATACCCATTGGGGATAAAAGCACACAAATAATGAAAAGAATAACTCGAAAAACCACAATAGAATTCGAAACCGAAGAGTTCGCTTCGTTTCGATTTGTTCCATTAATTGGGGAGCAAGGTTGGACAGAATAACACTCGGGGACATTCCATCAAAAAATCCATTAATAGTAATTTTGGGTCCGACTGCCTCCGGGAAAACTGATTTGTCGTTGAGTATTTACGAACAAATTGATTGCGAAATTATTTCTGCAGATTCAAGACAAGTTTATAAATACTTAGACATTGGTACTGCCAAACCCAGTCGTGAAATTTTATCTAACTACAAACATCATCTAATCGATTTCTTAGAGCCCAATCAAGATTTTTCCGCAGGTCAATTCTCAAAACTTTCACGAGAAATAATTTTTAGGATTTATGAACAAAACAAAATACCACTCGTTGTAGGCGGGACGGGTTTATATATAGACGTGCTTTGCAATGGTATGGTGGAATTATCGCCTAATGTCCAAGACAAGTCAATCCGTGATAATTTGAACAAAGATTTGGAGACAAAAGGAAAGGAATACCTTTATAACTTATTGCAACAAGTGGATAGAGACTCAGCCGAAAAATATTCCGACAAAAATCCAAGAAGGATAATAAGAGCATTGGAATTTTTTTACAACACCGGAGTAAGGTTTTCGGAAGCACAGCGTGAGCTAACCAAGCAAAACAATTTTTCGGTTTACTACTTTGGCATTGATTTCGAACGACAAGAACTTTACTCAAGAATTAACCAAAGATGCCTTAATATGTGGCAAGTCGGTATTATCGACGAAACACAAGAGATTTTAAAACGAGGATATTCACCAAATTTAAATTCAATGAACACAGTTGGCTATAAGGAAGCAATTAAATTTCTCAATAACGAAATGACAAACCAAGAAGCATTGAACGAAATGATGAAAAACACCCGACATTACGCAAAACGCCAATTAACTTGGTTTAGGAAAAACGAAAAAATTCAGTGGATAATACCCAAATTAGTCAACAAATTTATAATTTACGATTTTATTATAAATCGAAAATGAAATTTCCAAAAATCGAACTTCATTATCAAATTTTACTGGGATTGTTACTTGGTGCAGTTTTTGGGCTTTTTTTTCCAATTAATCAAAATAAAATAATATTTATACATTTAGAAAAAAATAAAAAAATAAAAACCGAAATATCCGAAATAAAAGCATTACAATTCGTATATTTTAATGAACTAACAAACGATACCACAATCAAAGATTTTGGAAAAAATTCGCAAAAATTAATCATACAATTTTATAATAAAATTACAAGTTCACCCGAAATTAAATGGATTGATTTCAGAATTATTACCTCTGACGGAAACCAAAAGGAATATCGGTATATTCAAAAAGTCGAGTCGCAAACCACAATAGCAACCTCGCTTCGCCCTTTGGGAACAATTTTTATTAACTTGCTTTCTATGCTTGCAATTCCGCTGGTGCTCACAACTCTAATAGTGGGTGCGAGTAGTCTTGGCGATATAAAATCCTTTGGTAAACTGGGGTTAATAACATTAGTTCTTTACTTATCAACATCTTTTTTTGCTTTAGCAATTGGAGTTATATTAGCCGATTTAATCCAACCAGGAAAAATGATTTCATTGGAAATGAAAAACTTTTTGTCGGCAATTTCTTCGGATGTTTTTGTTCAAGTACCCGAAAAAACTGGAATTAGTATCATCGATTTTATGGTAAGTTTTGTTCCCAAAAATGTCTTTGAATCTTTTTCTTCGGGCAATATGTTGCAAATTGTATTTTTTGCAATTTTTTTTGGCTTAACTTTACTTTTAATACCGCAAAACGATACCGAAATAATCACAAAATTTTTGAACTCGGTTTCGAATGCACTTATCAAGATGGTGGAAATTGTTATGAAATTTGCCCCCATAGGAGTGTTTGCTTTAATTTCATTCACGATAGCAGATTTCGGAATTGACATTCTTCAAACGCTATTTTGGTATATCGTAACGGTATTGCTTGGATTAGTACTACATACTTTTTTAACTTATGGAACATTGTTCAAATTATTAGTAAAGGAGCCCTTTGGTAAGTTTTTAGTAAAATTGAAAGAAGTTTATGCAATTGCCTTCACAACAAGTTCGAGCGCTGCCACTTTGCCAATTAGTATGGAAGTATCCGAAAAAGTTTTGAATATTCCACGCAAAGTAACATCGTTTGTGTTACCCTTAGGTGCAACAATCAATATGGACGGAACGGGATTGTACCAAGGTGTTGCCGCAATTTTCATATCACAATTTTATGGTTTGGAGCTATCGATGATGCAACAGCTCACAATTATATTTATGGCGGTTATGGCATCGATTGGGACTGCACCTGTGCCCGGGGTTGGACTTATTATGCTTATTGGTATATTAACAAGCGTCGGAATACCCGTCGAAGGCGTTGGGTTGATACTTGGGGTTGATAGAATTTTGGATATGAGCCGTACTATTGTTAATGTAATAGGAGATATTACGGTTGCAAAAATAGTAACGAAAGTTAGCGGTATTGGTAATAAGATGTAACAATTATCGTTAATTTTTGTTTATAAATTACAACTTTCATAAATATTTGAAAATCAATTTAAAATATAGGTATTAAATGAAATTATATTACAAGTTTTTTACAACACTCGCAATTATTGTGTTGTTAAATTCTTTGAATTTGCTTTCGCAAGACTTTTTTGGGCAAGTTGCCTTTCCCGATGGTCAAAATGGTCAAGTAATTGCAGTCGATTTAAACAACAATGTATATGTAGGTGTATGGGGTAAGGGCATTCTTAAATCCACCGACCAAGGCAATACATTTACTGCTAAAAACAATGGGTTAGGAAACTTTCTTGTTAAGGATATTTTTGTTGCAAACAATGGAAATATTTTCGCCGCAACTATGGGTGGGGGAATATTTCGTTCCACCGATGGAGCAAACACTTGGATTGCAGTCAATAATGGCTTGAAAACACTTAATATTACTGCTATAAAGCAATATCCCACGGGGATTATAATGGCGGGTTCGTATGGTTACGGAGTGTTTTATTCCACTAATAATGGGACAAATTGGTTACAATCAAAAACAGGCTTGGCTTATAGAGCAATAACTGCATTAGAAACTACCAAAAATGGATATATACTGGCCGCCACTTATGGTGGTGGAGTTTATCAATCCCGTGATACCCTAAAAACTTGGAAAAGAAGTAATTCGGGTATCCCAACGCAATTTGCACATAAATTTGCAAAAAATTCTGCAGGCGAAGTATTTATAGCAACAAATGGACGTGGAGTTTACGTCTCGCCAAACGACGGACTTTCGTGGGGCACCTTGGATACAACTGGAATGGAGGATTTAAATGTTACTTGTATAATCATCAGCGGAAGTAACGAAGAAATAATCGGCACGCGAAATGGTGGTATCCAATATTACGACAAAGATTTATACTTTATGTGGCGAACTCCATTCCAGCCAATGATGGGCGTAACGTCTTTTGCCCGCTCAAGCAACAATCGTATTTATGCAGTAGGCACATTCGAAAGTATGTTCGTTTCGACCAACAATGGACGTAATTGGACCGAATTGGGGAAATTTAAAGATGGCTATGAGTTTGTTTCGTATTCGCCAAAACCTTCTATTGTTTTGTCGCAATTTAATAAAAAATTAACTCACTTCTCGAGTGATTATGGCAACACCTGGACACCCACCAATTTACCTCAATTCCGACTAAATGGTTCCGTGAAAAACAATAATGATAGATTTTTTGTAGCTACAAATGGATTGTACTATTCTGACGACGGAAGTAATTGGACAAAAAATTCGCGGTTTGGCGATACTATGATTACTTCGGTTGCATATTCTAATGGATTATTGTTGCTATCTACCTTGTTCCAGCCGCCACCTCCCGAACCACCCGGACAACCCGACCCACCAATTGTTAAGATGTATGCATCTACCGATGGTGGTAGCACATTTTCCTCAGTTGTTTATCCCCCAAACCAAGCTCATTGCAGCAAAATTAAAATAGGTCTGAATGGCTATATTTACGCTCAAATTGGAGCGAATTTATACCGCAAAATGCTCGCAGATGCCAATTGGACACAAATAAATTTAACTGGATTCTCGTGGATGATATTGCAAGATTTCGATATCGACAATTCCAATTTTATCTATGTCGCAACAAACAAAGGAGTGTTGAAATCTCAAGACAATGGGCAAACTTGGACACACAATAATATTAAGTTCAAATCGCAAGACTCGTTGAACACTACTTCAATTGTCGCATCTCCTAATGGTCATATCTATGCCACGGCTATATTTTCGCGAAGTATTTTCCCCGCAACGGGCGTTTGGCGAACTACTAATAGCGGTTTTAAATGGGATTCTATCAATACAAATATAACATCTAATCCAACTATCCAACTATCGATAGATGCCGATAATAATATTTTTATGGCTTCCAATGCACTTTATAGGTATTATAATCCCGGTTTGATGTTGCCTCCGTCTTTGCTTGCTCCCGTAGATAAAAGTAAAGGAACTCTTTTAAACCCTATATTGACTTGGACGCCCGCAGCCAAAGCAGAATTATACGAAATGCAAATTTCCGAAATGGATGATTTTTCTTATTTTCACGAATTTGTTGTCCAATCTGATACTGCTTACGAGGTTGAAAAACCATTAGAATACAATAAAACTTATTATTGGCGTGTTCGTTCCAAAACTGATGGTTCATATAGTAATTGGTCCAATACATTCAGTTTTTCGACAAAACTAAATGCGCCATTGCTCATTTATCCTTCGAACAATTCAACGGGTATCAGCACCAATCCCAAATTCGAGTGGCGCCTTGTCCCAAATGCTACTATTTATGAATTATCAGTATCAACAAAACCAGACTTTTCCACTACTTTCTTCACAGCCGATTCCTTAAAAGATACCACTTTAGTTTCGCCAAATCTTACATCAGATGCAACATTTTATTGGAGAGTGAGAGCAAAAAGCGATTTCAGCACAAGCGAATGGTCTGAGACTTGGACATTTAAAACCACATTTGGAGCACCGGAATTAATCTATCCACCAAAAGATACAATCAATATTCCAATTAATCCCGAATTTTCGTGGGGTAAAGTGGAAAACTCAACATATTACAAAATAAAATATTCCATTAATGCTGATATGTCCAATTTTGTGGAAATAAAAGTTGACAAAAATAGTGCTAAAGTAGATAGTTTGCTTTACGACACTAAATATTATTGGCAAGTTAAAACTGGCAGTAATCAGGGCGAAAGTGAATACTCAAATGCTTGGAGTTTCGCAACATTAATAAAACCAGTGGTATTGAACAATCCAACTGATAAATTAAATAATGTATCCATTAATCCTAAATTTACATGGGAAAAAATTACTGGTTACGACAAGTATCAATTCCAATTGTCTAAATTCCAAGATTTCAGTCAGATTGCTGTGGATACATTACTAACAAATGTTGCAACGCTCGAATTGAAAGAAATCGAAGGATTTACTCAATATTTTTGGAGAGTGAGAGTTAATCAAACGCCTAAATTAGGTTATTGGTCGGATGTGTTTAGTTTCCGAAGTGTAATTAACAAACCTGGATTGAGGTTCCCCGACAATCACTCAACGAACAACCTAACAACTATTCAATTCCTATGGTTTCCACGAGAAGGAGCAAAATACTACTTCTTGCAAATAGCTCGAGATAAAAATTTCAACGACCTTATCATTAGTATCGATTCGATTCAATCCACATCATATAAAATCGAAAATTTGGAATTCAATAAAGAGTATTTTTGGAGAGTGAGAGCAAGCAACGAGTTAGGTTTTTCGGATTGGAGTGATGTTTGGGATTTCAGAACAAGTAGTGTTCGACCCGTTTTGTTGCGACCCGCAGACAATTCCCTCAATCTGTCTAACCCTGTGTTAGTGGAATGGAAGCAAATCGAAGGAGCAACTCAATACTTTTTGCAAATATCCAAAGACGAAAACTTCAACGATTTGGTTGTTAGTCAGGAAAATATAACTAAAAATACCTACGAATTCGAGGGCGAATATAATCAAACATATTATTGGAGAGTGAAAGTAAAAATCAATTCCTACGAATCGGATTGGTCTGCTGTATGGAACTTTTCGATGCAACCCAAATCGGTTGTGGAATTGAAGGACGCTTCGCTAATTAATATTTATCCTAATCCAGCGAGCGAAATCCTAAATGTAAGAATTCATTCTTCATTGATTATACCACAATCGATAAGTATAATCGATCTTTTTGGCAATAAGCTGATTGATATTGAAAACATTGAACAAAGAAATGATTTCAGAATAGAATTAAATAGCCTTGCTTCGGGATCTTATATAATCCAAATTAAAGATGGATTTAATATTTATTATTCCTCTTTTAAAGTGATTAGATAGGATTAAATCGCAAAAAAAATGGGGTCGTTCGGCGAGAACGACCCCATTTTAGTTTAAGAGAGCGAATTTGGTTACTTCAATCCAAAGTTCTTATCTGTTTCTTCGAGTAATTTAGCTTCGAAACCAAGCCCTTTGATCACTTTGCAGACATTCTCGGAATTGGTTACACTTTTTTCATAGGTTACATAGGCAATCTTTTCGTCGAGATCGACATATGCTTCCATAACTCCATCGTGATTTTTCAATTCTTTTTCAACCATATCTTTATCGTAGAAAGATTGAACATCTATTGAAACTTTGCATTCAATAGTTTTTGTGTTTTTATCTGCAGCCAAAGAATTGCTTCCAGCCAAAACGAAAGCAAAAGCTAAAGTAAAGAATACGCCAATTGTTGTTAATATAGACTTTTTCATTATAAATCCTATAAATGTTAGTTAATACAAACATTAATACGTAACTTTTGTAAAAATGTTTCAAAAGAGTTAATAATTAACCAAAAATTTGTAATTTAAATTTTAAAAAATAATTATTTCGGTGGAGTATGAGTAAAATTAAAGTACTTATTATTTATTCACTTCTTTTATCATTGTCCTCTTTAAGTATTTTATCCCAAACCTTAAATTATTCAATAGTCAATATTGGCAAGCATAACGATGAAGCCCTTGGGGTTTTCGTCAACGAAGCAAACACTCGATTTGCATCATCATCGTTGGACGAAACTATCAAAATATGGAGTCTTCCCGATGGCAAAGAGTTAATGACCTTGCGGGGACACTTAGGAGCAGTTTATAACATCTCTTTTTCGGGGAGCGATCGATACCTTGTTAGTGGTTCGGAGGACGAAACTGTCAGAATTTGGGATATACAATCAGGCAAAGAGGTTTTGGTTCTCAAAGGGCATACAGGTCCAGTTATTGGAGTATATTTTAGCCAGGACGACAATAATTCGATGGTTGCATCCACAAGTTTCGACAAAACAGTAAAACTCTGGGATGTTGCAACTGGTTCGGAAATCAAAACGCTTCGTGGACACACAGAACCCACAAACAATGTAGCCTATAGCTACGATGGCACTACAATTGCATCTTGCAGCGACGATTCCACAATTAGAGTATGGTCAACCGATCTTAAAACAACTCAACCATTGATGATTCTCAAAGGTCATAACGCACCAGTTCTGACTGTTCTATATAGCTTCGATAGCAAACATCTTGTTTCGGCTGATGCTAATGGAGAAGTGATAATTTGGAATTCCCAGAGTGGACTTATAGAACGTAAATTTAAAGCACACAATGATTTATTGCAAGACGTTGCATTCGCCGCAGATAATAAAACATTAGTAACAGGAAGTTTGGATAGAAGAGTGCGACTCTGGGACACAGAAGGTCCATTGCTGCTTTTCGAAGCAGATATGGGTGCTGGAGTTTGGTCGGTCGATATTACTTCGGATGCAAGTATAATAACGGTTGCTTGTGATGATGGTTCGATTAAATTACTTAAAAAAGGAGTTGTTCAACAAAAAGGAAAAAAGAAGTAGGAGGCAAATATGAAAAAAGTGATATTTTTATTCAGTATTATGTTATTATTATTTCCATCAAAGGACTACTCGCAACTTGTTTCTGCGGTTGTCTCGGTTGGCGGCGAGGTTTATGACGCAATATCAAAGAATCCAATTGCTGTTAATATCGAAGTTTTTGATTCCGATAATAAACGAGTGAACAAAATCAAAAGCAATGCAAAAGATGGCTATTATTTCATCACCGGATTGAAGTCCGGCAAAAATTATGAAATTAGAGTTTCCGAACTCGATTATATGAAGCAGGCATTCCCGATAATAGTACCGAATACCGACAAATATATGGAGGTATCGAAGGATTTGTTGCTCATCCCCAAAAAAATTGGTACGGAAATTCCTATCAGAGTTAAGTTGTTCGAGTTGAATAAGAGCAATTTAAAAGTTGGTTCTGATGTTTTTTTGCAAGACTACATAAAATTGCTAAAATTGAATCCAACCGTAAAAGTTCGCATAATTTCTTATCCCGATAATACTAATGATGCAGCCAAAAATGGACAATTAACCCAAGAAAGAAGCGAAAATATTAAAAAATACTTCCTCGACAATGGGATAGAACCCGATAGGCTTGTTGCACAAAATGCAACTATAATCGACCCAAAGAACCCAATTCCATCGGGCAAAGCCTCAAAAGGTAAAAAGTATGTTGGGCTATC
>CALKJQ010000058.1 GCA_937995785.1 Candidatus Kapaibacterium sp.
GTGTATTATTATTTCTTTACTCATAATTCATAAAGTATTAACAAAAAAAGGCCAAGTTGACCATATACATTAAGTTATGACTGACCGTTGCTTCCTTCCAGACCTGGCGGGGTTGGGTCCAACTTAATTATATGGGACTTGACCAAACACAAAATTACGAAAAAAAAATATTTTGACAAAACAATTGTTTTTCTTAATTTTGTAATTCTATTCTGCGCCGGTAGCTCAGTAGGATAGAGCATCAGCCTTCTAAGCTGAGGGTCACAGGTTCGAATCCTGTTCGGCGTACAAAATTTCTCTTCAAACTGCTTCCTTCTCCATTTTCATTCCCCTTTCGTTTGATAATATTATTAAACCTACATTTAGAGAACTTATTTCAAATTTTATATCGAGTATATAAAGGGGCAACAAACGATTTACCCTCAAATAGTATTAGGAATTGATATATATCAGAGTAAATCCAAATTAAAAACAAAATTTGTTACATAAACAAAAAGAATTGAAATCAGTTACAAAGTTAATACATTTTTTTTTGTTGAAAATTAACTTGTGTTAAATTTGTATTTTCAAAAACTTCATTATGCTTATAAATCCAAAAGACATATCAACAAATCAACTTGTATCGAAACAAAATGAAGATAAAAATTACAAAGTTGGTTTAAAAGACAAAATTATAAGGTTGGGTATGATTTTGATTTCCGGTAGGTGCAAGCCTCTTTCCGAAGTTAAAATTGACCTAAAAAAAATCTCAAACGTCTTGATACTACGAAACGACGGATTGGGCGATTATGTTTTAACAACACCTCTGATTAGTTTGCTAAAAAACATAAATCCTGATATCAATATCGATATTATTGCCTCTCACCGAAATGCCAAATTAATTGAATATGATAATAACATCCGAAAAATATTTGTAATTTCCCACAAACCAACATTGTTAGATTTACTATATGCTTCGTTTAAAATAAAAAAATATTCTGATTACGATTTATTAATTGCAGCCAAGCACACAAAAATAACACAAACATCATTATTGTTCAATGTTATATCGAAAAAAGCAATAAAAATTGGTTTTAAAATTTCTTCGAGCAGACGACAATACACACTTGATTCATATAAATTAACCTTCAATAACATTTCTAATGAGGATGAATTAAAATACTACAAAATTCTTCAAATGATGCTTCAGTCCATTTCGTCTGAAAAGTTGCTTTTTAGATTTCCCTATGTGTTAAATGAAAAATTCACCAATGAAAACAAAAAAATTTCACCGAATAATAAATATAATAATATTTTAGTAAACATAAGTGGATTCGAGAAATCCAGAATTTTTACTGAAGAAAAAATTGTTCAAATAAAAAATTCAATAAAATCAATTTACAACAACATATCTATTGTTTTTACTTCCTCTCCCGAATCATATCCAATACTTGATAGTTTACTCGAAAAAGGTGCTTTAACGCAGGAAGAAATTGGAAAATATAATATAATTTCATTAATACAGGAAATGCCAAAATATGATTTGGTTATCACCCCAGATACTGCAATAACCCATTTTGCTTCTGCATTGAACATCAAACAGGTAATTTTTTATGATATCATCGAAAAGTATTACGAGTGGAGTCCGGATAATAATAATTTCATTGCTTTAGTTGGAAATGGTGATATCAACGACATTCCAACCGAGGAATTAGATATGGCACTAAATTTGGCAATAAGTGATCATTAGTATGATAGAAATTATTCAAAATTTTAGTTCAAACTAATAAATATAAAATTATTATCTTTATAGTGCGTTTTTATGATAATGAAATACACAATAATTTTATTTTGTATATTGCTTTATATGAAACTTTTTTCGGCAAACACACTGGAAAATGCAGTAAATGTTACTTATAAAGCATCTCATAACGAAATCTCACCAGGCGATACTTTATTAATCGAGTTTTCTTTCAATTTGAAAAAAGACTGGCATATATATTGGATTAATCCTGGCGATGCTGGTTTGCCAACTAAAATCGAACCGAAAGAAAATCCTGTTGGAAATCAAGTTGAA
Source organism: Candidatus Kapaibacterium sp. (assembly GCA_937995785.1). Classification (GTDB taxonomy): domain Bacteria; phylum Bacteroidota; class Ignavibacteria; order Kapaibacteriales; family UBA2268; genus GWF2-33-9. Next base: position 2,057 of record CALKJQ010000058.1, read on the forward strand.
GTCTTAATGGAAATTCCCAAAATACTAAAAGAGGAGGATTTGGTGTTTTATTGCTACGAAAATAAAACCACCATGATTTCCAAGTACGTTATCGATAAAAATGCTAATTTGGGAACAACATCATTGGAATATGATATATCTTGGTTAATGTGCAAAAACGAATGTTACCCCGGAAAAATTAGTTTCAATATACCCATAAAAGTTTCGAATAAATCCAAAGTCATCAACAAAATAGACATCACCAAGTACCCCAAAAATTCCAAAAAAGAGCAAATAACTGCCTCAATAATGAATAACTCTATTTTTTTTACAATAAGTGGGATACCACAAAGCACCATAGATTTCTATCCATTAACCTCAGGATATATAGTTTACGACAAAATAGAAATCAAAAATATGAAGAACAATCATCAGATTTTTCTTCCGTTGGATAAATTTAGAGAAAATGACCCGGAAATAATCGAAGGCTTGATATTTTATAAAAATAAAAAAAGCAATCAAATAATTAAAAGTCGTTATTCAAATATTATAATCAACAACTAATGAGGTATAAAATGATTAAATTAAAAAAATTAATATTTGCAATGATTTTGGCTGGTATATTACCACTAAACATCCACGCACAAACTGCTGAATTGGACAAAACAGCACCCGATTTCCAATTAGTGGATAGTTATGGTAATACTCATAAATTAAGTGATTTTGCGGGTAAATATGTAGTTCTCGAATGGATTAATTTCGATTGTCCATTCGTGATAAAGCACTATAAAAGTGAGAATATGCAAAAGTTACAACAAGAACTTACCGATAAAGGAGTAGTTTGGCTATCTATATGTTCATCTAATGAAGGTAAACAAGGATATTTTAAACCTGAAGAAATTAATACTCGAATTGCCGATAACAAAGCCAAAATGACAGCATATTTAATCGATACCGATGGAAAGGTCGGTAAAATGTATGGAGCAAAGGTTACACCTCACATTTACATTATCGACAAAAATGGAATATTAGTTTACCAAGGTGCAATTGACAACATCAAATCTACCGACATAGAGGATGTTCCCAAAGCAAATAATTATATCCGCGAGGTATTAGATGCTCTTTTTGCTGGCAAACCTTTACAAACCAAAACAACCACCCCTTATGGTTGTTCAGTGAAGTATTAAATCCTATTTGAAATCAAATTTAACATACTCTCAGTTCAATCTTTAATATATTAATCGATTTGTTTATTTATTTTGATAGTAAACTTTTAAATAACTAAATCGTCATACCAACTATATCTCAATCAATTTAAATTATGCATAACAAATTTGGATTAGATAAACTTAGCTTTACAAGATTAATAAATGAAGCATTAAGGCGAGGTGGAGATTTTGCTGACATTTATTTTCAATACTCCATCAATTCCGAAATAATTATTCAAGAAGATATCGTTAAAAATACTTCAAATTCTATCGCATTGGGCGTTGGCATTCGAGTGATTGATGGCGAAAAAACAGGTTATGCTTTCACCAATGATTTAAGTTGGGAAAAGTTGATAGAAACAGCCGAAACAGCCTCGATAATTGCCAACTCTAACTCCAAAATTAAAATCAAAGGTCTGAACAAACATACAGTTTCATTAAATTTATATGATTACAAGAGAAATTTAGTTGAAAATAGTATAAAAACACAAATAAATTTACTACGGAAAGCCTACGAATCTGCAAAGAATTTCAGTCCTCTTATCGAAAAAGTTAGCGCAAACTTAAGTAGTTCCATCACCTACATAACCATTGCAAATAGCGAAGGTCTTATTATTTCCGATAGTCGTCCACAGGTGAGAATAATGGTATCCTCAACCGCAAATAACGGCAAAACCAAAACAACTGCTACAGCAAATAATGGCGGCAGATATAACATAGATTTCTACTTATCGCAATTTACTCCCGAACAAATAGGTAAACAAGCAAGCGAAGAAGCAATAATTTTACTTGATGCTCGCAATGCACCAATGGGCGAAATACCTGTTGTGTTGGATTCTTCGGAAAGTGGCGTGATGATCCACGAGGCAATCGGTCACCCTCTCGAACTCGATAGCATTCGGAATAAAACTTCGGTTATGTGGGATAAACTTGGTCAGTTGGTTGCCAACTCAAATGTTACCATATACGATAATCCTAACATTTCTGGTTTTCGTGGAAGCTACAATATAGATGATGAGGGCATGACGCCAAATGATACTCTCTTGGTGGAAAACGGAAAATTGGTTGGATTTATGAATGATTATCTTAATGCAAAGTTAATGAACCAAGAACGAAATGCACACGGACGCCGACAATCATATAGATATCCACCAATACCTCGTATGAGTAACACTATACTTGCTTCGGGTAATTACAATCCCACCGAAATTATCGAAAGCGTAAAATATGGTATATTAGCAAAATCCTTCCAAGGCGGAATGGTTAATAGTACTGGAAAATTCACTTTTTCAATCAATCTGGGATATTTAATAGAAGATGGAAAAATATCTTCTCCAATTAAAAATGCAACTTTGATTGGTAGCAATCTAGAAATCCTTAAACGCATCGAAATGGTTGGCAACGACACTCAATTTTTCCTTGGAACTTGTGGGAAAAATGGACAATCCGTTCCCGTTACTTGTGGCACTCCAACTCTGAAAATTTCGCAAATGACTGTTGGAGGATGCAATGAATAACTTTAAAGACAATATCGAAAAATTTATCGATTTTGCTCAAAAGAATGGTGCCTCTCAGTCCCAACTAAGTTTGTTATATTCTGATGATTTTTCCGTAACAATACGAAATAGCGAAATCGAAGAATTCAACAAATCCATATCAAATGTTTTAACCATTAAAATCAATGTTGATGATAAAATTGCCACAGCAAGCACTTCCGATTTGCGACCTTCCACTATAGACAAATTAATACTTTCGACAATTCAAAGAGCAAAACATAGCCAACCCGACCCATTCTCGCGCCTTGCGGATTTTATTACCAACGACTTTGATTTAGATAAATTACAAATATACGACCCCGAAATCGAAACGATCAGTATTGATGAAAAAATACAAAAAGCCATGCAATTAGAGCATATTTGCCTATCCGACCCACGAATTTCACTCTCTGATGGATCGTTTTTTAGCACATCAATTAGTAAAGTTTTTGTTGGAAATTCAAATGGCTTTTTGTCGGGCTTTCGCTCCTCATCCGCAGCAGTCGGTATACATCTTCACACAAAAGACGATATTAATTCTTACGAAGACGGCTGGTACGATAATACTGTTTTTTATAATGATTTAATGCCAATCGAACAAATTGCAGAAATAGCAATTAATCGCTCAACCCGATTAATTGGTGCCCGAAAGATAAAATCCCAAGTTTTAGATGTTATTTTCGAGCCTTCTATTGCATCCTCGATTTTTGGAATGCTCTCCGCTTGTCTTTCTGGTGGTATGATATATATGAACCGAAGTTGCCTTGCCGGTAAACTTGACGAGAAAATTGCTATTGACCAACTAACCATAAACGATATTCCAAACTCTCCAAAAGGAATTGGTAGCATTCCTTTCGATGCCGATTGCGTTCCTGTTGAACCTTTGCAAGTAATTGAAAATGGCGTCGTTAAAAACTATTTGCTCGATACTTACTATGCTCGAAAACTTAATATGAAGTCCAATGGTCGTGCCTCGGGTATTACCAATTTTATTATAAAACCCGGTACTCAATCCCAAGATGATTTAATCCGCTCCACTACAAAAGGAATATTGATTACTTCTGCAATAGGTCAAGGAACTAACCCAACAACTGGTGATATTTCCAAAGGTGCTTTTGGACTGATGATTGAAAATGGCGAAATCACCTATCCTGTTTTCGAAATCACATATTCCGTTAATTTATTGAATTTATTACAAAATATCGTAGCAATTGCCAATAATCCTCTGAAAAATAGAAACATTCAAGCCCCTTCAATAAAAGTTAAAGATGTTAGTATATCTGGATTGTAGTATGGATATTTCAATTGATACTCTTCGTGTTGTCGATTTCCTTCAAATTTTCTCCAATAATACTCTCCGCAAAAGAAAAGATATTGAATTTATCTTAGAAATTGGTGCAATTAAATCCAATCCAACTATTATTCAGCAAATTATATTCCTCGGTAAATCCATTTGGAATTTAAATAAAACCCTTTCGCGTTCACAAAATGATAATACAAATCTACAAAGGGAATTAGAGAATTCCTTTTATCAATTTCAGGATTTACTTTGCTCATTACTCGATGGTATTGACGCCCCCGAAGTTCATAATCGTTTCAATACAGTTTACTTGCAACCAAATTCGGGATGTTTTCGTAATACAATAGATTTATCTCACGACCTTTCAAAACTTAAGGAACTAATTCAAAATATGCAATCGCAAATTAAACATTAATTATTAATTTTGTAAAAAAGATAATACTTATGAAAAGACCTGATTGGGACCAATTATATATTACTTTGTGTTATTTAATTGGTATGAGAAGCAAAGATCCTATGACTCACGTCGGTTCCGTTATCATTGATAGTGATAACGTTTTGGTTTCGACTGGTTACAATTCTCTTCCACGTGGTGTGGAAATCGATAGGGACGAAAAAAGAATAAATAGGGACCAAGGCGAAAAGTATCATTGGATTGAACATGCAGAAAGAAACGCTATTTATAATGCTGCACGCCGCGGAACTAATCTAAAAGGCTGTAAACTTTATGTTTCGTGGACTCCTTGCACGGATTGTGCCCGTGCAATCATTCAAACTGGTATTTCCGAAGTAATTATACATCAAAATGGTCAAGATTTTTATAATCAACACACAAATGGAAATTGGAACGATATGACTTCGAGAACTCTCACTATGTTTTTGGAAGCTGGCGTTAAAACTCGGTTTGTTTCTTGCGAAATAGTAAATCCTGAAATTTATATGAATGGCAAAGTTCTTCCTGCTAACATTTTTTTAAATGCCGATAAATACCAAAATAATTCATAATTTATCCCTTCTCTTATAATTTACTCAATTTTCCTTACACTTTTTATTCCTAACTTATTGTTATTTGGTATTTTTTTACTAATTTAATCCAATTATATCATACATTTAATTGATTATTAATTAATAAGGATCGATATGAATAAAATTTTTTTACCATTTATCATAATTTCATTTCTTTCATCTTCACTTTTATATCCCCAAGATATACTTTGGTGGTTCGATACCAATGATTCGGCTTTTGGACAATCATCTGCAGCCGATTTAAATGGTGATGGATATCTCGACATTGTTTTTGGATGTTATCGCAATGATTCTTCGGTTTATGCTATTAGTGGATTAGACGGAAAATTGTTATGGAAATATAATACGTCTTTAAAAGGATCTCAGGGATGTAATGATGTGGCTACTTTAATTTATGATTTGGACGGAGATACTTTCCCCGAAGTTATTGTTCCTTCGTCTTGCACTCCTATTACTTATTGTTTTAATGGTAAAGATGGTTCTTTGCGTTGGACTGCTTCAACAAGGGGCAGTGATTCTCCTCCTACACTTGGAGATATTGATGGAGATGGCAAATTAGAAATACTTCATGGCGAATTTTGGGATTATTTAATTTGTTTAGATGCTCTTACGGGCACAATAAAATGGGAAATACAAGTACAAGAAAAAACATGGATCCAAACTGCTCCAACTTTGGTCGATTTAGATTCAGATGGAATCCTTGATTTCGTAGTTTCGACATGGACACTAAATAAAGATAGTATTAATAGAATATATGCATATCGAGGATATGATCAAAAACTTCTTTGGAGAAAAGATTTAGGCGATCATGTTTATCATGGAACTGGTGTTACAGATGTAAATAACGATGGTAAACCTGATTTAATTGTTGGAAATTATAAAGGAATACTTTATGCTTTAAATGGAGAAACAGGCGATATAATTTGGACATATACTAATCCAGAATTGTTTTATATCGGAAGTCCTGCCATTATTGGCGATTTAGATGGTGATGGTATTTGTGAAATAATATTTACTTCTTTTTATAAAGTAACAGCTTTACGATTAGATGGAACACTTTTTTGGGAAATAAATAATAATAATATTTATCCATCATTTCGTGGCGTTTCACTTGCAGATTTAGATAATGATAATTTGCTCGATGTTGCATTTGCAACAACAAAAGGAGAAGTTTATGTATTAAAAGGTACAAATGGTTCTATTATTTATAAATATAATTTAGCAGATCATATTAATAAATCATTTAATATAAATCATGCACCACTTATAGCCGATTTTAATAAAGATGGTATTTTAGATATTTTTGTTGTTGGAGGTTTTTCAGAATATCCAGATATTTCAAAAAATTATGGTCGTGCCTATCTTTTATCTATTGCAAAAGGAAATGGACCAGATTGGTTAATGTTTCAAAACAATATAAGAAGAGATGGTAGTCTTTGCAATAAAATAAATCCTGTTAATGAAGTAATTTATAATCAATATATTACTCCTTCACCCGCATCCGATGTAATTACAATTGATTTAAATATGTTATCAAATAATAATATTATAAAAGAGATTAAAATATATAATATTTATGGTAATTGTGTATTAACGACAATTATAAATAAAATATCATCAACATATAACATAGATATTTCGAACCTTAGTAATGGTGTTTATTATGTTAATATAAATAATATTTTTGAAAAAATTATTGTTATTAAATAATTATTTTGTAATTTTACAAATAATATATTCAATTTAAAAAATAAATATATTATTATATATTTTTATAATATATAAACAAGTTCTTTTATAATAAAATCACGTATTTTTATATTAAAATAATATTTTAAAATAAAGTGAAGTGAATTAAGAAAAGTTATTTATCTGCTTCGCCCATAATTGGATCTATAGAACCAATAATCACAACCATATCGGCAATCATCGAACCACGAGCCATTTCGGGCAAAGTTTGAAGATTAGAAGTAGATGGGGATCTCATTTTGAGTTTCCAAGGATGTCCAGTGCCATCGGACACAATATAAAAGCCTAATTCCCCTTTGGGAGATTCTATTGCAGTGTAAGTTGAGCCAGGTTCGGGCGCTGCTCCAAAATTAATCAACATAAAATCGTGGATTAATTCCTCCATTTTGGTATAAATTTCGCTCTTTTTGGGCAAAACTTGTTTGGGTTTGTTTGCAAGGACTTCACCTTTGGGCATTTTATCGAGGATTTGGTGTAATATCTTGGCACTTTCATACATTTCGCGAATACGAATCATATAACGAGCAAGGCAATCGCCATCGTTTTCGGTAATAACATCGAAATCCAATTGATTGTAGACCAGATATGGATTGTCGCGTCGCAAATCTCGAGCAACACCAGAACCTCGCAAAACTGGACCAGTTGCTCCAAGTTCGATGGCTTTTTCCTTTGATAAATAACCAATGCCCGCCATTCTATCAATAAATATCCTGTTTCGGTGGACGAGGGCTTCGCTTTTCTTTAATTTTTCGGGAAACTCATCTAACCATTTTTTGATTTCGAGCAAGATATTATCGGGGATGTCATTGGCAACTCCGCCAATGCGAGTATAGCTTGTTGTGAACCGTGCACCACAAATTTCCTGGAATAAATCGTAAAGTTTTTCTCTTTCCACAAAAGTCCAAAGGAAAACGGTCATTGCTCCTAAGTCCAAGCATGTTGAGCCCATTGCCATAAGGTGCGAGGAAATACGAGCCATTTCGGAAATAAGAGTTCTAATCCATTGAGCTCTTGGCGAGGCTTCTATCCCCAGACTATTTTCGATAGCCAATGCAATTGCGGTATTATTGGACATTGGGGAAATATAATCTAACCTGTCGGTGTGTGGTATAAATTCGTGATATGTTACATTTTCAGCTAACTTTTCGTAGCCTCTGTGTAAATAACCCAATTCGGGAACAGCATTAACAATTGTTTCACCATCCAAACGCAGAACAACTCTAAGCACGCCGTGGGTTGCAGGGTGTTGGGGTCCCATATTCAAAATCATATCATTATCCAAAGCGTCATCGAAAATAAGCGATACGTCTTGGCGAAGCAGTTCTTTATATATTTTTTCGTTACGAATTCTATTGATTTCTTCAACTTTAGATTTGGTTGTTACATTCATAATTTAATAACAAATAATATAAAATACTAATTTAAGAATTTTTATTTGATTACCAATCAAAAATATGGGTGAATTAATTTAAATTTTATTTTAATCTTTTTGATTTCATCATTGCCGGATTGATTAAATCTGCATAAAATTTATTATTTTGTAAGATATTATCATCGACCAACAAAACATCTAAAATTCTCTCAATCTTAAAGCCCGAACGATTGTAATTAATATGTGATAGAGATAGATTCCAACCTTCACACCATATCAACAACTCATTTTTCTGCTGTTCTGTTCCTTGGAAATGCAAAACAATGTCGATATCTGAATTGGGTTTGGCACTTCCATCATATACCGATCCAGTTATGTAAACACCCACAACACCAAAACGGGTTGTATCCAACGAGCCAACAAAGGCTTCCACCATACGAGAACGCCAGCTTTGTGCTTCGGTAGTGTTCACTTGGATTTGTTCTGAGCTTTTTTGAATTGTTGCAACATCGGCAGACGTAAAGAACGCAACTGCCCTTTCTTGGTCGGAATTCATTAAAATACGCAAAATTTTACCATTTGTTAATTCGCGAACATTGATTACTTTTACGATATTTTTTAAATGGTCGAAACCCGATATATATCTTTCTAAAACGTTTTCTGCATCCTTGAAAAGTTCGAAGTTAAATATTGTATCATTTTGTTCGGGGTAAAGCGGTAAATAATAAATCTTGCTTTCAACTAAATCTTGGAAAAAATGAGTTCCGAATGATAATTCGGGGGTATAGCCATTCTTGGACTTTGCTACTTCGATTAACATTGCAGTGTTATTGATATCCGAATAAGAAATTTTAACACCTAATCTTATGTCGTCCCGAGTTCCCCATCGTCCTGGTCCTATCAAAATAAATGATTTCTTGGGTAAGCTTTGATTTAATTTACTGATTGCTTTGGCTGTATCCTCCAATTCGTTGATAGTTGCTGCATTATAATAAGCATCGGGATCTACATAAACAATGTAGGCAATATCGGGAACTTTGGCATTAGATATGTATTTATTTGCTGTAAACACAATATTTTCTTTGGGAATGTTATCAGGTATGACAGAGGGAGACAACTCCGATTCATATGAACTTTGTTGACGACATTGCAAAACATATAAATTCTTGCCATCACAGGCAAATTCAATATCTACCGGTAATTGAAAGTTTTGTTTTAATACTTCAATTAATTTTCCAATTTTTTTAACATAGGGGGTTCGTCTAACTAAATTATCAAAAGTAACGATTATGTCATCTTTTTTGGTATCTATACCTAATCCCACTGGTGCTTTTAAATTATTATGTTCGACAATCGAGAAAACTTCATTAATCATTGGATATTGATTACCGATATCTTTGATCAACTTTCTTAATTCGATAGTTTCGAATGTGTTTTTTTCCAAATTAATAACATCAACATAATGAGGGGAGTATGTAATTGCCTCTCTAACGTTAAGATTTACTCTCAAATCCATTTGTCCGGGTGATATGAGAATTGGGAAATCGTTTCCAACCCTATCAACAGCGCGAGTGCCCAATCCAGGAACTAATCTCAAAAGTCCATCTTCTCGCTTAATTCTCGGGCTCCACCGGAATTCATTATTGCTGAACCCAACTCCCGCAAAAGCCGGAAAATAATAATTACCAACCTTTGTTCCGACAACTTCTTGAATAATGATACCCATTCCTTCATTGAAATCCAATAAACCCATTTCTTTGCGGTAACTGATTGGATCGGGCGAGAAAACAGATGCATAAACTTCGGCAATTGCATCCAATAGTGCGTCTAATTTTTCTTTCTTCTTACCTTGATTAGCCAGAAATAAACTTTTGTATTTTCCGGCAAATGCTGTTCCCATACGATCCTCCAACAATGAAGAACTACGAACAACAATAGGATTGTCCCCTACTTCATCTAAAACTCTCGATAAGCCATTAATCATTTCTTCGGGGAATTGGGAATTTTTGAATACTTGCATTGTGTATGGGTATTCCTTGCGAATTTCCTCGAGTGAGCGATATTTTTGCTCAATAACATCCTCTAAGTTGTTATAATAAATAAAATTTGTTTCGCCATCAGAAGGAATAAACCAAGTTCGAGGTATTTTTATGTCATTTAAAATAGGATTAAATTTTTTTTCTTTTTCAATTATCTTAGCGGCGAGTAAAATACCTGAGCTTTTACCACCAACTGTGCCATAACTTTCGGAAGCAAAAATTATGTTGGGTAAGAGTTGATAGAAATCTTTAATATCAAAAAAGTTTTTTGCTATGTTAATAAATTCTAATTGCTCGGAGAAAAACCTCCGAATTAGCGAAACAACCATACCAATCGATTGAGCAGACTTATCCTCATCAGTATTTGGATTCATTCTAAAATATCTTCGGACGGCTTCGCCAATATCGAACAGCGATGCATTAGGGTCGTTCAATGTTTTGGTAACCAACTTTGCATTTTCGTCATTGATCCATCGTTGTATTTGATTGACAATAAAATCTTCATCTAAATATTTGGAGGCTAATGAAAAAATATCATTAGCTAAATAGTAAATTTGCTCGAGAACTTGCTTTTTTGTAGGTCGGTTAATTTCAGAAGTTACATTACTCATTTCATCAATTCGAGAACCTAATTTCTCGAAAATATTACTTGATTCTTTGATACCTTTGATTAATAAGAAATTGAGCATCTTACGGGTAATGATTGTGTAAAGGTTTCTATCTGTATTCTTGAGCAATTCTAATACTATGGCGTATTTTGTTCGTTGTGTTATTTGGAGATTGTGTTTTTCGAATTCGATTTGTTTTAATGTTTTTTCTAACTTGTTGATAAATAGAAAACTAGCAAATTTATCTATTAATAATATTAGAAATATTTCGAATTCATCGCTATTAAAGCTATCGTAATCTTCGTCGAGATAAACAAAGCAACTACCCAAAACAATACCCGACGAGCGTATATCTTTTTGTATCATACGCGAAGTTGCAACAAAATTATAATTCATAATTTCATTTTCATCAACATATATTTTCATACCCTTTGCATATTCGAAATGGATTACAAATTCATCGGTAATTGCCTGAAATTTATCCTCTAACGATAATTCAAGAGATGCAAAGATTGTTTCGACTTTTTTAAAAAAAGAGAAAAATAAATTGTTCATAAATAATTATTTTTGTTATAAAGAATAAAGACGATAAAATAATAAAATGTTTGGAAACAAACAAATTAATTTTAATTAATAAATGTTTCTTTTTTTTGTGAAATATCAAAGAGTTTATTAATTTTCTATGTAATTTTGTATTTGAAATTAAAACTAATTTCAAAATTTTATAAAAAATTACAAATAAAATAAAGGAAAAAAAATGGCTGACAGTTCATTCAATCCGTTCAAAATGGCTCAGCAACAATTCGATGCAGTTGCTGAAAAACTAAATTTGGATCAAGCAACACGCGATTTACTTCGCAATCCCGATCGTGAATACCATTTCAACATTCCAATAAGAATGGACGATGGTTCTTATAAAGTTTTTCGCGGTTTCCGAGTTCAGCATAGTGATGCTCGTGGACCAGCAAAAGGTGGTATCCGATTCCATCCACAAGAAACAATCGATACTGTTCGCGCATTAGCAACTTGGATGACTTGGAAAACTGCTGTTGTCGATATTCCATTAGGCGGTGGCAAAGGTGGTATTATCTGCGATCCTCACAACTTATCAATGAGAGAACAAGAAGCATTGGCGCGTGGTTGGGTTCGCCAAGTTGCACGAAATGTTGGACCAATCCAAGATGTGCCCGCACCCGATGTGATGACAACTGGTCAACATATGATTTGGATGTTGGACGAGTATGAAAAAATAACTGGTGTTAAAGCGCCTGGTTTCATCACCGGCAAACCCGTTGGATTAGGTGGTTCATTAGGAAGAACCGAAGCAACAGGATATGGAGTTATGTATACCGTTCGTGAAGCTTGCAAAGTTATGGGAATTGATATTACCAAAACTACTGCTTCGTTCCAAGGTTTTGGTAACGTAAGTCAATATGCATTAGATTTATATGTAAAATTAGGTGGCAAAGCAGTTGCAGTTTCTTGCTGGGACCACGAAGACAAGAAATCATATACTTACCGCAAATTATCCGGTCTCACCTTTGATGAATTGATTGGTATAACCAACAAATTTGGAGAAATCGACAAGAACAAAGCTCAAGAATTAGGTTTCGAAATTCTACCAGGCGAAGCTTGGATAGAGCAAGATGTGGATATTTTAGTGCCCGCTGCTATAGAAAATCAAGTTACTAAAGATACAGTTCAAAAAATTAAACCAACTGTTAAAATAATTGCCGAAGGTGCAAATGGTCCAACTACACCCGAAGCCGACGAAGTAATTAAATCACGCGGAATATTGAATATTCCCGACTTCTTAGCCAATGCTGGTGGAGTTACTTGTTCATATTTCGAACAAGTTCAATGCAATATGAACTATTTCTGGACTAAAGAAGAAGTTTTGGAAAAATTAGACTCCAAGATGACAGCTGCTTTCCACGCCGTTTATGAATTGGCACAAAATCGCAATGTTTATATGAGAGATGCTGCTTATATGATTGCTATTTCGAGAGTAGCCGAAGCAGTTAAATTGCGTGGCTGGGTATAATTAATTAAGCGAATTAGAACAAAAAAAGGCTGTTTATATCAGAACAGCCTTTTTTTATATTAAATTTTCCTAAAATAATTTCTAATAGAAATTAATTCTTAAGCATTACAATCAAATACCTAACAAATTCTATCTGTTTTAACTTTATCAAAAGTCTATTTTTAATTGATTCAAGTATATTTTTAACCTCTTGGTAGCAAGGTCTATATATTCTTTATTTATTTCGTATCCTATAAACTTTCTTTCCGATTTCAGAGCAGCAACAGCAGTTGTTCCACTACCCATAAATGGATCTAAAATAATATCACCTTTAAAAGAATAAAGTTGAATTAGTCTATAAGGAAGTTCTTCGGGAAATGGTGCCGGGTGTCCTATTTTTCTCGCACTTTCAGCATTCATTGTCCAAATTGATTTTGTCCATTCCATAAATTG
>CALKJQ010000059.1 GCA_937995785.1 Candidatus Kapaibacterium sp.
GTGCTTGCTTATGATTTATTCGCCAACGGAAAGGCTAATTTGAACGAGGATATTACCAAATTTATCGATGATTTGAATATAAAGATGCGTTTTAACCGTAATGTGAAAATAAATATCGAAGTTTTGGGCACCGACTCGAAGGATAATTTTAGCAAAATAATAGAAAAAAAAGTTAAAAAGAAGACACTAACCGAAAAGTCATTCAACAAATCAAGCTACGAAGATTTAGTTCACAAACGATACATTCAAATCAATGATTTAAAGAGTAAGTTAAGTTTTAACGACCGTATTTCAATCAGCTACAACTATAATACAGATATCTCCGACCAGTTTCTTGTTGATTGTTCTAATTGCGACATACGAGTAATTGTAACTGAATTCGATCCAAACTTGAAATAGGTATGAGAAAATTAATTTTGATAAATATGTTGTTACTTATTGGTGTATATTCGATTTATTCACAGCAAGACAGAGAGCCTTCCGAATTCATCGACGATGCTGAATTATCGCAAGATACAATTTGCTTTAAATATCAATTTTTTCCAAAAGATACTCTGATTTATAAATTAGAAGCATTGGATAGTATTTCCACATTAGAATCGGAACCATTTTTCAGGCAAAGAACAGAATATATTCGAATAATAGTAGATTCAATAGATAAACTTCGCAATTATCATTTAAAATACGAGGTGTTAGAATATCGCTCCAAAGAGTGGGTGATTGGTGGAGATACAATCCAAAGGAGTAAATCAAATCATATTGGCAAGCAATCGCTTATTGTGATTGACTCATTAGGAAATAGGTTGTTGGCAAAAAATCTTAACACCGAATCGGCTTTAACAAATCCTGGAGGTTTGTTCCAGCCAATTTTGTTTTTTACTTTAAGCGAAACTTGCAAAAAGCAGATGCAGAGTTGGCTTGTTCGCACCTCCGATACATTGGTTGAAAATGCATTTCCACCAGCAGTTCTCAGTAGCACCTCTTTAATGAAAATATCGAAAATCGAAAAAACAGAAACCGATACATCAATTTTAATTACGTTTGTCCGCACGGGAAAAGGTTTGTATGCAATAATGAATAATGAGTTGGATGTGGAATTAACCTCCGTAACAAATTCTTATGGGGAATTAACAATAAGTATTAACAGATTTTTGCCAGTTAAATATTATATGACACAAGAACTAAAAGTGAAATTAAAGGTTAATGAAGAGACTGAAAAACCCACTTGGCAAAACACTTTAATAACCTACGAGCTGGTTAGTCAAACCCATAATGAAAGATTTCTTCAGGATGAAATAAATCGTATGCGTAAAGAATTGAAAAAATCAAGGTAATCAATATTCAATTTGTGTGTGGAGGGCAATTTCTTCCAACACACCAGCCACCCGAAAGCACTCCACCAATTCACCTTCGAATACAGCAGATTTCCCTTTGGTATGAACTTCCCAGGCATAGGCTTCGGCTTGTTCGGGTGTGCAGTGAATAGCCTTTATTAGTTGTGCTATCACTTCATCAAAAGTATGCCAGTCATCATTAAACAAAATAACACGTGCTGGAATAGTTGTTCCACCAATTTCTAATACTTCTGGCAATTCTTGCTCTTGAGGATTGATACCTAAAAATACGTTCAAAACTGCTCCTATGTCTGATATTTATTTTTCAACAATTCAAACTATTATAATTCAAAATTAATAATTAATGTTAAAATAAAAAGATATTCCAAATAGAATTGGTTTTAAAAAAATCTTTAACCAAAAATACTAAGTTACTATAAAATATAAATATATGATTTTCAATATTTTAAACCAAATAAATGGTTGATTTCGACGGAAAAGTTGAAAATCGACATTTTTTCGCTTTTTTATTCAAATATCTTTTCATAATTTTACAATATGAAAATTGGCAGATCAGTTGATAAACAATAAATTTAGATTTTACTTAGAAAGAATTAACGACATAATTTATGATGTAGATAGGAACTACATTATTACATATGTCAATTCTAGTGATTATAAATTACGCGGTTTTCAGCCCTCCGAAGTTATTGGCAAGAATATCAAGTCCCAAATTCATCCCGAGGATTTATCCAAATTCGAATTAGAATTTATAAGTTTTTTTGAAGCCTATAAGAAAAATCAAAATTTGATATCTCCCAAATATAGGTTGAGACTACTCCGAAAGGACAATACATACTTTTGGGTGGACATTTCGTTAAGTTTGGGGTTATTCGACAACGATTTTTCGGGATTCATCGCCGTTTGTCGAGATGTTACCAAGGAAGTCGAGAATTATCAAAAGCTTTTCGATGCACAAGAAGCACTACAAGAAACACTTCGCCAAAAAGATTTGCTATTTTCTGTAATTGCCCATGATTTGCGGACTCCAATCCACAACTTTATCTATTTCACGGACTTTTTGTTTGAAAAATACGATGAATTAAACAATGAAAATCGCGAAAAACTAAAGCAACAAATGTCCAATTCAGCCAAGAGATTAAATGAACTGCTCGAAAATTTACTTACATGGTCCCGATTCCAAAGAGGTCATATTGTTCCAAATTTCCAACTTGTGAAATTAAGCGAAGTTATAAATCGATCATACTTTGCAATAGAGGATGTTGCCAAAGGTAAGGACATATCCATAAACATTAATTGTTCTGAGGAGTTCATTGCAAACTGTGACGAAAATATGATTCTTGCTGTTTTTCGGAATATATTTGTTAATGCAATCAAATTTAGTTATCGTGGCGGTAAAATAGATATTAATGTGGATACTAATCAAAATTATTTTGTTATTTCAGTTATTGATTATGGCAAAGGAATTCATCCCGATATCATTCCCCATTTGTTCGAAGTTGGTAGCAAAATTGGTACGATAGGTACCGAGGGAGAGCCCTCTTCGGGAGTTGGGCTTACTATTTGCAAAGATTTTATCGAAGTTCATAAAGGCAAAATTGAAGTTGAATCTGAACTCGGTAAAGGGTCTATTTTCAAAATTTATCTTCCTCTCGTTCAAAGAGAATTAAAACCTTTGTAATTTTGCTTTTTTAGGAAAAAAATTTGCCAATTTTAGATATAATAAACAAAATAGAATATTCCAAAGAAGACCTTTTAGAACTATTATCCATATCTTCGAAAGATGATTTGGAACTACTTAAAAAAACAGCATATGAAATTATGAAGCAATATGTTGGCGAGAAAGTATATCTAAGAGGATTAATTGAATTTTCGAATTATTGTGTTAATGATTGTTTTTATTGTGGTATTCGCAAAAGTAATAGAGATTTGCCTCGATTTATCCTTAGTAAAAACGAAATTTTGGATTCAGCTCTCTGGTGTGCCCAAAAAGGTTATGGATCGGTGGTCCTTCAGTCGGGCGAGCGAAACGACGAGGCATTTGTCGATTTTGTCGAAGAATGTGTTCGAGACATAAAAAAAATTACTATAAGTGATTCGTTACCTAATGGATTGGGAATAACTTTATGCGTTGGTGAATTAAGTTACGCTCAATATAAAAGACTTTACGATGCTGGAGCACACCGTTATTTGTTAAGGATTGAAACAACTAATCGTAAGCTATTCGAACAAATTCATCCCAATAATCAGAGTTATGATAAAAGGATTGAGTGTTTGCATATGCTAAAAGAAATTGGTTATTATGTTGGCACTGGTGTGATGATAGGATTGCCCAAACAAACTATTGAAGATTTGGTCAACGATTTGGTTTTTTTCAAAGAGTTGGATGTGGATATGATAGGTATGGGACCATACCTTATGCACCTCAGCACGCCGATGAAAGAACACAAGGATTACTTTTTTGATAATCAAAAAGAAATATATAAGTTGTCTCTTAAGATGATTGGAGTAGCTCGTCTATATCTCAAAGACGTTAATATAGCTGCTACGACTGCTCTTCAAGCAATGTACCCATGGGGACGCGAGGAGGGGTTGCTATTTGGTGCTAACATAATAATGCCAAACCTTACCCCTATGGATGCTCGAAAGAATTATGAATTGTATAATGGAAAACCCTGTTTAGACGAATTCCAAGGTGATTGCTTCAAATGTATTACGACGCGGATAGAGTCTACTGGTCGGCAGGTTGCACTTAATGAATGGGGCGATTCCTTGCACTATATTTCCCGTAAAAGGCAAGAGCTTTAACTATTCAGAAAATTCTATAATTTTAGTATTTTTTCAATTATTACTAATGCATTTGGCTCGTTTTGTTGGTTTAATGACTTCTTATTTTTTGGATGTTTTGTATTGGAGATTTTAGTATTATATTCGAAACTAAATACCTTGGCAGGTATATTCAATTCCTTTAATTTAGCTGTTAGGGTGTTAGTCCGAGATTCTAAAAATTGTTGTAGTTGTTCTTGGGCGGTAACTTTGAACTTAATTGTTTTCTTCTTATTATTGACCATTTCAGTTCGTGATTGGCTTAAATCTCTAAAATTCATTTCGTTTGCCGAAATCACCATTTTGAATTGTAGATTTTTATTAAGAGCATAAAACTCTTTAAAATACGCTAAGAAAGCAATTCCCTCATCTGTTAAGTTACTATCGGCATGTTTAAATAACCAAAGGTTCTGAAACTCAGTATTTTCCTGAATTTTTCGAATTAAGAACATTTTGCTGTCTTCAATGTATTTACCTGCTTTTGGAGTTTGGAATGGATGTATCCCCCCAACTTCAATGTAATTTTTAAAAACTGCATAGTAGGTTGTTCCTTGTTTTAATACAGCTTGGAGCGTACCTTCGTCGTTCGAGCGAGCAATCACGGGTTTATTATTCAAATCGACAAATCTAACTTCCACATTAACAGGTTCGCCTATATCGTTTTTTATGGTTGCATTAAGTAATAGTGTTTCGCCAGCTTTAGTATGATCTATTTGTGAAAAAATTTGTGTTGCATACAAACACACTAAGATTATAAAAAGAATTTTTTTCATATTTTACTTATTTAATAGATCTTTTAGTAATGTTATTTTCTCGAAAATTGCATCGAAATTATCTTTATTAATGACGATTGTATGTGGCAATTCATTTGGATTATTTGCTTGTTGCTTTAATGTTAATGTCTTGGATGTTTTATTCAATTTAATTTCCAATTGATTGGAAGTATCAGTTTGCTTGTTTTGTGGCATTTTTGGGTTTGAATTCTTTTTTAAATTTACCATTTCGTGATAAATAGGGGATTGCTGAACAGCTGCGGAGTTTGCCATTTGGTCGCATTGTTCGTTGTATAAATCACCGTTATGACCCCTAACCCAATGAAAACGAAATTCGTATTTATTAAGAAAAACAATAAGTTGTTCCCATAAATCTTGGTTTTTCACTGCTTCTTTGTTCGACTTCTTCCATCCATTTTTTTGCCACGAACTCAACCAACCTTTGTTAATAGCATCCACCACATACTGCGAATCGCTGAATATTTCGATAGTATAATGTTTATTGCTTGTTTTTTTACTATCGAAAAAGGTTAAAGCAGAGATTATAGCGGTAAGTTCCATCCTATTATTGGTTGTGTTTGGGTTCGATTCAGAATGTCGATACTCAATGTCCCCGCGAATTAAAATCCAAGCAAAACCACCTTTGCCTGGATTACCCAAACAAGCACCATCAGTGTATATTTTCAAAATGTTATCCATCGTAACTAATCTTTTTTGTATAATTTCGTCAAAAATGTTAATTTGCAAAAAAATAAAATATAAATTTAAGGAAATTATGTCGAAACCAATTCATTTTACAGATGATACTTTCAATCAAGAAGTATTGCAAAGTCCAATTCCCGTTGTTGTGGATTTTTGGGCAACATGGTGTGCTCCTTGCCGAATGATTGCTCCAATAATCGACCAATTTGCAGAAGAGTACGAAGGCAAAGCAAAAATTGGTAAACTTGATGTGGACAACAACCAAGAAGTAGCAATGACTTATGGAATTCGCTCGATTCCAACAGTTTTAATTTTTAAAGATGGTAAAATTGTTGATTCAATCGTTGGTGCAGTACCCAAAAAAGTATTACAAGAAAGATTAGAAGCCCACTTATAGATATTTATGAATACACGTTTAGAAATCAATGAAATCCATTCCAATATGGAGCGACTACCCTCGTGGGAGTTCTCGCCCGATACTTTAACAAAGACATATACATTCGAAAATTTTAAGCAAGCAATTCATTTTATAAATTTGATTGCTGATGCCGCCGAAGATATGGACCACCATCCGGACATATTAATCTTTGGTTGGAATAAAGTTCGTATAACATTATCCACCCATTCTGCAAAGGGACTAACATCATATGATTTTGAATTATCAAATACAATAGAAAACATATTTAACAACCTAAAATAGAGGTTAAAAAATGGAAAGTGCAATTTATGACATTTGGGCGAGAGAAATTTTGGACTCTCGCGGTAATCCTACTTTGGAATGCGAAGTAGTGCTCGAAGATGGTTCGTTTGGAGTTGCGGCAGTCCCTTCGGGAGCAAGCACAGGCGAGAACGAAGCTGTGGAATTACGCGATGGCGATAAAAGTCGCTATTTAGGCAAAGGAGTTACTAAGGCAGTTGATAATGTGAACGACATTATTGCTGAACAATTAGACGGAATGGATGCTACTGAACAATTCCAAATCGATTCGATAATGATAGAATTAGATGGAACAGAAAACAAAGGTAAATTGGGCGCCAACGCAATTTTGGGTGTATCGATTGCAACCGCAAAAGCCTCTGCTGACTACTTTGGTTTACCATTATTCCGTTATCTCGGGGGTATCCAAGCACGCTATTTACCAATACCAATGATGAATATCCTTAATGGCGGAAAACATGCAGACAATAACGTTGATATTCAAGAATTTATGATTGCACCTGTTGGGGCTGATACATTTGCTGATGCCTTGAGAATGGGCTCGGAAGTATATCATACACTTCGTTCAGTTCTCAAATCCAAAGGCTACAATACATCTATTGGCGACGAAGGTGGTTTTGCTCCTTCTCTCAAATCCAACGAAGAGGCATTGGAAGTAATTTTGGCTGCAATCGAACAGGCTGGCTATAAACCATTAGATGATATTGCATTAGCAATTGATGTTGCTGCAAGCGAAATGTATGAAAATGGAAAATACAAAATGTTCAAATCCACGGGTGAACTCAAAACAGCCGACGACATGATTGATTGGTACAAAAATATGATAAGTAATTACCCAATTTATTCTATTGAAGATGGTTTGGGCGAATCCGATTGGGATGGATGGGCTAAACTTACCTCTGCTTTGGGAAATAAAATTCAACTTGTGGGCGACGATAACTTCGTTACTAATCCTAAATTCTTGCAAAAAGGATTCGAAATGGGAGTTGCAAATTCCATATTGATTAAATTGAATCAAATCGGAACAGTAAGCGAAACAATACATACAATTGAAATGGCAAAATCGCACGGATATACCACTGTTATATCGCACCGTAGCGGCGAAACCGACGATACTACTATTGCAGATTTAGCTGTTGCATTGAATGCCCGACAAATCAAAACTGGAGCACCAGCCCGCACCGATAGGGTTGCTAAATACAACCAACTCCTTCGTATCGAAGAAATGCTCGACGATTATGGTATCTATGCTGGTATCGAATTTAAAGAAAAAGGATTATTTGGACTATAAAATAATCCTTTTGGTTTTCATAGTTATTCATCCGATGACGTCAAGTTATCGGATGTTTTTTTTCTTTAGAAAAAATGACATACAAAATAAAATGAAGATATAGGTTCGTTAATACCTAAGTAATAAATTATCCAATACATTAAAAATTTGATAAATCGATAAAAATAATCCACTAACTTATTGGCAATTAGTAAATTTTTGTTATTTTTGTAGTTCTCTAAAAAATAGAAATAATAAATTTTAGGTTAAAATATGAAAAGAACATTCCAACCAAGTTTGCGTAAGCGTCGTAACAAACACGGTTTTCGTTCGAGAATGGCTACTAAAAACGGCAGAAAAGTTTTGGCAGCTCGTCGTGCAAAAGGAAGACATAAACTAACAGTTAGTGATGAACCAAAGCATTTCTAAATTGAAGTACCGAAAATGAAGCATAATCTGAATTACAGCCCTTTAAAGGGCTTTAATTCTTTTAAGAAAGCCTATGAATTAGCCAAAAAATATAGGTTCGACAACCTTTTTATTGCAATATGTAATAAACCAACTAATTTATTAATCAAAGGTAAAGAACCAAATCCAAATAAAATTTATGTAGGCATTTCGGTACCAAAAAAGAGTTTTAAAAAAGCAGTTGTCCGTAATCGGATAAAAAGGCTTATAAGGGTGTCGATGAGGAATTTTATCCGACTTAATCAAAGCAATGAACAATTGATAGGAATGCAAGCAATTTTAATCACTTGGCATGGTCAGCAAATAAATAATCCGAGGCAAATAAAACTTAGCGATGTGGAAACACAAATATACAAAGCATTAGAAAATATCTTAAACAAAAAGAAAAAAATTGAAACAAATACTTCTATTATTGATTAAGTTTTATAAAAAGGCAATTTCGCCTTTTTTGCCACCATCGTGTCGGTTCTATCCAACCTGTTCGGATTATTCGATGGAATCTATTCGTAGGTTTGGAGCCTTTTATGGCACGATTATGTCGGTAAAGCGAATTGCTCGTTGCAACCCATTTAACAAAGGTGGTTTCGACCCTGTTCCCGAAAAAATTAACAAAATTAACCTTAAAAAGTTTTTTTCTAAATAAATTTGTAATTCTTAAATTTGAAAATTATGGATAAGAAAAGCGTATTAGCACTACTTTTAATAACGGGTATCATTATTGTATGGATGATGTACCTTTCCACTGAACAAAGATCAGTGGAACCAAAAGAAAAATTTAAAGACGTTTTGGCAAAAGATTCGGTCGCAAAAGATACCATTAAGCCAAATAAAGATACTACCAATATTGCAAACCAACTGCAGAAAAATGATAATAAAAACGAAAAATACGGATATTTTGCACCATTTACCCAAGGTGAATATAAAACAATCACAATCAAAACGAAATATCATCAAATAACTTTAGCAAACAAAGGTGCAAACATACGAAAGCTTATTATCAACAATTTTCTTACATGGAATGGTCAACCCGTTAATTTGATAAATACTAAGAAAGGAGATTTATACCTTTCGTTCCGAACTTTACAAAATAACTTAATCGACACAAGAGATTTGTTTTTTACAACTGATATTAACCAAGACACTATTAAATTGGATGAAAAGGATTCCCTAACAATTAATTATGCCCTACAAATAAGCGAAAAGGCAGCAATTAAGATTAGATATACATTTTATGGCTCATCCTACGCACTCAACTACAATACTGAATTCATTAATATGGATCAGTTTATTCCTAATAGTGGATATAGAATTGTTTGGGGTAATGGCATTAAAAATCAAGAAGGAAATAGTGTGGACGAAGCCTCATCATCCCACGCTTATGCTTCGTTGAATGGAGATTTGGACGATTTAGATGCCAACGATGAAGGAGTGAACGAAAGCCACACAGGACTAATTGATTATGCCGCTATAAAAAACAAATACTTTGCTGTTGCTTTAATTCCACAACCATTCAAATCATTCGATGGAACTGTAGATATCGATGGAATACAAAAACATTTTCCGAACAATGGATTAGCAAAAATTTATTCAATCGAATTCAGAATACCATATTCGGGTGGGATTACTTCACAAAATTATAAAATATTTGGCGGACCATTGGATTATTCAATTGCCCAAAAATATGGGGTCGAGGGATTAGTCGATTTAGGTTTTCGTTATGGTATTCGTCAAATTGGCGAATATTTTATGTTGCCAATATTCAAGTTTATCCACAATTTTATCCCAAATTTTGGTGTCTCGCTGCTAATCTTTGCATTGTTGATGAAGCTGTTGCTCTACCCATTGTCCTTGCCCCAAATGCGTTCGTCGCAGAAAATGCAGATTATTGCACCTATCATAAATCAAGTTCGCGAAAAATATAAGGACGATATGCAAAGGCAACAACAAGAAACAATGAAAGTATACTCCGAATATGGAATAAATCCTATGGGAGGTTGTTTGCCAATTCTTTTGCAGATGCCTATACTTTTTGCCCTTTATTCGGTGCTTCGCAATGCAATCGAACTTCGACAAGCAGAATTCGTCCTATGGATTACGGACTTATCTATTCCTGATAAAATTATTGACTTTGGGTTTTCATTTATGGGCATTAGCCAACTTTCGGGTCTCGCACTTCTGATGGGTATAACTTTGTTTGTTCAACAAAAACAAATGATAACAGACCCCCGTCAGAAATCGATGATCTATGTTATGCCCGTAATGATGACTTTGCTATTCAACTATCTTCCTTCGGGATTGAACTTGTATTACTTTACTTTCAACCTCGTAAGTATATTAATGCAATGGTATATGAACAAGTTTTCCAAGAGCAAATTAACATTAGAAGACCTAAAGAAAATGCCCAAAAAAGAAGGTTGGTTGCAAAAACGGATGCGTGAAGCCCAAGAAATTGCGGCTAAACAAGGTAGAACAATTCCCGGAGCCCCCAAGCAATTAAATAAACCAAAGAATTCAACAACCAAGAAAAAGTAATATATTCAGATATATTTCTTTATCTATTCGTAGTTGTTTGAAAAACATAACAGAGCAATATTTCTCCAATTGTTCAGTTCTAACTCGATTTTTACCTAATTTGCATTTTTAAATTTTACAAAAATTATGAACGTTCCATTATTAGATTTGAAAGCCCAATACGCAACAATAGCCAATGAGGTAGAACCTGAATTGTTGCGTATTGCACGAACACAGATGTGTATTTTGGGTGCAGATGTAGAATCATTAGAAAAGAATCTTGCGGATTACCTAAAAGTTAAACACGCTATCGCAGTTTCGAGCGGAAGCGATGCTATTTTGATGGCATTGATGGTGCTCGGTATCGGACCTGGCGATGAGGTGATTTTACCAACATTTTCGTTTTTTGCCACTGCAGGATGTGTGGCAAGACTATTTGCAAAACCAGTTTTTGTTGATAGTGAACCTAACTCATTCAACATTAACCCCGATTTAATCGAGGCAAAAATTACAAACAAAACAAAAGCAATTATGCCCGTGCATTTGTTTGGACAATCAGCAGACATGGATAGCATAACTAAAATTGCACAGAAATATAACATACCCGTTATCGAAGATGCCGCACAAGCTCTCGGGACGCAATACAAAGATGGGCGATTTGTCGGAGGTATTGGCGAAATAGGTTGTTATTCGTTCTATCCATCTAAAAATCTTGGTGCATTTGGCGACGGTGGTTTAATTGCAACTAATGATGACGAATTAGCAACAAAGCTCAAACAAATGCGAAACCACGGTATGAACCCAAAGTATTACCACAAGTTTATTGGGGGCAATTTCCGATTAGATGCAATTCAGGCTGTTGTTCTAAATATCAAATTAAAGTATCTCGATAGCTGGCATAAAGGTCGTCAGAAGAATGCTAATTTGTATCGTGAGTTTTTCGAAAAATACAATCTGCTCGATAAAGTAATTGTTCCACAAGAAATTTACCAAAATAGCGGACAACCAAATCACCATATTTATAATCAATTTACTATTCAAGTTTCCCAAAGAAATGAATTGCGCGACTTTTTGTCGAAAAATTCAATAGGTTGCGATATTTATTATCCCGTTCCATTCCATAGGCAAGAGTGCTTCAATTACTTGAATTGCCGCGACGACGATTATCCGATTGCCAATAAACTTGCCGATACAGTGCTTTCGTTGCCCGTATATCCCGAGTTGAGTTCAGAACAAATTGAATTTGTAGTGCAAACTATCAAAGAGTTCTACGATAAAAATTAATTTTTGATACTTGCATATACAAGTGCATTTTACTAAAAATTGGCGCTTGTGATAGTGAAAAAGAATTTAGGTCGTTCCACTTGGCTTAATCTAATTGTTAAATCAGTTCGAAAGAAAATAAACAATCGATTTAAGCCAAGACCTAATTCGTAATAAAATTTATCGGCGGTTGATGATGTTGAATTTGGCATATAGATTTTACCATCATATTTAGCAAATTTTGTTGAATTATCGAATTGAGTATATGCCATATTTATGTAATTAATAAATTCAACTCCAAACTCAGCAATATTTGGTATTCTAATCAAGCCTGGAATGATTTCTCCCCAATTATGCTCGAATGATAAAGTTGCATATTTATTGCCATAGAATTCTTTTTCGCTAGCGCCACGCATAGCAGTGTTTGCCGAAATTAGCGAAGATGATGATTCGATGCTAAAAAATTTTTGAGGGACGATATCCCCAACCAATAAGCCTGCAGCCATTTTTATGTCTAATCGGGCAAGAGGAAACGTTTTTTGTCGCCAATTCAACAAGAATTGCAACCGTAAAAAATCAAAGTCCGATTTCAAATACTGCTTGGAGGATATTTCGCCACCTATATGGAATCCTATCGTCGATAATCGGCGAGCTTTATTAAAATTCCAGTTAATTTCCAGTCCAAATGAATTGGACAATCCATCAATTATTGGAGGGTTTATTCTAATATCTTTACTTTTGAATATCGAGAAATTGGAGTTCCTTATTGCATTGCTTTGATGTTCGGAGCGAAAAAATAACTTATATGAAGTAGGTCGTTCGAAAACATCTCGACGGATAAATCTTAATTGACCAAAACTTGCCGAAAACGACACTTCATAACCCTTCCCATAATAATAATCACCATAATCATATCCTGTTAAAAGGCTGTTGAGGGTTATTGTTGATGTTCTAATGAGATTAGGGTCGTCCGAACGAATTAGGGAATTGAACAAACCAAAACTAATATTATATTGACCGTATTCATCCAATGGAATTCGCAACATCAATTCGTAATTGATTTTCTTATCGGCAAAACCATATCCAAGTTTGAAACCTAAATTATAATTATCCAAAATA
>CALKJQ010000060.1 GCA_937995785.1 Candidatus Kapaibacterium sp.
GCCAACCCCCTCTTACGAAGAGGGGACAAGGGAAAAGGAACTTCCCCCGTCCCCCTCTTACAAAGATGGGGGAGCATCCCCCCCCTCTCTTAGCACGAGAGGGGGGCAGGGGGGGTGAGTTCCAAAAAGGGGGGTGAGTTCCAAAATCAGATAAAGAAGAATGAGTAAATAAAAATTTGAAAACAAAATGTATAATAAAATAGAGGAAATAATTATGAGAAAATCGACCAACAAAATCTGGAAAATAGCAATCGTAGCAACAGTGCTATTTGTAGTGGTTGGATTTTTGAGCGAGACATTTGCTCAATCGTACTACGATTTTTCGCTGAAATACCGCAGATTGGGTAACAAGATTGGAGTTGAATTGTGGGTGAAATCCACAAGTGCATCGGCGCCAGCATTGGGGTCGTTCACAGTTCCCGTTACCTACAACACAAGTTTTTTGCAACCAGCGGCATTAACTTACACAGCACACCAAACAGATAGCGTAAGCTACAATGTGGATCAGTCAAGTCCCGTCCCGACGATAACATCGCCCTATCATAGTGCAAATGGCTATGGAGCAATCACAATCGTAAATGGAACTGGATATGCAGAATGGGAAATCACCTACAACAGTGGCTCGGGCTTTGTTCCATCATCGACAGGCCGGGGAACATTTGTTGGCAGGATAGAATTCGACATTATTAACTATGCAACATTAGGTGCGTCCGACCAAACAGGCATAGCAATCAAAACAAGTGGCATACCTAATATTGCAGTAACCAATACCAGTGGAACAACATTAACATTGAATACAGACTATACAGTAACAAATCCAACAGATATCAACATCAAAGGTATAACAATATTAAATCCAAACGGACCAAAAGAAGTTGTAAATAAGTACTATAAATACTCGTCGTTAGGTGGCACTATTTATGGCTATCCAATATACTTTGAGCGTTCGGGATTGGTAAACACAGCAACATATAACTATGGAACAGATGCATTGGCATACCAAGCATCATACTCGATAGATGGCGGAATAAATTATACAAACACATTCCGATTTGCCGAGACCTCAGCCTTAGCAACAGTGGTCAATTATGCAAATTTAGCTGATGGCGATATAGAAACAACAACCGGAATACTACCAGGCTATACCGTAACAAAACCCGATGGATCGCCCGTTCCATTCAATTGGAAAGGAGTATTGCGAGTAATCTGGAAAGCCGACCCATATTTTGCACAACGAAGCGAAAAAGCACGCTTTAAGTTGCAACAATTGTCGCCAACCGGAAGCGGCTCGCCAATCACAGGCCGAACATTAGAAACACCCTTTGGAACAAGCGAATTCAACTTTGTGTTGGGTCGCACATTTTTTGTTCAATTGGACGGACAATGTGCATATCTAAAGACAGCGCAAAATTATAGTTTGCCAACTCAATTAACAGTTGAAGCATGGGTAAACGTAAACGCATTAGGAGCAGCCGGAACCGAACCGGGAATTATAGCCCACAGTGGTGGGTCGTCCTCCCCTGGCGAAGGAGCATTTTTATTGTATTTGGAGAACGGACAATATCCTGCATTCCGCGTACGCGAATTCCAAGACAGAGGTTATGATGGATCATCGATTTATTTGGGCAAAGTAGTAGCCAACGAACCAATAACAGTTGCCAATGCAAACATAGTGCTATCGAACGATGCGGCAAGCGAGGCACATCGCAAGAATTGGGTGCATTTAGCAGGCGTAGTTCGCAATAATGTAGTGGAATTATATGTAAATGGTCAAAGAGTGGGACGCACAACCAACACCCAAGCAATAGATGCAAGAATGGCAACATTCGAACATCCAGTGTGGGTGGGAGTAAATCCAAATGGCGGCATCCAAGCAGGCGACTATGTTAATGCAGGTATCAAAGAAGTAAAAATTTGGAGAACAGCATTAACACAAGAAGAAATCCAAAGCAAAGCCGCAGGCGTTTACGACCCAGCTGGCGCAATCAACCCATTGGGACCATTAAATCCAGATTCATTGAGAATTTCGTTGGATATGTACTACACATTCCAAGCAAATCGCAACGATTATGCAACAGACGTAACATATCAATACGGAAATAATATATTAAATAACTACACATGTAGCGAAGTGATGGATAACGATGCAATCGTTTATCGTCCCGACCGTCCACACATCAAATTAATCGCACCAATCGCAGGCGACGGAGCAAAGAACAAAGAAGACGATTTGTTCTATATTCGTTGGATTGGATTTGGTTTGGGTTCGATAGCATCGTCGTCGTCGCAAGATTTGCAAATTGAATTTAGCCGCGATGGTGGATTGAACTGGGCAGATGCTTTGGATAATACAGTATCGCCCGCAGGCGTGCCATTAGACCAAGTGGAAATCGAATCGAATTATGCAATATGGGAACCATATAATAGCGTAACATATTCAGGTGCATATTCGGATTTACAAGGCTTGGGAAACACAATCGACCAAAACTATACTAAAACAACAAAAATTAGAATTAAGGGTAAAACTACCAACAACCAAGATGATATTTATGACGAAAGTGGCGAATTTTATGTAGCACCATACTTTGCACTTCGCAATGGTGGAGCCGCACAAATATACGTGCCAGGTTCGACAGATTTCAACTTAAGTCGTGGTGTATCATTTATCGAAATGTGGATTTCGCCCGAAAGATTTCCAACTGCATCCGAAGGCTACTTTGTGTTGGCATCGAAATCGAATGGAACAAATTCTCATTATGAATTAAGATTGTTGAGCAATGGAAGATTACAATTCTTGGTTGTTAATTCAAGTGGAACAATCTTAACAGCAACAAGTGATGCAACTAAACCATTAGTAGTGCCAAACGAAACATTGTTAGGTAAAATCTGGACACATGTAGGCGTTTTGGTTAATTTAGCAAACGGAACAGGCACAAGTAATGTTCGCTTCTATATTGATGGTTTGCCCCAAACCGAAGATGTATTAACACAACAATTGGGATCGAATGTAACAACTAATTTGTCGAACACATACCCATTGTATATTGCATCCTCACCAACAGGCACCAACAACTTTGTTGGCGAAGTTCGTGAATTCCGTTTCTGGAATGGCTATCCCGCCGACCAATCAGCATCGGGAGTGGAATCGCAAGCAAGTCCAACGGCATTGACCAAGTTTATTCAAGGTGCATTAACTACATACGCTAAAGATTTCACGACAACACCAACAAATTATCAAAAGAACTTAGTTGCCGCATTTGCATTCGATGGCGGTTCGTTTGTCAATAATGGTTGGTATAAATCAGTACCATCAACAAATAGCAACCATCAAGCATTAATCATAGGCAACGTTGGCTTGAATGGTAATGGAATAAGCTACCGAAGCACTCGTCCATATTTGAAATTGGTTGAACCAATAGTAAAGCAAGAAGTGCCTAACACAACAACAGACTTACGCGTTCGTTGGGTAGGATTCCACTTTGACGAAGTAGCATTCCGTTCGGGTAGCAATGCATTGAACCAAGATGCAGATATGTCATTCGGTTTGTTCGGTGGAGGTGGTCAAGTTATTCAGCCTTATCAATTTGTGGCAAGTGATAAATATGCAGTAGCATATACCAATGCATTAAGTTTATTAACAACAACTGCATATAGGTTTGCTGGAACATCAACAACTCCACAATATGCTGCATCTTTGAATATTTCAATCACAGATCCCGACGAAAACAATGACGAAACATACAACGACCAAGGACCATTAAGTGCTGCATTAACCAATGCAAGATTACGCTTGCGAGGTCGTTCCACTATAAATGCTTCGATTCCTTGGGAATACACAAGCATTCCAACTTTGCAAACCGAAGGTAATTTGTTTACAGTTACTCCTCCATCCAACTTTACTTTAAGAGTATTATTGGAAGGTTTCCACACTGGTAGCAACAATAACATAGTTAATTTGGGTTCAACATATAATACATTAGGTATCAAAGCATCGTTGTTCTCCGAAAGTGCTGGTCAGCCCAATGAATTGCGTGCAACCAAAGAAGGAACAGGCTACATTACTTCCAATGCAACAGCATTAGATCCAACAACTCGTGGAACAAATGGTTCTTATTTTGCAAATGTGCCATTTGTATTCACCAACTTAACAGACGGCAACTACTTTGCAGTAGTAGAACATTTAAACCACTTGCCAGTTATGTCCCGTTTTGCTGCACCATTTATGTTTGATGGTGATAATTTGGAGACTTGGACAATTGAATCGGGTTGGGACTTCCAAAGCTGGGGTCAAAACTCAACTCCAACTGCAAATGATTATATGCAAGTATCCACCGACGACAAATATTCGGGAACAGGTTTATTCTCGGCATACGGTCAAACACAAATCAGTCCAAGCATCGTAGGTTTCGACGAAACTTCATTGAACTTTACTGCTGGTCAGATTGTATCGACTTCGAATAAAATGGCTGCAATGGTAGCTGGTGATGTTTATCGTGATGGTCAAATCAATGCAATCGACCGTGTTCAAGTTCGCGCCGATATAGGTTCGTCCGTCTATCGTTCCGATGTTACGGGTGATGGTTTGGTAAATGCAATCGACCGCGATTTAACCGACCGTAACTCGAACAAATTAACTCGTTTAACAGACCTTGGTGTTGTAACCTATCCAGCTGTTCCTAAAGCATTTGATTGGATTGCACAAAGTAACCCAATCGAAGCTGTTTCGCCATTAGATCCAAATCGCAGTGAAGAAATGAATAATGCTGCCAAAGAATTCTTGGCTAATGGTGGAAAACGCAACGATAAGAAAAACAACAACTATGCTTTGCAAGGTGGTGTTAGCTATAAAGTTATGGGTTCGACTGAAAAGAAAGGCGATAAAATCTATGTTAACGTCTTTATCCAAAATACAGGCGGCGATTGGGCTCCGGGTAACTGTACATTTGGTTTAACATTCGACAACAATTCGCTCGAGTTTGTCGGATTAACAAATGTGGACGAAAACCCATTCCAAAACTACAAAAACAAAGGTTACTCAGCGGCATATTCGGGTCCAACCAAGGACGGTATCAACCCAATTGCTAACCTGAGAACAATCGAAATCGACTATGATGGTTATGTTCGTCCCGAAGGCGTTATTGTTCCTAAAACTTGGACTAAATTAGGTACTTTGGAATTCAAAATTAATAGTTTCGTTGATAGATATGAATTTGCTTGGCACAACATCACCGCTGTATTAACTACAGATGGTCGCAACGTAACAGGTAATGGCGAATTTATGCCAATCGAACCCGTTGATGTTGTTAGAACTGTTGCTATCACTTCTCCAAA
This sequence comes from Candidatus Kapaibacterium sp., assembly GCA_937995785.1. Lineage (GTDB taxonomy): Bacteria > Bacteroidota > Ignavibacteria > Kapaibacteriales > UBA2268 > GWF2-33-9. The sequence goes on from CALKJQ010000060.1 coordinate 5,332, forward strand.
TGGCGGCGAAAACTGGCGTTCTGGCAAAACTTATCAAATCACTTGGACATTACCATCGGATAATGCTATGGGTTATCTTGAATTTTCGGATAACGCTGGTGCATCTTGGTCGAGAATTACCGCTGAACCAATCAACTTAATGTCGGGTGTTTACACTTGGAATTCACCAAAAGTAAACTCCAACAAATGCTTGGTTCGCATCGTTGATATCCGCAACGGTAACGAAATCGACCGTAGTAACAACACATTCACATTGAGCGAAGACGTAATTAAAATCACTCGTCCTGCATCCACCGATCCTATCTACAAATACGGCAAGATCGACTTTATCGAATGGACAATGGAAGATCTGGCAACCATTCGCTTCGAATTTAGTGCAAACGGCAAAGATAATTGGAAAATAGTTACCGATCCAGTTAGCTCACGCTTATTGCAAACTAAATGGGAAATCCCTGCAGTGAACACTCGCGAAGCCGTTGTTCGTATGGTTGATGTTAATACCAATCAGGTGTTGGCTTATAGCTCACCATTCAAAATTTTGGGTGGCAATGGCACATTTATCACTCCTAAGAAAGGTCAAATTGTTAAATGTGGTGCGAGCGAACCTATTCGCTGGACAAGTGAATACATCAGTAAATTCGATTTGCAACTCTCGGTTGATGGTGGCAAAACTTGGCAATTTATCGCAAAAGATGTTAATGCATTGAAGAGTGTTTATACTTGGACAGTTCCAAGTGTTAAAACCGACAATGCTATTATCCGTGCAATTTGGAATGGTCAAGAAGATATGGAATATATGAGAACTAGTATTTTCCGCATCCAATGCGACGGTATTGGCAATGTGGAAGAACCTGTGGCTAAAATCCACTTCTTGAACGAACCCGTTCCAAACCCATTTGCCAACGAAACAAGAGTTCGCTTCACTTTGGGAACAACAGCAAAAGTTTCTGTTAAAGTTTACTCAGTAAATGGAGATTTGGTTGCTATCTTGGCTGACAATGTTGATTTCGTTGAAGGTACTCATTCGTTAGACTTCAATGCAATTAACTTACCAGCAGGTGTTTATATCATCCGTTTGAATGCAGGTACATTTGTTGATACCAAAGAAGTAATTCACATCAAATAAGTAAGTTCTCCTTAAAGAACTGAAAAAGGGAGGCAGTCCGAAAGGATTGCCTCTTTTTTTGTATTGATTAACCCTTAAGGGTTTGTAAATTTATAAGGTTTGTTTTTTCTGATTTATTTAAATAAATATTTAAATATAGGCAAGATTTCTAATCGATTTCTAAATGGATTTCGGCGGCTTTAACAGTGTGGGTTAGTGCTCCAATCGATATTGCATCAATTCCCGTATCAAGGTAACCCTGAATATTGTGCAGGTTAATTCCGCCGCTTGCTTCAACAAAGATGTGGTTTCCCAGTTGGTGAGAACGGATGAGCCGAACACATTCTCGAATTTGATTGGGCGACATATTATCGAGCAATACTCCATCCACACCAACTTCCAATGCAGCCTTTAATTGCTCGATTGTATCTACTTCTAATTCAATAAACAAATTGTTGCTATTTTTGTTTTTTACTTCAATTAACAATTCTTTTAAATTTTTTCCAGAAATGTGATTATCCTTGATTAAAATACCATTGGAAAGATTGGTTCTGTGGTTAGTGCCACCGGCGGCGGCTACGGCATATTTGTCGAATAATCGCAATCCGGGTGCAGTTTTGCGAGTATCTAAAATTCTCACTCCATAAGGATTAGCTAATTTGGTAAATTCACTTGTTAAATTGGCAATTCCGCACATTCTTTGTAATAAATTGAGTAGCGTGCGTTCCACAAGTAAAATATAGCGTTTGTTGCCCGTTACAATTGCAATAGTTTGCCCTTGGTGAACTTCGTAGCCATCGCGGAAATTCAAGGAAAAATCGAAATCTGAAGAAAAAAAATAGGGAAGAACAAATTCCCCCACGAAGACTAAATTTGCTTGGGCAATTATTTTGGCTGTTGTTGTTTCGTTAGGGTCGATAGTTAATTCGCAGGTTGCATCACCATTTGGTGCATCTTCGGCAAGAAACTGAGCGATACGAGACTTTACGTAATCTTCTGGCAATTTTTTGATTTGCTCGTAAATCATTTACTAATCTCCAGCATCCTTTGGATTGGTATCAATGCCTTTAATCTAATTTCTTCGGGAATTTCAATTTCGGGTTGAAGAGTTTCCAATGAATTAATGATTTTATCCAAAGTGTTCAATCTCATATAAGGGCATTCGTTGCAACTGCATCCATCTAAATTGGGCACATCTATATAAGTTTTTTGTGGTGCTCTTTTCTTCATTTCGTGGATAACGCCGGGCTCTGTTAAAATGATGAATTTGGTATCTTTGGAATTAACAGCAGTATCAATTATCTTGGTTGTCGAGCCAATTATATGGGCGTATTTCAAAATATTGGGTGGGCATTCGGGGTGAGCCAACACGATTGCATCGGGATGTTCGTTAGTAAGTTGGATTACTTTTTCCTCAGAAAACATTTCGTGGACTTGGCAAGTTCCGTTCCATAATTCCAAATACCGTCCTGTGGAAAGACGCACATAAGCACCAAGGAACTTATCTGGAGCAAATAGCACTTTTTTATCTTTTGGAATCGATTCAACGATTTTAACCGCATTCGAAGATGTGCAAATTAAATCGGACATTGCCTTTATCTCTGCGGTCGAATTGATGTAGGTAACAACCACACTATCGGGATATTGTTCTATCCATTTTTGGAATTCTTCGGGTTTGGCAGAGTCGGCTAACGAACAACCTGCATTCAAATCGGGAATAACCACTTTTTTTGATGGATTTAAAATTTTTGAGGTTTCTGCCATAAAATGAACTCCGCAAAACAAAATTATATCCTCGTCCACTTGAGTTGCTCGCTGACTTAATGCCAATGAATCCCCAACAAAATCTGCAATATCCTGAATATCACCATCTTGATAATAGTGAGCCAAGATTATTGCGTTTTTCTCCTTTTTTAATCGAAGGATTTTATTAATTTTTTCTTCTTTTGTTAGCATCTAATCATTCAATTTTAATGAATACTCTGCAAAAGCATCCGAAGTTTCGTAAACACGTACTGTTAATTCTTTAATATTTTTTTGTTTTCGGAATTCCTCGGCAAATTGATGAGCAAAATTTATAGCAATGTTTTCGCTTGTGCTTGTAAATTTAATTGCAACATAGCGAAAATTATTTTCCTTTAGAAATTTGAGTGTTGTTTCGTCGTTTTCGTCCACAAGCATAGAATGGTCGTAGGTGTTAATTATTGGCTTAACGACTTTATCGATATCATAGAAATCGATAAGCATTCCGTTTTCGTCCAATTCTCCAACAAGTTCTAAACGCATTTTATAGGAATGACCGTGAATATTCTTGCACCATCCATTATGAAATGGCAATCGGTGGCTCATTTCCCAAACGAAATCTTTACCTAATTTGATCATTTTCGCCTTTATTGTATTTTGCAATGATAGTTGACGAAATTCCACCGCGTGTAGTCCATTCCGAGATAACCTCCATTGATTTTGGTTGGCAAGCCTCCACCAAATCATTTAGGATTTGATTTGTAACATCTTCGTAAAAAATTCCCTTGTTGCGAAATTCCAAAAAATAGTATTTAAGCGATTTTAATTCCAAACACAGTTTATCGGGTACATATTGAATTGTGATTGTACCAAAATCGGGCAAACCAGTTTTGGGGCAAACCGAAGTAAACTCTGGATTTGAATGCACTATTTCGTAATCTCTATATTGATGGGCGTTTTCGAACACCTCTACATTTGGCATATAAACTCCTTTAATTTAATGATATAACGATTTATAAATCTTATTATTCTATCTACTTTCGAGCTTAACTTTAACCAATTGTTCTTTGCCAGATCTTAAAAATCGGACATTGACCTCGTCGCCAGGTTTGTAATTATCCTTTAATATCGACATAAAATCTTGGATATTTTTGGTTGGGTGCTCGTCGATAGATAAAATAATATCGTTTTCCTTCAATCCTGCTTTGTCGGCAGGAGAATTGGGGGATGCCCCCGCAATTTTCAATCCTTCTTTGCTTGTTTCGAAATTTGGAATAATTCCGAACTTAATTCCACCCATTCCTCGCCCTGATGTATTGCTTGGATCCATCGCCCCCGAAGTTTTTACATAAGTTAATTTTGATTCTTTATTGGCGGTTTCGACCACAACCTTAGTGAGAAAATTAATTACTTTTGCCATTCCATCATAGTTAATTTTGTCCCAATCGTCCGAAGGACGATGGTAATCTAAATGAACTCCAGTAAAAAACATAATAGAGGGCACACCTTTGATATAAAAAGAGGTTTGGTCGCTCGAACCAATTGGTGATTCGCTTTTGGTGATTGTTAGTGTATCTTGTTCGCTAATTTGAGTGATGATTTCATCTAACTCCGCTGCCGAACCCGTGCCAATTGCATACAAAGTATTATTTTTCAATCGTCCTACCATATCTAAATTAATCATTAAAGATACTTTTTGAAGATCGATTGGCGAATTATTTACGAAGTAGTTCGAACCAAGCAATCCTAATTCCTCACCGGTGAAGGCAACAAACAATACCGAGCGTTTAGCGGGATTTTGGCTAATTATTCTTGCTAATTCCATCATTGCTGCAACTCCCGAAGCGTTGTCGTCGGCACCATTGTGAACCATTGGCTTTTTACCCTTGTAATTCGAGGTTGGACCTCCATAACCTAAATGATCGTAGTGGGCTCCAATAACAATAAACTCTTCTTTCAACTTAGCATCAGTTCCCTCGACAAATCCAACAACGTTTTCGGATGGAACGCGGTTTTCTTCCAAATTTACTTTAATGCTGATTGTCGAATTTGGTAAATCGAAACTTTTTGGCTTTTGTGTTTTGTTTATTTCAATTTCGGATGGAAATAGTGAATTGTTTGGGAAATATTCCGCAATTCTATTTCGGTTCACTTGTATCACGACTAAACCCGAATTTTGAGCAAATCTATCCCTATCCAATGGCACAAAAACATTTGCAGAATCGCCTTTTATTTTGATGAAAATCACACCTACAGCACCTCGCTCGCGAACGTTTTGTAATTTGGATTGATACGAGATATAATTAGCAAATTTGCCATCTTCCTTCTCGCCTTCGGGAGAATTGGTAAGAATTATTGCTACTTTATTTTTAACATCAATTGCTTCATAATCGTCGTAATTTAATTCTTTGGCGGTAATTCCGTAACCACAAAACACCATCGAGGCTTCGATTTGCTTGTTTTCCGAAAAACTCATTGGCATCCAGTCCTTGCCGATTTCCCAAGTTTTCCTTACGGGGCGTACTTTGTCGATTGGAACGCCTGGCTTGGGTATTATTACACTAAAAAACACTTCGTTGCCTTCGCCCAATTTATAACCAATTCCCACATCTAATTTTTGCAAATAATCGTTGTTGAGTTTTTTTAGGTTAAACGCACCAAATTGATTGGCAATATAATCCCTTGCTTTGGCTATTCCTGTAGTTCCGGGATATCTTCCTTCCAGTTCATCGCTTGCTAAGTATTTTATGTGGTTTTGGGTGTATTGAGCAATTTGAGAAAGAAGGTTAGCCCACCCAAATATAAATACAAAAAGTAATAGAACGCTCGATTTAAGGTTAAAATGTAATTTTTGCATAATGTTATAAATTTTTTTTGTAAAATTAAGGTTTTTCGTTTAAATATTCATATTTATCATTTCGATGGATTTCGTATTATTTGTAAAAAAAAAAGCCAAACCTATTAGTGGATGGCTCTTTTTTATAATTAATGATTTACAAATTACATTGTATCGATTAATTCCATAATTAAGATGTTGATACCATTAATTTTCTTAACAGTGCCAACAATTCCAACCTTTGCATTATGGGCATATTTAGCTAACTTCTTGCTTGCAAAAGTGCCATCTTCATTGTAAACAAAGTAAATTTGAGCTTTTTTGCCGGTGCCCGACATAAATACAAATGGAGTACCTTTGGCGGCTTCGGCTTCGGCGGCTTCTTTTGTCCATGTTTGGAAACTACCAATTGCTAAATCATTCATACTAACCACTTTGCCTTCGATTGGCTTATTGGATTTCTTTTGAGCATCCAAATTTGTAACGGAAACAAATATTCCAAAGATTAACATTAAAATTAATACTTTCTTCATTGGTAATCTCCCTTATTTAATATTATTGTTGGATTGTTCTAATTCGCGAGTAATTGCATAAGGAACGCCAGTTTTTTCTTGGTGCGAAACAATTAAAGTAATATAGCGGTTGCCAGATGCTCCTTGCAAGAAGTTGCCGCTAACATATTTAATGAATACTTTTGCGTAGTTCCATTCGGTTTTACCCGCTTGTTTGTAGCGTAATGCGAAAGCAATATTTGTGTTGTATTTGCTCAAATCGATAGTTTTGGATGCAAATGTTTTGGACGATAAGGCTTGGCTATCAAAAAATTCATCTAAGGAATTTATTCCAGTAATTACATCAGCGATTTCGGTTGCGGCAGTTGGGGTCGAACCGTAGTTATAGTCCAATTCTTTTGGTGAACCCAGAATTATGCCCGTCTTGGTGGATAATCCTAAAGTCCATTTAGAACCATCTGCAACTTTCAATGTTACGGGTTTTTTGTTTGTGCCATATAATTGCAAACCGCTACCAAAACTCGAAGCAGTTTCATAGATTCTTATGTCTGCATCGTTTTCGTTTGTTTCAAAACGAGATGCAGGCGACCATTTAATTGTAGCCGCATCGGAGAGTTCTTCGTTTGTGAATTTTGCTTGCAACGAAAAAGTATATTCAATACCTTCTTCTAAACCCGCAACAGTATAAGTTTTCTGACCTTTTGCAATTGCAATTGGTGCCATTGTGTTGCCACCTGTAACTTTCAAAACATAACCTGCAAACAATGCATCAGTTTCGGATGTGGATGAGGTCCACTTTAAAATAACTGAAGTTGAGTCTTTGCTTGTTGCCATTAATTGTGTTGGTGCATTTGGCTTGGGCTTCGTGTTGTTGTCGTCGGGGTTAGTAGTTGTGTCCTCGCAAGCCCAAAACATAAAAGCTGCAAAAAGAAAAGCGGTTAAGTATAATGATAGTTTTTTCATAGAATACCTCTATTTTTTAGTTAAACAAAAATAATTTATTACCAAGTTAATTCATTTTTTCTGTAAAAGTATTTACCGGTTTGTTCCATAGTGCCTTCGGTTGCTAACCAAACTGAAGTGTAAGCACCATCTTGGACGTCCATATCCGCATCCTTACCACCCATATCTGTTCGAACCCAACCGGGGTGAACTGAATAAACGGCAATATTATGTTTATATAGTGCAGCAGCGGTTTGGCGGGTTAGTGCGTTCAATGCTGTTTTGGAAATACTATAAGCGGGGGAGTAGTTTTTCATAGATTTCAATTGACCAAGAATACTCGATAAATTAATGATTTTTCCATTGGGATTAATTATCGGATAAAATTCTTGTATCATCATTAGCGGACCATATAAATTTGCTTTCAATGTAGTGTCAAGAACATCAATAGGCATATCCAAAACGCCAGTTTTATCGAGCATGATGCCAGCATTATTGATTAATACATCAATTTTGCCAACTTCTTGCTCTATATGTTGTTTGGCTTGCTTTATACTTTCGTGATTAGTTACATCAATTTGAACAAAACGGGGCGATAATCCAATCTGTTGTAATTTATCTACTGCTTCCATTCCTTTTGCTATATCGCGTGAACTTAGATATACATCGTAGTTTAGCTCAAGTAGTTGCTTGGCGGTTTCTAAGCCGATTCCTTTGTTTGCGCCAGTAATTAGTGCAATTTTTTTGTTCATTAGCGATAATACTTTTTCATTAATAAATTGACGAATTTTAATTTTAATATTTTAAGTAATAATACTTAATTAACCTCGCCATTCATTAATTGATTATATAATAATTCAATTGGATGTAAAGCCCTCTTGCCAGTGAGTTCTTTTATTTGATGACGGCAACTAGTTCCATTTGCCAACACAACATCATCCTCTTGTAGTTTGTTGATGTAGGGTATTAGATTCAAATTTGCAATTTTAATCGAAATTTCATATTTGTCGTTTTCGTAGCCAAATGCCCCCGCCATTCCGCAACAAGTAGATTGGATTTGGCGAACTTTGTATCCCGTTGCTTTTTCAATCATTTGTACCAATGTGCCCTCTTTTGTTAAAGCTTTTTGGTAACAATGGGTGTGGAGATGAACTGTCTTGTTTTGTTCATTAGCTATTGCGTTTGGTTCAAAATATTTCAAGAAAAATTCATCGAACAATAAACAATTTTTGGCAAGTTGTTTAGCCTTATCATAAAGCTGTTCGCTCACCAATTCGGGATATTCATCTCGAAAAGTTAAAATAGCCGATGGTTCAATGCCTATTAGTGGTTTATCATTTGATATTATGCTATGGAGTAATTCAACATTTTTTTCGGCTACTGTTTTTGCCTTCTTTACCAATCCTTTCGATAGATATGTCCGTCCGCTTTCGATGTGATTAGGAATAATCACTTTGAAGCCCATATAATCCAATAATTTAATGGCTTTTATTCCAATTTCTGCATCATTATAATTCGTAAATTCATCGGCAAATAGATAAACAACTTTTTCCGTTTCCTTTGCAATGTATTTCTTCTTGTACCAATCAATCAATGTTTGGTTACTATATTTAGGTAAATTTCTTTCTTTGTTGAAGTTCAATAATTTAAATAAAATAGTTTTAACAATTGAATTTTGTAGAATAGAATTTGAAAAATCGGGGAAAAAAGATAGTAATCTATTTAGTTTAGGTAAGTAAGCTATCAGTTTCGAACTCATTGGAGTTCCGTATTCATCATAAAAATGTTGCAAAAATTCTGCTTTATACTTGGTGATGTCCACGCCCGACGGGCATTCACTTTTGCAGGCTTTACACGACAAGCATAGTTCCATCACTTCTTTAATTTCCGAAGATGCCAGCGGATTGGGTTTAGATGAATTAATAAGGATTTCTCTCAATATATTTGCCCTTGCTCGCGTGGAGTCTTTTTCGTTCAATGTTGCTCGGTAACTCGGACACATAACTCCGGCAAATCCGTTAGGTTTGCGGCAATCTCCCGAGCCATTGCAACGCTCGATGGCGTGGTGAAATCCATTGTCGCCCGAATAATCAAAATAAGTATTAATTTCGGGCAATTTAGTTCTATAATCAATCCTAAGAGATGTGTTCATCCGGGGGGCATCGACTATTTTTCCGGGGTTCAGTATGCCTTTGGGATCGAAGATTGCTTTTATATTTTTAAATAAATCATAGATTTCGTCGCTATACATAAATGGAATTAACTCTGCACGTAGCCGACCGTCGCCGTGCTCCCCACATAGCGAGCCACGATATTTTTTTACAATTTTTGCCGTTTCCCAAATTACTTGACGGTATTGTTCCACTCCTTCGGGAGTTTTTAAATTTAATATTGGATGGAAATGCAATTCTCCGCTGCCCGCATGGGCGTAAGTTATAATTTTTATTCCCAACTTGTTCATCCGCTGAATGAGTTCCTTTGTGTATTCAGGTAAGTCGTGGATATCGACTGCTGTGTCCTCGATTACCGTTACGCTTCGCTCATCGCTTGTTATGTTCGAAAGCAGTCCCAGCCCAGCCTTTCGCAATTCCCAAATACGATTAATTTCATTTCCTTTGATTATTGGATAACAATATCCTAAGCCGTTTTCTTTAAGCAATCTAACCACCTTTTGCAACTTCATCTCTAATTCTTCTTCGGAATTGCCTGTTTGCTCTATTACCAAAATTGCTTCGGGATTTCCTTCCACAAAAAAATTGTTCCGCACCTGAATGGGATTTTGCTTAGATAATTCTATGATTGTGTTATCGATTAATTCCGAAGCAGTTGCTCCGTTTTCGATTGCTAAAATATTAGCTTTCAGTGATTCATATAAATTTTCGAAGTGGGCGGCTATAACTCCCACAAACTTCGGAGGTCGCTCCACAAGGCGAAGCTTTATTTCAGTCAGAAACACCAAAGTTCCTTCGCTTCCGGCTATCAAATTGCATAAATTAATTGGTTTGCCATTGTGGTTAATTAAGTCCGAATCGATTAGATAATCCACTGCGTAGCCATTATTTCGCCGTCTAATTGTAGGTTTTGGAAATACATCCTTGATAGTTTTTTGTAATCTATCATCAATAAGCAAATCAATAATTTTGGAAATAATTTCTTTTTCTTTCCCATTCGATGTTTCAAACTCTTTTTTACTTAGCTGAGTAAAGTGCACTTCGCTGCCGTCGGAAAGAAACCCTTTAACTTCGAGCAAATTTTCCCTTGTATTGCCATAAACGGGAAAGTGAGTTCCGCACGAATTATTGCCGACCATTCCTGCAATTGTATTGCGATTAGATGTTGATGTTTCGGGTCCCCAAAATAAATTATACGGCTCTAATTCCTTATTCAACACATCAGGTATAACCCCAGTTTCGGTCCAACAGTACCTATCTTGGGAATTAATTTCGATTATTCGTGTCATATATCGCGAAATGTCCACAACCAATCCATTACCAACAACTTGACCTGCAAGTGACGTTCCACCGCCGCGAGGGATTATAGGAATAGAATGTTCGTAACAAAACTTGATAATTGTTTTGATGTCATCTTTGCTTTTGGGGTAGGCAACCCCCAATGGTTTTTCGGAATAATCCGAAGCATCCGTCGAATAAAGCATTCTGTGAGTTTCGTCCAAATATAATTCGCAATTCAGAATTGATTGCAGATTATTTAATTTTTCAGGCATTTTCGATTATTAATCATTATTTATTTCAACAAAATTATTAAAACAAAAATATAAAAAAAACCACCAAAGAAACTTGATGGTTCGAAAATTCCAACACAATATTATTGATTATTTTGTTTATGAGGTTATTATAGTAACCTTTTCTCGCCTTCTAAATCCCGATAAGGTTTTATGTCGTGCACCATTTCCACACATCCTTGATAGTTGCCTTTATCATCTCGGACAGCATAGTAGGAAATATGAACGAACATCGAATCGAAGTTAATCCAAAAATCAGCTTTATCGCGACTGCCTTCTTTCATTTCCGCTAAAATTTTATTTACCATATGAACACTTTTTTCGGGATGGCACTTTTGAACCGTTCGTCCGATAACCGAAAGTGAACGATGAAATATCTTTTTCTTATTCTGGTGGGTATAGAATCTCACAATATCGTTTTCATCAACAAACGAAAGCTCGACTGGCAAAGCATCCAACATATTAGTTATCACATCCAACTGCAATCCCGCTAACATATTTACCTTGCCGCCCGTCTGGTGTTCGAATGCATCAATCATATCGCTATAACGCATATATCCGTCTTGTCCGAAACGAGAAAAAGTAAACTCTTCGAACTTGTGTAGCAAGTCCACTCCATCTTGTGTAGAAAGTATCCTCTTGCCCATTGGGTAAAGAATATCATTTTCTTTCCATATATGATTTTTGGTCAGTTCCACATATTCTGCCGTTGTTTCTGTTAATTGAGGATTGAATGTATTGTTAATCTTAAATTTTGCAATCATCTGTTTGATTTCCGAAAGGTAATTCCGTTCGGATTTGTGTTCCTCCAGCATTACAGCAACTGGTCCCATTGGTGGCAAACCTCTCTCCAACAATAAAGGGAAATAAAATTGTTCTTCTTTTTGATTATGGCACTCGTCGCCATAGTCTTCCAAAAATGTAATCAGCGATAATGCTATATCGGGGTTCATTTGCTCGCCCTTAGCAATCTCTTTTTCGAACATTACTAATGCTCTTTCGATTAGAGTATGGTCGTTAATAAGATTATCCAAATAGCTTTGAATTGTTTCCATTTTTTATACCTTTATAAATAAGATAAAATAATCTTATTACAAAATTATAAAAAATTATACAATTAACAATAGAAATGATAAAAAAAAACTGCCCCTTTGCAAGAGAGGCAGTTTTTCATAATAATACGCTAATCTAAATTAGGGCATATAAATGAATTTTTGAGTTAATGACTCTGAGCCATTTATTCTCAAAACGTAAGTTCCCGCAGATAATTGAACTGGTAGATTATTCATATAGAAGGAAATTGTATTGTAACCTTCACCAATTCTGTAATCGTTGGACCATTTAACTTCGCCATTCAAATCAATAATTTCAATTTTAACTGATTCGGAGGCAGGAGCAAACAAATCGAATACCAATTCATCGCGTACTGGATTTGGAGCAATTGAATTCATTTCGAAACGGTTGCCAACTACTGCAAAGTCGGTTTCGCGTGGAGTTGTGTAGATAACCTTAGGATTGTTTGTAGCACTATTTGGATTATAGAGTATCATTCCACTGTAATTTGCATAAGTAAATCCACGGAAGTAGTACGCAGTATTTTGAGCTAAGTTGGTAACTGTTACGTTTGTTGCAGTTCCGTTCAAGATAACATAAGCGTTGTTGCCCAAATCATCACCCAATGGGAATTGAGTGTTGGCTGTGTAGCTTGTGTTATTTGTTGGAGTTGTTGGGGCAATTGAATTGCTTTGCTTAACTGCAATAATGTGTGCATCGCCACTACCAGCAGTGAATTGGATTGTTATTGTGTTCTTGGAACGAGCAGTGAAGTAAATACCCGATACTTGAGTAGCAGGATAAACTGTCAAGCTTGCATAGTTACTGAACACATTGCCACAACCAGCGTTGATAGCTTCGCAGTAATAGTATCCAATATGAGAATATTGAATATTGTTCAAATTCAAAGTTGCAGATGTTGCACCCGAAATTGGAGTTCCATCATATCCCGAATTATCGTTGTCGTAATACCATTGGTAAGAAGTTGTGTTAAGAGCAGTAACGCTGAATGAAACATTGGAACCAACACCACTTGAAACGTTTGCGGGATGACCGGTGATGCTTGGTGGTGCAACAACAGTAACTGTAATATTATAGTTATTACTTACGCAAGTATTTGCATTGCGAACATTCAGAATTGCGTTGTATGTGCCGACTGCTGCTCCAGCAGGAACAGTAATTACTATTGGCGAGGTTGGCAATGAAGTCCAAGCAACATCAACAAAACCTTGTGCTTCAGCAGCACCATCAAAATTAATCGTGTAATCTGTTGGTGATTCAGTTGTTGCACTATAGGTTAAATTAGTAGATGTTGTTCCCTGGCATACTGATGGATTAGTACCCAAAGTAATGGTTGGTAATGCATTGATTGTTACAGTAATGTTGTAGGCTTGGCTTTCGCAAGTTGTTCCGGAGTTTCTAACCTTTAACACGGCATTGTAAACACCAGCAGGAGCAGCAGGTACTGCGATAGTAATTGGTGAAGCAGGTAAAGCTGTCCAACCAACATCAACAAAACCAGCTCCATTGGCTGTTAAATCGAAATCAATTGAGTATTGATTAGCACCGCCGGTGGTTGCTGAATAAGTTAAGTTGGCAGGAGTTGAACCAAAGCATACACTTGGATTAGCTCCTAAAGTGATTGTTGGTAATGGGTTGATTGTCCAACTTACGGTTGAAGTAACAGGAGTACAATGGTCAGCATTACGAGTTGTTCGAATTTCTACCTGAGTGTATCCAGTTGTTGACAAGTTGTTGCCTGGTGTATAAGCCGACCAAGCACCTGCACCATTGTAGCGATATTCATAAGTATTTGTGCCATTACCGCCACTTCCACCAGAGAAAGTAGCACTTACGGGTGTTCCGTCGCAAACGCTGGCAACATTAGGCGATTTTGTAATTGTTTGAGCTACTGGAATAGCTTCAACAGTCCAGCTAACAGTGTTTGTTGCAGGAGTGCAAGCAGATGCATTTCTTGTAGCACGAATTTGGATATTAGTTAATCCAGCAGCAGCTATTGGTGTTCCACCAGTATATGCAACCCATGGAGTCCAAGTCATTCCACCATCAGCGGAAGTTCTTGATTCGTATGTGTTGATGCCATTACCACCACTACCACCAGTAAATGTAGCATTAACTGAACTAGTGCCACAAACTACAGTTGTATTAGGTGATTTTGTGATTGTTGGAGCAACTGGAGTTGCTTCAACTGTCCAACTTGCTGTGTTAGTTGCAGGAGTGCAAGCGATAGCATTGCGAGTTGCACGAACTTCAACGTTAGTTAATCCAGTAGTGATAATTGGGTTACCAGCACCATAAGTAGTCCAACCGGTCCAAGTACCACCACCATTTGTGGATGTTCTGTATTCATAAGTGTTTGTGCCATTACCACCACTTCCACCAGAGAAAGTAGCACTTACATTAGTGCCTGCACAAACGGAAGCAGTATTGGGCGATTTGGTAATAGTTTGAGCAACGGGAGTTCCTTCTACTATCCAGCTAACAGTGTTAGTTGCAGGAGTGCAAGCAGATGCATTGCGAGTTGCACGAACTTCAATATGAGTTAGACCAGCTGCAGCTATTGGATTACCTGATGTATAAGCAGTCCAACCGGTCCAATTTACTCCGCCATCGTTTGATGTTCTATAATGATAACTATTGGTGCCATCTCCACCACTACCGCCCGAGAATGTTGCACTTGCGTTGGATGTTTGACAGACGTGTGTACCAGCTGGTGTTTTGTTGATTGTTTGAGCAACAGGAGTTGCTTCGACTGACCACATAACTGTGTTCCAAGCTGATGTAGCACAAATAGCGGCTAATCTACGTGTACGAATTTGAACAACATTTGCTCCCGAAAGACCTGTTGTCGAGATGCTGTTGCCAGATGTATAAGTAGTCCAAGTACCGCCAGCATTGGTTGAATACTGAGTTTCGTCAGTTCCATTGCCACCTGAACCAGGAGTTAAAGTTGCACTTACGGCAGTTCCAGCACAAACAGTTGCAACATTTGGTGATTTAGTTAAAGTGCCGGCTATTGGAGTTCCTTCGATTGTTACGGTGAAGCTATAAGCAGCACTTTCGCATAATAAAGCATTTCGAACTTTTAATGTTGCATTATAAACACCAGCAGGAACACCAGGAATTGTCAAAGCAATCGGTGAAACTGGTAAACCAGTCCAAGCAACATCCACGAAACCTGCAGTATTTGCGGCTGCATCATAATCTATTGAATATTGAGTTGGAGTGCCTGTTGCACCAGAATATGGTAAATTAGCTGTTGGTGTTCCTTGGCAAACCTGTGGATTAGTTCCTAAGGTAACTGTTGGTAATGCATTAATAGTAACTGGTAAATTATCGGTACCAACACAACCATTGATGTCGGTTACTGCAATGCTTACTGAACCAGCTCCAGCAGTACCCCAATCGACTGTGATTGATGATGTATTTTGGCCAGCTGTGATTGTTCCGCCCAACACAGTCCAACTATATGAATTGAAAGCACCAACGGAATAAGTTACGCCAATTTGACCATCACATACACCTGCTGGTCCAGTGATAGCAGGAGTTGGCAAAGCAATCTTTGTTACTGGTAATACTGTTGAACCAGAACAACCGTTAAGGTCGGTTACGTTAACTGTAACATTTCCAACTCCAGCAGCGCCCCAATTAACAGAGATAGAAGACATATTTGTTGGTCCAACTATTGTTCCGCCACTGCAAGTCCAGCTAATTGAAGAATATGAACCAGTGATTGAATAAGTTTGTCCGGTTACATTTGCACAAACTGTGGTATTTCCCGAGATCGGAGGATTTGGTAATGGATTGACGGTAACTGTGTAGGATGCACTACCAGTACAGCCACTTCCATCTGTAACTGCAACAGAAACTGTTCCAATTCCACCTGGACCCCAATCAACAGTCAAAGTATTAGTTCCTTGTCCAGCAGCGATTGTACCACCAGAAACAGTCCAGAAGTATGTAGTGAATGCTGGAGAAACAGTATAAGTTACTCCTAATGTATTAGCACAAACACTTGCAGTTCCCGAAATAACAGGAGCACCGCCGGTAGTAGAAAAGTTAACAGAAGCAGTCGAAGAAGCAGTGTTATAGAACGCGTCATAGGTTAGAAGTTCAGCTTTGTAATTAGTGCTTGGGTTCAAACCAGTAATTGTGTAGGTTTTGGAAACGGGAAGTCCTATGTCGAGAGCGCTAATGACAACGGTGCTTGTCGATAAATCAGTAACGGTAAGGAAATAACCCGCAGCATTTGCCCCATCTGTTGTCCAAGCTATTTGCCCACCAGAGAAGCAAGTATAATTCATTGCCAAGCCAGTTGGTGGGGTAATTGTGTAAGGAGTGAAGCTTCTTGGATTCATAAAAGCATTTGAATAATTGAATTGAGGCATATTGCCACTTAAATTGAATTCAAATACTTTTACGTGATATTGAGTGTTAGTGGTTAGATTAATGAAATTTGATGTACGGTTTTGCCCCGTAGTCCTATCCATAATAACATAGGTAATACCACTATTAAC
Organism: Candidatus Kapaibacterium sp.; assembly: GCA_937995785.1. GTDB lineage: Bacteria > Bacteroidota > Ignavibacteria > Kapaibacteriales > UBA2268 > GWF2-33-9. The sequence continues at coordinate 21,803 of CALKJQ010000060.1, forward strand.
CCATTTGTTTGTAGAACTTGCAAAAGCAATGTTGAAATCACCATTTGCATCTACAACATTATTGATGTTTGTGATAGCTGCTAAAAAAGATGTTTGGAAAGCAGTCCAATTGGCTGCTCCACCGTAAGCAGCCACTGCGATACGGTTTGTTCCGTTTCCGTTTATCCAGGAAACAGTAACAGAAGTGCTTTGAGCATTTGTGAAACCAACATAGCGTGCTTGCAATGATGGTGGAGCGGCCATAACCTCGAGTGTAAGGCTACAGAGAGCAACAAATGCTAAAAGGAAGATTGTGAATTTTTTCATAGATACTCCTTTTATTGAAAAAATTAATTAACATACTTATAAATATTATCAAATTTACGAAAAATTTATAAACTACATATTATAATAGTATAAATATTTTTCCAAATTTTGTGCCATTTTATCAATTTTTTTTATGAAAATTTATATTTATTTTGATTGAATTGTAGATTTAAACTTTTATAACTAATTAGACCAGTGTAAATTATTCAATGTTTACCTGTATAAATTTGATAAATCGGTATTTGCAAATAATTTGAAAAATGTAAATTATCAAAGAACTGTTGTGTGAAAAATATTACACACTGTTTATATATTTACTGCTTCGCCATAAGCATTAGCAGCGGCTTCCATTATTGCTTCGCTTAGAGTTGGATGGGCATGAATTGTTTTCATAATCGACTTACCTGTTGCTCCAATGCTGCGAGCCAAACCTGCCTCGGCTATTAATTCGGTAACATCTGGACCGATCATATGCACGCCCAAAACTTCGCCATATTTTGCATCGAATATTACTTTAACGAAGCCCGAGTTGTCGCCAATTGCAGTGGCTTTGCCGCTTGCGGCAAATGGGAATTTTCCTATTTTTAGTTCGTAGCCCAATTCTTTTGCCTTCGCTTCGGTCAATCCCACGCTTGCAACTTGTGGTATGCAATAAGTGCAACCAGGGATGTTGTTATAATCAATGCCATTTATTTTATGACCAGCAATGTGTTCGGCGGCTTCGATTCCTTCTGCCGAAGCTTTGTGGGCAAGCCAAGGTGCTCCTGCCACATCTCCAATCGCATAAATATTTGAGACATTTGTCTGCATAAACTTGTTTATCTTTATAAAGTTTCGTTCTAATTCGATTCCAACATTTTCCAATCCAATGTTTTCGATATTTGCTTGTATGCCAATTGCGTTCAAAGCAATATCCGAAGTGAGTACCTTCTCCTTGCCATCTTTGTCCTGGATTGTAACCTCGGCTTTGCCGTTCACAACTTTGGCGGATACAACTCGAGTATTGGTCAGAACATCTATTCCATATTTTTTGTAATGCTTTAGCAATTCTTTGGAGACCTCCTCATCCTCGACGGGCAACAATCTGTCCATCATTTCGATTATGGTAACCTTGGTGCCAACAGAACTATAATAATAGGCAAATTCCACACCAATAGCACCCGCACCCATAACTATCATAGTTTCGGGTTTGGTGTCCAAAGTCATTGCTTCGCGACTTGTGATTATCACCTGGTGGTCTACTTCGATACCGGGGAACATTCTTGGGCGTGCACCCGTTGCAATCATAATGTATTTGGTTTCTATAATGTCGGTTGGATTGCCGTTTTGGTCGTTCACAACAACGCTGTTTGGATTTTTTATTACTCCATGACCAACTAAAGTTTGCACTTTATTCTTTTTGAATAAAAATTGCACACCTTTCGACATTTTATCGGCAACCTTTCGGCTTCGGGCTACGATGTCTTTTAATTCGAAAGAAAAATCGTTTACTTTAATTCCAAAGTTTGTTGATTCTTTTATATGGTGTATTATTTCGGCACTTTTAAGAAGTGCTTTAGTGGGAATGCAGCCCCAATTTAAACAAATGCCCCCCAGTTCTGCTTTTTCGATGCAAATTGTTTTCAATCCTAATTGGGTGGCTCTAATTGCAGCAACATAACCTCCTGGTCCCGATCCTATAACAACCAAATCTGCTTGATGTTGATTCATATTTTCTCCTGTAAAAATATTTATTTTTTCTACTTTAAAAAAAACGTTGACGTCGAATAGTTTATTCAATTTTTTTATAAATAATTTTTTTTATTTGTTATTTGTATCGGAATTTATTTATATTTGTGTAAACAAGTTGAGCATAAAATGAAAAAACTTGAAACATTTATCAACATCGACAAAAAAGACCAGTTTATACGCGACATTGCGCACTCATTCAAAAAAAGTAGAATTTTATTTACAAGTTTGGAATTGGGACTTTTCACAATTATTGGCAACGAATCCCGCTCGCTTCGTTCGATAGCAGAAGAATCGAATTGCAACGAAAGAGCGTTAGAAAAGATACTTAACGCACTGGTAAGTATGGGATTATTGAATTTTAAAAACGCATTTTATTCCAACACCCCCGACTCTTTGATTTTCCTAAGCAAAGAAAGCCCTAACTATCTGGGCGATTTGATGCACATTGCGGCATTATGGGATAATTGGAGTAGTCTTACCGAAATCGTTCGTGTGGGCAAACCAACTAAATATCAATCTTTGTCCGAAAAAAGCGACGAATGGTTAGAAGCATTTATATTGGCAAGTTTTCGGGAATCCAAAAATTATGCAAATATAATTACACGTCAAATCCCAGCCCAAAATCCAATGAAAATTTTGGATTTAGGTGCGGGATCGGGCGTATTTAGTATTGAATTGGCAAAGCTTTATCCCAAATCTCAGATTTATTGTTTCGAATTGCCTCGAGTTGCAGAATTAACTCAGAAATTCATAGATAGGTCGGGTTTGAGTGATAGAATCCACACCATTGTTGGCGATTTTACGAAAGATGAAATTGGCAACGACTACGATTTAGTACTTATTTCGGATGTGTTGAGCGAATATTCTTTTAAAACCGTTATGCAAACATTAACCAAAGTGTATGATGCAATGAAATTCCGAGGAGTTTTGGCAATTTTCGATTATTTCTTCGATGACAAACGCACAAGCCCAGCGGAGGTTGTAACTCATTCAATCAATATGCTAATAAATACCCTTGAGGGTGAAATACTGAACAACACCGATATTTGGTTCGCAATGCGAGAGGCATGGTTCTCAGACATTTACAAAATCGAAACAAATTTTGGCAAAAGTCTGGTTATTGGGTTTAAATAATCTTTATGATTTTTATTTATTATTTTTTAATACTTTTGCAATTGAATATATCGATAAAGATAGAATAAACCCCCAAGCTAAACTTAAGAAAATCCATCCTTGTGTTGTCATATATCAACCCTCCATTTTTTCTTGAGAAATTTGATTGCTTTTATTGTGTTTCCAAGCAAATCCAATCATCACCAAAAGAGCTATTGCTATTCCAATCATCAAGCCGCGTGCTATCCAGCGATATGGGACTTGCTCGGGCGAAACATCGTTGAGCAATAAAATTGGTATTGCATCTTGATAAGTCCAAACCACTAATATTACAATCAGATACAATGGTGTTACATATTTGATGATAAATTTATAAACACTTGGAATTTTTATTAATGCACCCTTATTGATTTCGTTCCAACCTTTGTCTATTCCAAATATCCACGCAAAAATTATAACTTCGATTAAAGCAATTATTACTAATGTGAATGTCCCACTCCAATAATCCATCTCGTCCAAAAAACCATATTGGAAGAATATAACAACCAAATTAATGCAAAGAAATGCTATTCCTCCAACTATTGCTGTTGCTTTGCGCTTAGTTACTTTAAACTGCTCTTCGAGAAACGAAATTATGGGTTGAGCCATCGCAACCGATGAGGTGATACCCGCAAAGAAAAGTAGCAAAAACCACATAAACCCCAATATATCCCCAAAAGGAAGATGTTGGAATATCAATGGCATCGATACAAAACCCAAATTGAATGCACCACCAGCTGCTATTTCTTGGGTGGTTGTCAGACCAAAAAATGCCACCGCAATCGGTATTGCAATCGAGGCACCCAAAATTACTTCGGCAAATTCGTTCAGCGATACAGTTGCCAAACTGCCCAATGCTATGTCATCTTTTTCCTTTAAATAACTCGCATAAGCCGAGAGTGTTCCCATTCCGATACTTAATGTGAAAAATATTTGTCCAGCTGCTGCCAACCAGACCTTGGCGCTACTCAGAAGAGAAAAGTCGGGGTTCCATATATAAGAAAATCCTGCCATCACATTCCAATCGGGGTGATTAACGGGGTCGGGAGTGCCCAAGGTAAGAACTCTTATCATAATCGCAATTGCAAATAATAAAAGCAGCGGCATCGCTATTAGTGCTAACTTTTCTATTCCTTTTGCCACACCTTTATATAGCACATAAAAATTGGCGGCAAATGTGATGATTAAAAATATATATGCTGTTCCAATCGACGGAAAATACTTATCATTTGCACCCTGATAACTCGTTAGAAAGGTATGCATTTCGCCAAAACTATCCAATCCAAAATAAGTTTTTGTAATCGAAAAGAAACTATATGCCAAACTCCACGACTCGATATAAGTGTAATAAATTAAAATAGCTCCCGAAGAGAATAACCCTAACATTCCAACGAATTTGGCAATCTTGTTTTTCCACATAACATCGAACATTCCTGGCAGACTTCCGTGACCATATTTGCCTCCATAGCGACCAATCGACCACTCCACCAACACCATTGGGATTCCCAAAAGCAACAATGCAATAAAATACGGGATCATAAAAGAACCCCCGCCATTTGTGGCAGCTTGCACCGGAAACCTTAAAAAATTTCCCAATCCTAATGCGTTTCCAGCCATTGCAAGTATTAATCCAATTTTTGTTCCCCAGTTTTCTCTTTTTTGTATCATTTACATCTCGGTAAAAATACAATTTAAGATTTTTTTTTGTTAAAACAAAATGAATTTAGTTCATTTTTCTTAATTTAGATAAATATTAAAATTATTTTAAACTAAACTATGAGTTAATATGAAGAAATTATTACTTGGTTTAATTGCAATCCTACTGAGCAATAGTATTGCATTTTCGGCTGGATTTCAGATTAACGACCACTCGGCTCGTTCGGTAGCAATGGGATTTTCGACTGTTGCTTTCAATCCCGATGCGTCAGCAATTTATTTCAATCCAGCATATGCCGCTTTTCAGGATGGAACTTTAAATATCTCCGCTGGGCTGGCTTACATTATGCCAGGTGCTAAATTCACTGGTCCCACCACCATGAATCGAAACTACACGGAAACGCTCGAAAAATGGAATTTCCCAATACCTCATTTATTTGCTAATTGGAAAACACCGATTGATAATTTACATTTTGGATTAGGCGTTTTTGTTCCTTTTGGTTTGGGCACTCAGTGGCCCGAAGATTGGTATGGGCGGTTTTTAGCCAAAAAAACCTACCTCGAGGCAATAGAAATTAACCCCAATTTGGCTTATTCATTCGCTTTGGGTGGAATGCCAATTGCTGTTGCCGCTGGATTTGGTTATGTTATTGGTGCTGTGGAACTCGAGAAAAATCTCTCCACATTTACTCCCGAACCGGTTTTGAACTTAAAAGGCAACGGCAATGGCACTACATTCAATTTTGCTTTGAGTGCCCTGATTTTGGATAATTTATATTTTGGTGCGTCTTACCGACACAACATCGAAGTTGAATTCGAAGGAGATACGAAATACCAGAACATCAGCGGATTGGAAGCATTATTCCAAGAAGCACCTGGCAAAGCCAAGATTAATTTTCCAAACGACTTACGTGCGGCATTTGCCTATAAAATTTCGCCCAATTTTGTTATCGAAGCAGGTATGAACTATGTTGGTTGGTCGTCGTATGATACTTTGAAAATAGAATTCGAAAAAGGTCCTGGTAATCCATCGCAACCATATACGTCTGCCGCCGAAAGGTCTTATAAAAATATAATCACCTATAGATTAGGTGCAGAATACAATATGGATAAAACAAGTATACGATTTGGTGTATATTACGAGCCAATGCCTGTGGATGTCAAGCACGTCGAACCCGTATTACCCGAAACAGATCGAATTGGGGTGAGTGCCGGGCTGGGATTTTCCCTTCTTGATAATCTTAATATGGATTTAGGTTATTTGCTCATTACAGGTCCGCAAACCGAAGTGGTTGGCAACCCCAACTTATTTGATGGTTATTATAATGCTTGGGCAAATATAGTTTGTTTAACTTTTTCTTATGCAATTAAGTAAGAGGTGAGAGAATGAAAAGCTTTAAAAATTTATTAGTTTTGTTATTAGTTGGATTTATTTTTTCTTGCGAACCACAAATCGATAATCCAGTCGGCACGGGTAATTTAGGCGATTTAGTCGGAAATGGCGAGAAAATTGTATATGTTGCAATAGGTAATTCATTAACTGCGGGATACCAAAATGGTGCAGTTTACGCATCGGGTCAGGAATACAGTTTTCCTAAATTATTGGCACATCAATTGGGTGTAGAAGAATTTATTCAACCACAAATACCCGAGGCTGGTATTGGCGATAAAATGACATTTGCGGGATTCAATGCTTTGGGGCGTCCAATTATTAATCGAAACGGAATTACCTTATCGCCCGTCGGAAACGCTAATCATCCAAAACCATACCACAATTTGGGAGTTCCCGGTATGATTGCATACGATTTGATTGATGAGTCCGATTATTTGGCACGCTCCCAACAACGCGGCAATCCTTTTTATTCAAGCATACTTCGAAGCCAGAACTTAGGTAGCAACATTTTGAAGCAAGCAATCGCACTCAATCCCAATTTAATTACTCTATGGGCAGGCAATAACGACGTATTGGGATATGCCACTTCTGGTGGGACAATATCGACAACTGGTATGCCAAACAACCCCGTTCCAACACCTAAGGAACAAATGCAACAAATTTTCGGTGGTGCATTGCAGTTACTTTCTGGCTCTTTACCCAAAGCCAAGATTTTAATGTTTACTATTCCCGATGTGGTTGGCACACCATACTTTAATGTCGTACCTTGGAATGCTTTGGTATTAACAAAGCAAGAAGACGTGGACAAACTCAACCAAGCTTATGCCGCTTTGGGATTTAAGTTCAAACTTGGGCAAAATGGATTTGTTGCTCAATCTCCATCTTCGCCCGGTGGATTGAAGCAACTAACAAAAGAAGACAAAATCACTTTGGCTTGTCCGCAAGATAGTTTGGCTGCGGGATGGGGTAGTTCCAAACCAATACCCAACCAATATGTGCTCGATGCAAACGAAATCCAAATTACCAAAAATGCAATAGCAGAATATAATCAGATAATTAAATCGATGGAATCAGCTTTTAGTGGCAAAGTTTTCGTTATTGATATGAACGCAATTTTTGCTGGAATTCTCTCGAATGGATACAAAGTTCCCGGCTCTGCAACACTAACCAATGCCTATATATCAGGCGAATTTTTTAGTTTGGACGGTATTCATCCATCTTCTCGCGGCTATGGAGTAGTTACCAATGAAATCATTAAATATATTAATAATAAATTCAAAGCCGATATTCCTTATGTTTTAGTTCAAAACCTACCAGTAACAAAAGTAAGTAAGTAAAATCGATTTTTATTATTTATCACCATCCGAAGGCGCCGCCACCTTCGGATGGGTTATTAGCAGTCGATGCTTAAATTGAAAATATTATTTTCTTTTAATTTGCTTTTCCTTCTCTTTTCAATTTCCATAAATATTGAGTGGAAACTCCCAATTCCACTGCAATTTGCTTTAACGACTTATGATTATTTTGGTTTAGATAACGCACTACGAATTTTTCCAATCTCGAAATTTTTGGAATATAAATATATGCTCCTTGCAAATTCCGTAGCAAATTGCGAAGAACATCGATGCCAACTACACTGGCAATTAATTCCAAATCATCGGTTAAATCTTGGATTTCGATTTTTTCATAGATATCTTTCATCATTATCCTCCTCCATTATTTCTTCTTCAATTTGGTTCAAATATTCAAAATACGATTCACATAAGTAGCGGAATTCCTCCAATTTGTCGGCTGATATTAATTTCAAATTTCTTATTTCATCCAAAAATTGGTTTTGCAAAATGCAAACCACATCGTTCCCTATTCTCTTGTTTGTAGGTTGGAAAAATTGATTGTCGGGCAAACTAATACTCACCATTTCTTTTTGGCTTAATATTTTTTTAGTTCTATACATTTTTTACTCCAATTTTTTGTAATTTTGTAATAAATAATAATGTAAATAATAATTACAAAAATATGTAAAAAATACATAAATAAAAAGTAAATTATTCATAAAATATAGAAAAGTTTTGAACATTTTAAACAAACAAATAGGGGCGAGATTGCGGTTAATTCGTTCGATTTTCAACGAAGGTGGCAAACTTTCAGCAGAACAATTCGCTTATTTGCTTAATCAAAATACAGATAAAATTCTAAATTACGAACTTGGGCGTGCCGCTGTTCCATTAGAGTTACTAATCATTCTTTACGAGCGTGGTTATAATCCAACATTTATTCTCACGGGCAAGGAATCAATCTTTGCAAATAATTCAGAAGGAAAAAAGAGAAAGAAGGAATTGGAAAATCGAGGTGTCAATATCAAAAATGTGATTGATAAAAATATCGTTAGTATCGATAATTTGGGCGATAGTTCAACAAAATTACCAGTGATAAGCGTTGCCGCTGGCAAAATCCAAACTAAATCGAAGAGAGAAAACCTCCATCAACCGGAAAGTTAATTCCATTGACGTAAGCCGCATATTCCGAAGCCAAAAAGGTAGCTGCATAGCCAATTTCTTCGGGTTTGCCTATTCTTCCGACGGGCACCTGACTTTGGCGGAATTGCATCTCTGCTTCGAAACTAATGCCCTTGCGTTTTGCCTCGGTATCAATCAACGAAATTAATCTGTCAGTTAAAATAAATCCAGGAAGAATGTTATTCACAGTAATTCCATAAGGGGCTAATTCTCTCGATAGGGTTTTTGCCCAGCTGGTAACAGCCCCTCGTAATGTGTTGCTCACGCCCAAATTTGGTATAGGCTGCTTGGCACCAATAGAAGTTATGTTGATAATTCGCCCATAAAATTGTTCAACCATTCCGGGTTTAACAACATCCAAAACAATTTGAAAGGCAAATAATTGCTGGCGAAATGCCGCTTCGTATTCCTCCACTCGTGCATTAATTGCAAATCCTGCCGAAGGTCCACCCGAATTATTCACAACAATCGAAAAATTGCCAAATTGCTCCAACTTATTTTGCAATTCCAAACGAAGTTGCTCCAAATTGCTAATGTCGATGGCGAGGTAATCGAATCGTTGATTATATTTTTCTTGCAATTGCTTAATTACTTTCTGAAGTTTATTCTCGCGGCGTGCAACCAAAAGCAAATTTGCGCCACTTTCGGCAAATTGTTCCGCAATAGCCAAGCCAAGTCCTGCCGAAGCACCCAAGACAAGTGCATTACGATTGGAAAGATTAATTTTCATATATTTTTAACAAAATTATTTACTCAAGATTATTATTGATTGAATATTATTCTTCGTCAAATTAATGTTTAAAGTGGCGAATACCGGTAAAAGCCATTGCTATATTGTGTTCGTCTGCAGCTTTAATCACTTCGTCGTCGCGAACCGAACCACCTGGTTGAATTACTGCCGTTGCACCTGCCTCGACTGCTTTAAGCAAACCGTCAGCAAATGGGAAAAAAGCATCGCTTGCAACAACTGACCCTTGCAAATCGATACCCATCAATTTTGCTTTTTCGACTGCTATGCGAGCAGAATCAACTCGGGACATCTGTCCCGCACCAACTGCAAGTGTTCGGTCGGCTTCGCAATAAACAATGGCATTGGATTTTACGTGCTTTGCCACTTTCCATCCAAACAACATTGCCTTCATTTCGTTATCGCTTGGTTTGCGGTTTGTTACTATTTTCATTGTTTCGTTATCTATCAAAATGTTGTTTGGTGATTGCACTAAATAACCTCCCGAAACCGACTTAAAGTCGTTGGAACGAAGATTGACAAATCTATCAATATTCACTTTAAGCAATCGGCGATTTTTCTTTTTTGTTAATAATTCCAATGCTTCGTTCGAAAAAGAAGGTGCAATTAGAACTTCTGTAAAAATTTCATCAATTTCTTTGGCAAGTTCCAAATTAAGTTCCGCATTCATTGCAATCACCCCACCAAAAGGCGATTCTTTATCGGTGGCAAAAGCCTTTTCCCAAGCTTTAGTTATATCTGATGGGTCGCTGCCCACTCCGCAAGGGTTAGTGTGTTTGATGATTGCAACAGTTGGCTCGTCGAACTCGCTTATTAAATCAACAGCGGCATTAATATCCACAATATTATTAAAGGATAATTCCTTTCCGTGCAATTGTGTGAATATAGTGTTAAAATTACCATAGAGAGCGGCTTCTTGGTGTGGATTTTCGCCATATCGTAAGCTTTGCTCCAACTTCATTCCAATTGTATATTTGTCGGGCGTATGGATTTGGTTATAGGAATTGAAATAACCTGCAATTAAACTATCGTAATATGCAGTTTCTTGGAATACTTCGCCCGCAAGTTCCAACCGAACCTTTTCGGGTATGGTCATATTATTCGTTTTTAATAGTTCAATTATCTGACCATATCTTTTAGGATTGATTATCGGTGCTGTCCATTTATAGTTTTTGGCAGCTGCCCTAAGCATAGTGGGACCTCCGATATCGATATTCTCGACCAATTCGTCGTGTTCGATGTCGGGAGTGTTTAGTTTTTGTTCGAATGGATAAAGATTAACTACCAATATATCAATCGATTTGTAGTTAAATTTTGCCAATTGTTCCAAATGTTCTCGATTGTCCAATTGGGCTAATAATCCCGAATGAATTGCCGGGTGCAAAGTTTTCACTCGTCCATCGAAACACTCGGGAAACTGAGTTAATTCCGTTATCGATTTTACTTTAATTCCCTCATTTCTCAAAGTTTTCTCAGTTCCTCCCGTCGAAAAAATCTCAATACCCATCGTATCGAGTTCTTTGGCAAATTCAATAATTCCGTTTTTATCGGAAACCGAGATAATAGCAGTTTTTACTTGATAATTATTACAATTTAACATCTTTATTATCCTTATTAATTGATATCAAAATTAATTTATTCTTTATCTGTTGCATCTTTGGATTTGGTGGAATCGATTATTTGCTGATACTCTTTCTTTGCTGAATTGCGAAGAGAATCAATTGTTCGAATGAAATCTTTTTCCTTTGCTGCTAATTCAAAGAAATCGCGGCGGAATTGTTGCTCGGTGTAGCCATTCTTTTTCAAAATTTCCATAACTTTGGCATTAGCTGCGAGCGAATCATTAGTTTCTGCACGAGCATTCAAAATTTGTCGGTAGGTATTATAAAATCTCACTTTCTCGCTATTATATTCACAAGAAATAAGGGATAAAACCAATACGAAAGAAATTAATATTTTCATTAAATCCAAAAAAACTAAATTAAGAAAAAATATACAGAAAAATCTATAATTCTAATTCAATTAGCAAATCGTTCTTTGCAACTCTTTGTTCGGTTTTAACATAAATTTTTTTCACTTTGCCACTAATAGGCGAGAAAATGCGATTCTTCATTTTCATTGCTTCCAACACAAGCAATTTGTCGCCTTTTTTAACCATCTCGCCTTGTTGAACCGAAATTTCGCGTATTGTTCCGGGAATAAAAGCCCTTATTTCATTATTTTTTTCGCCACTATAGGTTTTACGAAGTTCAAATTTTTTGGTAAACTTAGTGCTATAGGTACTATCATCAATTATCAATTTTTTTAATTCATTATTCATTTTTCATACTCCTATTAAAATGGCGGGATGCCATGCTTTTTCTTTGGATTTTCCACTGATTTATTCGAACCAATTTGCATAGCATGGATTATATATTCGCGTGTTTCTTCGGGGCTAATCACGGCATCCACATAGCCCGCCGAAGCAGCTTTGTAGGGGTTAGCGAACTTTTCGGTATATTCCTGAACTTTCTGTTTTCTCATTTCGTCTGGATTTGGTGCCGATTCAATTTCCTTTTTGAAAATAATGTTGGCTGCACCTTCGGGACCCATAACTGCTATTTCGGCTGTGGGCCAAGCAAAAACGAAATCGGCAGCCAAATGTCGAGAGCACATAGCTATGTAACCACCACCATAAGCCTTACGCATTATCACAGTCATTTTCAATACAGTAGCTTCGCTATATGCATAAAGAACTTTGGCACCGTGGCGGATAACACCAGCGTGTTCTTGGTCAACTCCGGGCAAGTATCCGGGCAAATCGACGAGAGTGAGAATAGGGATATTAAAACTATCGCAAAAGCGTATAAATCGAGCCGCTTTGTCCGACGAGTCCACATCCAAGACGCCCGCAAGAACAAGTGGCTGATTGGCAACCACACCTACTGTCTCACCATTCATCCTAATAAAACCAATCACAATATTGGATGCCCAATATTTTTGGATTTCCAAAAACTTCGACTCGTCCGAAAGTGCTTGGATAACATCGCGAACATCGTAGGGTTCGGTGTTATCTTTGGGTAATACATTAGCAATATTTCTCTCGGCTTTTGGTGGTTTTGGCGGGAATGGATCGGCTTTTTTGCGGTTGTTCCAAGGGATATAAGTAACCAACTGCTTGATTTGCTCGAAGCATTCCTGCTCCGACTCTGCATAAAAGTGAGCATTACCCGAAATTTCGGCTTGCACTCGAGCACCACCCAAATCTTCCATCGATATTTCTTCGCCTAAAACTGTTTTAATCACTTCGGGACCGGTGATAAACATTTTGGATATTTTATCGACAACGAAAACGAAATCGGTTAATGCCGGCGAATAAACTGCACCTCCCGCACAAGGACCTAGGATAACCGAAATTTGGGGAATTACTCCCGAAGCTCTTGTATTTCGATAAAATATCTCTCCATAACCTGCCAATGAGTTCACGCCCTCTTGGATGCGTGCTCCACCCGAATCGTTGATGCCAATTAAGGGTAAGCCCAAATTCATTGCGTGGTCCATTATTTTTGTGATTTTACGGGCATGAGCTAATCCCAAAGAACCTCCCGCAACCGAAAAGTCCTGTGCGTAAATACAAACAGGAAAGCCCATTATTTTGCCCGTTCCCGTCAATACTCCATCGCGAGGCAACTCCTTCTTATCCATACCAAAATCTTCGGCTTGATGCTGAACAAATAAATCATATTCGTGGAAGGTCCCCGGATCCAATATCTCTTCAATGCGTTGGCGAGCACTCAGTTTGCCCATTTTTTCTTGCTTTTGTTTTGCTATTATTTCTACTTCTTTAACTTCTGATTTCTTTTTAAAGAAGTCCATTATTCTTGATGCTAAGGACATTTTAAATTCTCCCATCTATTTCAAATAATATAAGATTACAAAATTATGTAAGAATAAGTAAATATGCTTAAATATTAAAAATTATTAATATAAAGATAGATATTTTAGTTTGCAAAATGATTTTCTAATACACATATAATGTAATTAGTTATATAGAATTGGTAATTCAGTATATTAATCAATATACGCAGTATTAAAAGGTAATTCTTATTAATTTCTACTTTCTTAATAATTCAAGACAATTTAAAAAATCATCAGGTAATTCGGAACTTAACTGAATTTTTTCATTTGTTGCGGGGTGGGTAAACCCAAGAGTTCGAGCGTGAAGCATTTGGTGGGTTGCTATTTTTAGCAATTCCATTGATTTGTTGCGATACGAGGGAAATTCACCGCCATAAACTATTTTGTTGCCGCCATAAAGTTCATCGCCCAATATAGGGTGGCGGTTATGGCTCGAATGAACCCTTATTTGATGTGTGCGTCCAGTGTGAAGTTTGTATTTTACCAAGGAATGGTAATCGAATGATTCTTGAACAAAATAATCTGTTCGTGCGTGTTTGCCACCTTTGCGGACAACTGCAAACATTTTACGATTATTAGGTGAGCGTCCTATATCGCCCGTGTATGTGCCCTCGCTTTCGGAATACTTGCCCCAACAAATTGCCCAATATTCACGGTCTATGGTGTGTTTGGCAAATTGTGCGGCAAGTTTGGCGTGAGTAACCGGATCCTTTGCAACAAGCAACAATCCCGAAGTATCCTTGTCGATTCGATGGACTATGCCAGGGCGTACTTCGTCGCTAATCATTATGCGAGTTTCTTCGTCCAAATCATCTTCTTCGTCTTCGTCGTCCAATTCTATCGAAATTGCCTCGCGTTTACCCAAATAATATAGAATTGCGTTTACCATTGTGCCATATCTATTGCCAAAGCCGGGATGGACAACCATACCAGCAGGTTTGTTCACCACCATTAAGTATTCGTCCTCGTAAACAACTTTGATTGGAATATCCTGTGGGATTAATTGCATAGGTGGTGGCTTCAATATTCGGCAAACGATGTGGTCCAATGGGTGGGTTTTTCTGCTCGATTTGGCAACTATTCCATTAACTGTAACTCGTCCGTCGTCGATTGCTTTTTGCACCTTGGTGCGAGTTGCGTTTTGCACCATTCGTGTGATATATTGGTCTAATCGTTCCGACTTCTGCCCTTTCGGTATTCGGAATTCAAAAATATGCTCAATGTATTCGGCTTTTGTTTCCGAGAGCTCGGATTTAGGTTTGTTCATTGTTGGTCAGTTCCAATTTGTCGTCTGTTTTTTCGGGAGTCAACTTTTTCTTGAAAGTAAAGATTTCATTAAGCGAGGGAATGTGGTTATAGAATATTAATAGTGTTATTATTCCAATGGTTACGCAGGAATCTGCAACGTTGAAAACCGGGAAATGGGTCATACTATAAAATCCCAAATCGATGTCGGGGACGTCCACTTGAACGAAATCGACGACTTTGCCATACAGTAAAGGTGCGTAGCCATAAAATATTCCGTAGAATACTCTATCTATTAAATTACCAAAAGCACCTGCCAAAATTAGCGAAAATCCGAGTTTCACACCGAAATGAGCATCTCTTATTTGCTTAATCAAATAAATAAGTGCAATACTTGCAATAATCGAAAAAGAACTCAAAAAGAACTTTCCAACAATCCCAAAATGTATTCCCCAAGCCATTCCTGGATTTTCGATGAAAGTGAGTTGAACGTAAGATCCAATTATAGGTATCAATTCTCCATAGTCCAATCCTTGGTGGTGAAATCCAAATAGGTCGAATCCCTTGACTAATACTTTGGTTATTTGGTCTAAAATAACTAAAATTCCTGCGGCTAAATAAAAATTTGATATGTTTTTTTGCTTGTCCATTACTCTAAATAAAAAAATTCAAAATTACGATTAACATAAAAAAGTAAACGATTTTTCGTTCAAATTAGTTAATTTGCCATTGTTTATATGAAAAATTAATGAGAAATATTATAGTATTCTATTTAATTTTTTTTGGAATAAATTCAATTTCGTTGTCGCAATTAAAAATCAACGAAGTAATGCACATTCCCGTTAATAAAGAACCCGAATGGATTGAGTTAATCAATTTCCAGAATATATTTATCGATTCGCTCCAACTTGTTCTATCCGATACCAAGGGGAGTTTCCCATTTTTGATTAAAGATGTGAAGCCCTATCAATACATCGTAGTAGTTAAGGATACGAATTTGTTGAAAAAATATCGGTTCATCGCCGACACAAGCAAGCTGCTACAGGCAAAAATACCATCATTGAATAATACGGGTGATAGTTTGGTTCTTAGGAACAAAAATGGAGATTTAATTGATTTCTTTTACTTCGGAAAAGATTTTGGTAGAAATGGCATCTCACTCGAAAGGATTTATCCCGATTTACCCGCCGACAATAAAGAAAATCTCCAACCTTCTAAATCAATTGATTCGGCAACATGCGGCAGAATTAATTCCCAAAGTTTTACAAATAAGGATACAAATAATCAAATTAATGCTGTGATTATAGAGCCAAATCCATTTTCTCCAAATTCCGAAAAGAATAAAACTAAAATCACGATAAATTCTGATAATTACATAATTTATTTATCAATCAAAATATTTGATGTTAATGGAAATGAAATAAAAACACTTTATAAAAGTGATACTGGGGATAAATTTTCCCGAAAAGAAGTAGAATGGGACGGCACCAACAATCTTGGTAGTTTGGTAGGGGTGGGTGCCTATCCATTATTAATCGAATACGAAAAAATCGAATACGAAAACCAAAGCAGAAATGATAAGGTTTCGATAAAAAAAATTATTGTGGTCGGACAATAAAAAATTGAATAACTTAGCAAGAAATTTGTTAATTTGTTGTTTAGAAAAATCGTGAGGGATAAAAGATGTTAAAGCAAACCAAAGTATCCGAAATAATGAGCCAGAATTTGTTCACAATCGAAATAACTGATACTCTACGTCATGCCGACGAAATTATGAAACGCGAAAATGTTCGCTATGTGCCCGTTTTGGAAGGGAGTAAGTATATTGGATTGATTACCAATCATCGCATAATGGAATATACATTGCGCCACCTTTATGATTTTAACGAGGATGTGAACGAATTTGTTGAAACCCAAATCCTTGATTTCGAAAATATCATAGAAAAAAACCTACATCTACTCTATCCCGAGGATAGTATTCAAAAGGTTTTAGAACTTTTTGCAAAATATCGCTACGAAGTTTTGCCCGTTGTGGATTGGGACAAAAATTTGGTGGGCATTGTTAGCACAACCGACATTTTGCTTTTCATAAATAAATATATTCAAGAAGAAAGTCAATAATATATGTATTCAAAGTTATTTACTTCGTCTCTGTTTGGTATTGACGCATTTTCAGTCGAAATTGAAACACATCTCGAAAATGGTATGCCCATATTTCAAATTGTGGGACTTCCCGATACTACCGTTAAAGAATCTCGCGAACGAGTGATTGCCGCACTCAAAAATTCCGACCTTACCTTTCCGCCAGGCAAGAAAATCACAGTAAACCTCGCACCTGCTAATGTTCGTAAGGAAGGAAGTGGATTCGATTTTCCCATTGCTGTTGGTATTTTGGCGGCGTTGGGACAGATACCACTGGAAACCTTAGAAAATACAATGCTTATTGGAGAATTGGCTCTCGAGGGTTCGTTGCGAGGTGTAAATGGATTATTGCCAGTTTCAATTCAAGCGGCAAAAGATGGCTTTCGAAGAATACTTGTTCCCAAAGAAAATGCCTCGGAAGCTGCTTTGGTTAGCGATATCGAAGTTATTGGAATTGAATCCTTGCAGCAAGCATTTCGCTATTTGAACAATGAATTGGAAATTGAACCAACAAAAGTAGATCTCGAGGAATTATTTGAAAGTGGACAAGAGAGTTTTTTGTTCGATTTTAGCGATGTGAAGGGACAGGAAAACGTAAAACGTGCATTAGAAGTGGCAGTTGCCGGAGGTCATAATTTATTGATGATTGGACCGCCAGGCTCGGGAAAATCTATGCTTGCCAAACGAATCGTAACGATTATGCCACCTCTATCGTTGGACGAAGCATTGGAAACGACTAAGATACATTCCATTGCGGGTATTTTGCCACCGAATACGCCACTTATTACAACACGTCCGTTTCGTTCGCCTCATCATACTATTTCGGATGCGGCATTGGTTGGTGGCGGAATTAATAAAATACGTCCCGGCGAGATATCGTTATCGCACCACGGAGTGCTTTTTATGGACGAATTACCCGAATTTGCTCGTAATGTCTTAGAGGTGCTTCGTCAACCTCTCGAAGATAAAGCAATCACAGTATCGCGAACCAAACAAACATTGAACTTTCCCGCAAACTTTATGCTTGTGTGTTCGATGAATCCTTGTCCTTGTGGTCATTACGGTAGCACTTATAATGCCTGCACTTGCACGCCAACAAACATTCAGCGCTATATTGGTAAAATATCCGGACCACTTTTGGACCGCATCGATATACATATCGAAGTACCTGCTGTTAATTATCAAGAAATTTCGTCCAAACGCACTGGTGAGCCATCCCAAACAATTAAGGAAAGAGTTCTGAAAGCACGACAAATACAGATAGAACGCTTTGCCAAATCCAAAAATGTTTATAAGAATGCCGATATGACCTCCAAGCAAATTCGCAAGTATTGCGAATTGGACGAAAAATCGAACAATTTACTTAAAATTGCTATGGAGAAAATGGGCTTATCTGCCCGTGCTTACGATAGAATTCTCAAGGTAGCAAGAACTATTGCCGATTTAGCCGAATCCGAACCAATCCGTGCCGAACACATTAGCGAAGCAATTCAATATCGTGCACTTGATAGAGATTATTGGAAATAGGAGATATAAATGAAAATTGCCAAGAAAAATTTAATCTTTTTCTATGTCTCATTTTTGATAATACAATTTAGTTATGCCCAACATATTGATGATTGTCTCAAAAAAAGAAATCCCTATGGCCTAAAGATAATACAATGTCTTTCCGATTATAAGGCACTTATACTAAATAATCCCGATATGGAGTTGATGAATTTAGAGGAGTTGATTCCAAATATTAATTTAGATATTAGATACGCAACAATTAACAATTTTACGAGCAAAATTATTTACACAAAACCAAAAGCATATGCACGCAAACAGGTTGCTTATGCTCTTAAAAAAGTTCAGGATTCTTTAACCAAAATAGGTTTGGGATTGAGGATTTTTGATGCTTATCGCCCATATTCTGCTACTTTAAAATTCTATGAAGTATATCCCGATACAAACTTTGTTGCTAACCCACGCTATGGGTCGCGACATAATCGAGGTTGTGCGATTGATTTGACATTGATTAATTTGTTTACGGGCAACGAAATTCCATTGCCTACACCTTTCGACGATTTTACCGAGAAAGCTCATCCCGATTATCCCAACTTCCCCGAGGAAATTCTCGAGAACAGAGCATTGTTATTCGGGGTGCTATCCCATTTTGGATTTACTCATTATCCAACTGAATGGTGGCACTTCGACTTTAAGGGATGGGAACAATACCCTTTGATGGATTTATCATTCGAAGAATTACAGCATTAAAGCAGCATTTTTGCAAATTTAAATTAATAAATACATCATTATAAAATGTTTATTACTCTAAATTTACTAACATAATAAATTCTTTTCTCTATATTTTTCTTAATTTTACAAAATGAAAGATGCCAAAGAGAAAAATGAATTGTTAGGTGGCAACCAAAATAAAAGCGATAACGACGCCGACAAAGTGTTGCGACCCTCCAACTTCGACCAATTTACGGGACAAAGGAAATTAGTCGATAATCTCAAAATCTTTATCAAAGCCGCCAAAAAGCGTGGTGAACCATTAGACCATACTTTGTTTACGGGACCACCGGGATTAGGTAAGACAACATTAAGTATGATTATTTCGCGCGAAATGGACACTAAAATCAAAATAACCTCTGGTCCAGTATTGGAAAAACCGGGCGATTTGGCGGGAATATTAACCACATTGGACGAAGGCGATATTTTATTTATTGATGAAATTCATCGGCTCCATCCCGTAATCGAGGAATTTCTGTATTCGGCAATGGAAGATTATCGGTTGGATATAATGATAGAATCGGGACCAAATGCCCGTTCAATCCAGATAGCATTGCCGCGGTTCACCTTAATAGGTGCCACCACACGAGCAGGATTGCTCACCGCACCGCTGCGTTCTCGTTTTGGTATTGTTAATCGATTGGATTATTACGATACAGAAGATTTATCCAAAATAGTGAGACGCTCGGCAACTATTTTGAATGTGGAAATCGACCACGATGCATCTGTAGAAATTGCTTCGCGTTCGCGAGGCACTCCGAGAATTGTAAATAGATTGCTCCGCCGCACTCGCGACTTTGCACAAGTGGAAGGCGACGGCAGAATTAACTTGAAAATTGTACGTCGGGCACTTGCCGCACTCGATGTGGACAATCGCGGATTGGACGAAATGGACAAACGAATTTTGTTGACAATAATCGAAAAGTTCGATGGCGGTCCCGTTGGATTGAATGCGATTGCTTCTTCCCTTAGCGAAGATGCTGGAACTATCGAGGAGGTTTACGAACCATTCCTACTGCAACAAGGATTTATAAACCGAACCCCAAGAGGACGAACTGCAACAAAATCTGCTTACAAGCATTTCGATATTAGTATTAAGGGTTCTAATCTACAAGATTTGTTCGAAGATGGAAATTAATAATTTATATACTAACGAAACTTTGAAGTTAGTTCCTGGCAAGGAACTTTTTGAAAAAATTTTAAAAACGGGCAACTTTTTTGTGGAAAGAATTATAAGCCCCGGAAATTGTCCGAGCAAGGAATGGATGATACAGGATTGGACGGAACTGGTTTTTCTAATCAAAGGCAGTGCAACCATAGAATTCGAGGGTAATCAAACAATTGAATTGAAAGAGGGGGATTATTGCTCAATTCCAAAGCAATTAGCCCACCGAGTAATAAAAACAAATGATTTACAAACAATTTGGTTAGCAATTCATTATGAAGAAAATTAAAACAATTGCCCGACCTAATATTGCGTTAATTAAATATTGGGGAAAACGCGACGAAAAATTAAACCTACCCGCAGTTGGTAGCATATCGATAACATTGGATGGAATTTCAACTAAAACCGAAATCTGGTTAACTCAAGACGTTGATAAATTCTATTTGAACGAAAAAATCGATATCGATGAGCATTCAAAAATTGTCCCTTTCTTGGATTATGTTAGGGATTTCATTAACGACAAGGTGTATTTCGAAATACATTCTGTTAATAATTTTCCCACAGCTGCTGGTTTGGCTTCATCAGCGTCGGGTTATGCCTCGATAGCAAAGGGTATTAATCAATTGCTAAATTTAAATTTATCAGATAAAGAATTATCCAAACTTGCGCGTCGGGGAAGTGGTTCGGCAGCTCGTTCTATTTTTGGTGGTATTGTGGAAATGCACAAAGGCAACGAACCCGATGGCTCGGATTGTTATGCCGAACAATTGTATTCTACCGAATATTTCCCGCTGGATGTAGTTGTTGTTATTACCAACACAGAAGTCAAAAAAACAAGTTCACGCAACGGTATGCTGATCTCCAAAAATACTTCTCCATATTATTCCAATTGGGTTAATAATTCAGAATACGATATAAACGCTATGAAAATGGCATTACGCGAAAAGGATTTTAATAAAATTGCCGATTTATCAATCCGTAGCTGCCTTAAAATGCACTCGGTTATGATGACTTCTAATCCGCCGTTGTTATATTGGAATTCTACTACATTCGAAATTATAAAGCAAATCGAAGATTTATTTTACGAGCAAAATCAGCCGGTATTTTTCACTATCGACGCTGGTCCCCAAGTTAAAATTCTTACTACCCCCGATTATAAAAAACATTTGTTAAAAATTATTAAAAAATTAGACAATATTCAAGATTATTACGTCTTAGAACTCGGAAATGGTGCAGAAATAATTGAGGATTAATTGAATATTTCCACTAAAACACCTGGAAAACTAATAATATTAGGCGAATATGCAGTGCTCGAGGGTGCACCCTCGCTTGTTGCCTCCACCAATAGATTTGCAAATGCAATTTTTAAAAAATCCGAGGACGGAGTGTTCAAAATTAAAGCTCCTTCCATCAATGTTCCTTTACTAAATTTTTTGATGGATGATGATGGCAAAGTGAAATTCATCGATAAATCCTTCGAAAAAGTAATGGAAAAACTCAGTTTATTTGTTGCAATATTCGAACATACAGCGCGAAAATTAACCGAAAAAGGAATAAAAATTCCACCATTAGAAATATTTTTGGATACTTACGATTTTTATTACACTCAGAGTTTATTGAAATTAGGCTTAGGTTCGAGTGCCGCAGTTACAGTATCGCTCATAACGGGGCTACTATCAGCAAATTTGGTCGACCCGAACGAAATATCACGCGAAACTATTTTGAAACTCGCAATGGATTCCCACAAAAAAGCACAAGGTAATATCGGAAGTGGTATCGATATCGTTACGGCAGTATATGGGGGCATTCTAAAATATCAAATAAAAAATAATGAAATAAGCTTTCAGAGATTGAAGATGCCCGAAAACTTATATTATTTAACGGTTTGGTCAGGTAAATCAGCCTCGACAACAGGTTATGTGAAAAAATTCTATGACTATAAAAAACAAAGTCCCAATGAGTTTCGGCAATTAGTCCACAGAATGACCATAACTTCGAGCGAAGGAATAGAAGCTTTCGAAAATCAAGATTTGGATATTTTCCTAAAAAAATACGACGAGTATTATCACCTACTTCATTCGTTAAATCATAATTTGTCGATACCCGTAATTACTAACGAACATCGATTAATCCACGAAGTTTGCCATAGCAATGGAGTTGTTTATAAATCCTCGGGTGCAGGCGGAGGCGATCTGGGAATTGCTTTTTCTACCTCAAAAGAAAAGCTGGATTTAGTTGCAAGTGAATTAAAATCGCTAAATTTCGATACTTTAGAAATTGAGTTCGGAGCCGATGGTATCAACGAAGAAATTCCTCTAAGAGAAGAATATGCCAAATTCTCGTATTCCTAATTTTTATAAATTTTCTATATTTCAGCGTTACGATATCCTTCGCGAAAATGGATTTATCGAGCAACAGGATATTAAGGACATTATCGAAGAAAAATACGAACTAACCGACGAACAAGCCAACAAAATGATAGAAAATGTGATTTCTACATTTTCACTACCAATGGGATTGGCTCTGAATATGCAAGTAAATGGGAAAGACTATGCCGTTCCAATGGTAGTCGAGGAACCATCGATTGTTGCGGCGTTGAGTTCGGCTGCCAAGATTGTTCGCGAATCGGGCGGGTTTAGTGCCGAAAGCACTCGTCCCGTGCTAATAGGTCAGGTTTTATTGCTAAATGCAGAACATTCCACCAAGTCGAAACAGGCAGTAATACAACACAAAGACGAGATATTGGCATTAGCAAATTATTTGCAACCAAATATGTATTCTCGTGGTGGGGGAGCAATCGATTTGGACGTAAGGATATTGCCCAATCCGAACGATACGGGTGATATGATTGTAGTGCACATATATGTTGATACTTGCGATGCGATGGGCGCCAATATGGTGAATAGTATTTGCGAGGGTATCGCACCTTTGCTCGAAAAGATATCAGGAGCTAAGTCGTTTATGCGAATTTTGTCGAATTTACACGACAATTCTATTGCTCGTGCAAAGTGCGTTATTCCACCACAATTGCTCAACGATGGAAAATACGATGGCAAGGAATTAATCGACGGGATAATTATTGCAAATCAATTTGCAATAATGGACCCATATCGAGCCGCAACCCATAACAAAGGTATTATGAATGGAATAGACCCATTAGCAATAGCAACGGGGAATGATTGGCGTGCCATCGAGGCTGGAGTTCACGCCTTTGCTTCGAGAACGGGTAGATATATTTCCCTCACAAATTGGCATAGGGACGCTAATGGCAATTTAGTCGGGTCAATCGAGATACCATTAAAGGTTGGAATAGTTGGTGCTCCTCTGCAATCCAATCCAAAGATTAAGTTGGTCCATAAAATTTTAGGTATAAAATCCGCAAACGAATTGATGGAATTGATGGCGGCTGTGGGATTGGCTCAGAATTTTTCGGCAATTAAAGCATTGGTAAGCGAGGGAATTCAACGTGGCCATATGAGCTTGCATGCGCGTTCGGTTGCCAAAGCTGCGGGCGTTAGCGAAAAGTATTTTGATATCGTTGTCGATGAATTAATCAAATTAGGAGATATTAAAATTAGAACAGCTCAAGATATTGAACAAAAATTACAAAACAATAAAATGGTAATAGAAGAAAAAAAGGAAGAACAAAATCTGCATTCAGGCTATGGGAAAGTGATTTTATTTGGCGAACACGCAGTTGTGTATGGTTCGAATGCTATTGCAGCACCAATACCCTATGCTATAAAATCCAAAGTGGAACCATCACAGAATGGGACCCGCATAGTTATTCCTCGTTGGGGGGTGGAATTTGATTTATTTAAGAAAACCAAAGATACCAACTCATTAATTCAATCTGCCGAGTTAATTATAACAAAATTGGGATTGGACAAAACACCGCTCCAAATTTTGGTTTTTCCAGGAATTCCGCGTGCAATGGGTTTGGGTGGTTCGGCGGCTCTGGCTGTATCAATAATTAGGGCATTGTCGCATTTTGCAAGTAAAAATCTATCGGACGAACAAATAAACGAAATTGCCTATGAATCCGAAAAATTGGTTCACGGCACTCCGTCGGGAATCGACAATACTATGGCTACTTATGGCAAATTAATCAGATACAAAAAGGATGCCCAACCAAAAACGCAATTAATCGACTTGAAAAATCCACTTCCAATTGTTATTGGATTGAGCGGCACCGAAGGTTTAACCTTAAAAATGGTACGAATGGTACGCGAAGGTTGGTTAAAAAATCGAAATCACTATGATACAATTTTCAATCAAATCAATCAAATATCATTGGAAGCAATCGAGGCATTCGAAAATTACGACTTGGAAAAATTAGGTTATTTAATGAATCTAAACCACGGATTTCTGAATGCGTTGCAAGTATCCACTCAAGAATTGGAGGAAATGATTGCAATAGCTCGTCGCAATGGTGCATTGGGTGCAAAACTCACCGGTGGAGGTGGTGGCGGTGCAATGATAGCATTATGTCCCGATCACCGAAACGAAGTTGTCCAATCACTAAACAATTCTGGTTACCATACTATAGTAACTGATATTACAAATTAATGTTTATATTTGCATTATGGAAAAATCACTACATTCCGACCAAAACAACAGAATCGTATCATTTGTCGATGAGCCATTAATATTGGTTGACGAAAACGATGTTGAGATTGGTTACGAAAGCAAAGACAAGTGCCACCAAGGAAATGGCATATTGCACCGTGCATTCTCTATTTTTTTGTTCAACAGCAATCACGAATTACTTTTTCAAAAACGTTCCGACGATAAATTACTTTGGGGAGGGTATTGGTCTAATACCGTTTGCAGCCATCCACGCAAAGGCGAAACTATCGAAGTTGCCACACAAAGAAGATTGATGGACGAAATGGGTGTGGAAGCCGAGTTGCAATTTCTATTTAAATTTCAATATCAGGCAAAGTTCAAACAAATCGGTTCCGAAAATGAATTGTGCTATGTTTTTATCGGTAAGCACGATGGACCTTATCATCCCAATCCCAACGAAATAAAAGATTTAATGTTTATTCCTTTCGATAAAATCGAGGAAGAACTCAAACGGAATGGAAAATTCTACACGCCGTGGTTCAAAATCGAATACCAAAGAATGTTAGAAGAATTTCGAGAACAAGTATATTCATTGTAAGTTCCAATTCCATTTTCATTTGCTATTTATTCATTTATTCTTAATTTGCATTTTTTAATATTGCAAGCATTTGAATATATTATTTCTTACGCCAAGATTACCATATCCATTAATTGGTGGGGACCGAATTAAACCTTACCATTTACTTTCGCATCTTGCAAAGAATCATTCTGTTACTTTGGTATCGTTTTACCAAGGCAAACATGATTGGCGACAATACCAAAAGGAGTTAGAAAAATTGGGCATTGAGGTTTTTATTTTACCCTTAAACCCCATTAAAGCAGGTTTGAGCTGCTTGTTTCGGATTTATCAATTGAAACCTCTTGAGATTTTATATTATTTGCAATCTGAGTACCATAAATTGGTGAACGAACTGCTTACGACTCGAAAATATGATATTGGTTTTTCATTTTTTATGAGAACAGCCGAATATCTAAAAAAAGCAGACATCCCAAAAGTACTTATTGCCGAAGACTGCCGAGTTCTCTATCAATATCGATCGTTTAAAGAAAGCAAAAGTATCCCCCAAAAAGCAATCCGATTGTACGAGCACCTAACTCTCAAACTTTACGAACCCAAAACTATGAAGTATTTCGACCGCGATACATTTGTATCAACCGAAGATATCGATTATATGAAATCTGTATTGCCATTAGACACTTATCGGTTGATTACAAATGGAACAGAAGTAGATAAATTTGTTCCCGATGATTTTTCCAAGCGTCACACCATACTTTTCACGGGAAATTTAGGATTGTGGGCAAACAGAATGATGATGGATAGAATTATTTATTCTATTTTTCCCGCTATCAAAAAAGCAGTTCCCAATGCAACCTTAACTTTTGTTGGTGCAAGAGCCCCCGAATACGTAAAAGAATTGCATCAAAGCGGTTTTCTAACATTATACGAAAATGTTCCCGATTTCGTCCCATATTTGCAACAAGCCAGATTATTCCTTCATCCTCATTTGGGTGCCTCGGGAATACAAAATAAATTGCTCGAAGCAATGAGTGCTGGTTGCCCCGTAGTAACCACTCATTCGGGAAATCAGGGAATACACGGTGTTCATAACGAGCATTTGATGATAGGTGTGGAAGACGAGGAAATAATAGAACATTCTATCGATTTATTGACCAACGAAGCCAAAGCCCGTAAAATATCCGAAAATGCGCGTCAGTTAATAGTAAACAATCATTCCTGGCAAAGGGTGTTCAACGACCTCGACAAATTGATAGACGAGGTTCTAAATGCCAAATAAAGCTGTCTTTTTCGATAGAGATGGCATTGTTAATCATCGAAAAATCAATGATTATATAAAAACGATTGAAGAATTTCATTTTATTCCTGCGTTTTTCGAAACTTTTAAAATAGCCAAAAGCAATGGCTATCTTGCTTTTTTGGTAACTAACCAACAAGGAATAGGCAAAGGGCTTTATTCCATAACCGACCTTGCAATCATTCATAATTATATGCAAGATAAATTGCTAAAGCAAACTGGTTTTAAGTTCGATGATATAGCATTTTGCCCTTCGTTGCACGAAGTTAATGATTTTAGGCGTAAACCCAACCCAGGGATGCTATTAGAATTTATCGAAAAATACGATTTAGATATCGATAAGTGTTGGATGATTGGCGATTCGGAATCCGATATATTGGCTGCCGAAAATGCAGAAATTAAATCAATCCTTATAAGAGATAGTTTTAATCGGTGCAATCCAACACTGAGATTTGATAGTTTAGAAAAATTAAACAAAGTGTTTTCTCAAATTTTATCGATATAATTGAATAAATCCAACAAAATAACAATTGATTTAATCAATAAATTGACAGATATTTACAAGCAATTCGTAAATACAGAATATTTATTTCTTTTCACGCTGGCTACAATTCTCGGAATCATAACTGGTTTTGCCGAAGTAGGATTAAAAATGTTGATAAAAGAGTTCTCCTATTTGTTTTTTCCGGGCGATGGTAAAGGTGTTTTGGAGCAAATTTCGAATTCACCATGGTATTTGATTTTATTGATACCGACAATAGGATTATTAATTAGCAAATTCATTAATAATTTATTTAAGGATAAAACTCACACTCACGGGATTGCCAAAATAATAGAAAGTATTCTTGTAAATAGGGGTATAATAAAACCATTTGTTCCGATTGTAAAAGCAATAAATTCTGCGATAACTATTGGAATGGGGGGGTCGGTGGGACCCGAAGGACCTGCCGCCTATTTAGGAGCAGGATTAGGTTCGGGTATCGGTCAGTTGTTCAAAGTTAATAGTCAACGAATAAGAACATTGGTGGCTGCAGGTGCGGGAGCCGGTATTGCAGCGGCATTCAATGCTCCAATTGCTGGAGCATTGTTCGCTGTCGAGATTATTTTGATGGAATTTAAATTCCATCAATTTTCGGTGATAGTTATTGCTGCGGTTATGGCAACCTTTGTGTCGCGTTCATTGATGGGCGATTTTGCCGAATTCCAATCAATAGAATTTACATTGAAAAATGGATTTGAGTTTATTTTCTTTATTCTTCTTGGATTGGCAAGTGGGTTTGTGTCATGGTTGTTTATTCAATCAATAAACTGGCTTGAGAAATTCTATCGGGCAAATAAGTTTGCTTCATCGATTTATGGAACGATGTTATCGGGATTGCTTTTGGGTGCGATTGGATTGTTCATACCATACACACTTGGAACTGGCTACGAGACAATAGATTTAGCAATATCCAATAATCTTTTGTGGTATTTAGCATTTGCATTGATTTTCATCAAAATTATAACCACTGGACTAACATTGGCTGGAGGGGGCACTGGTGGGGTGTTTGCCCCAGCAATTGTGGTTGGTGCAACCCTTGGGATGACAATTGGTGTTGCATTTCATTGGCTATTTCCTTCATCCACCCCCCCAATAGGAGCTATGTCGATTGTTGGAGTTGCGGGGTTGCTTGCGGGAACAATGCATGCGCCTTTCACAGCAATAATCGTTGTGTTTGAATTAACAAAAAACCAAGATTTTATATTGCCAACAATGATAACATCCATTATAAGCGTAGCAATTACAAAAAAATTTGTAAAAGAATCAATTTATACAATTCCTATTGTATTCAAAAATTCATTAATTAAGTATCGAAACGAAAGTAATTTACTCGATAATTTGTTCGTGAGCGATTATTATAAAACAGATTTCACGATAATATACGAAAACAGTAATTTAACAAGCGTAATAGAAACATTAATCAGAGATAAGCACCGTTCGATAGTTGTTTATGATTTGCAACAAAGATACTATGGATTAATAACAATCGAAGTGATTAAAGAAATTTTATTGGACAAGGATATTTTAAAAGATATAATCATTGCAGGCGATATTGCTTTGCTTAATTTACCAAGGGTTAAAGAAAGTAATAGTATAAAAAAAGTATGGGAATTAATGAACAAGAATTCAATTGATGTACTTCCCGTTTTTTCGGAGGACAATGCTTTCGTTGGAATAATCGACAGAAAAACTGTTGACGAAGTCTATGCTGATGAATTATCAAAACTAAACATATCAGTCTCATTGGCATCGAATGTTACAAGTTCGCTTTCGGAAAATCTTGTTAACTTGAGCAATGATGTAATTTTATCAGAAATTGATGTTCCAGAGCTATTTATTGGTAAATCAATCAAAGAATTAGATATAAGGAATCAGTTTAATGTCGAAATTATAATGATTAAGAAGTACAATAACGAACAGATAATGACTAATCCAAATTATATCCTACAAAGAAACGATAAGTTAATAATAACTACTAATAACATCAAACACATTAATAGATTAAAAGATTTATGAAAACGAACTATTTATACTACAAAAGTTACTACAAAAAGATAATTTTAATCACTACAAAAATGAATTAACGTTTCTTTTGTAAATATATATAATATAACTATTTAGAAGTAATGTTAAATATTCTTAATAATTGTTATTTTGTGAAATCTTAGTATTTTTGAAAAAACTTTGTAATAAATTCCTATTTTTTTTGTTAATATTATAGTTTAGAAAACGTACAAAATGCAAAAAGTATTAATTTTCAATAAAAAGGTGTAATATGTTTAAAAAATTTACCAGTATCGTTCTTTCGTTACTGTTGGTTGCATTGTTTGCCAATAATGTAGCCCAAGCCGATGTGGACATCGAAAAGGTGCGTGCCACATTACCCAAGCTACTTGGTGCTAACAATGCCGGAACCGAATTCGTATTCGGATTCCACCCTTGCTGGGAGGAATTTGGCGCAAACAATGCTTTGCGTATCTATGTATCCTCTCCTGTGGTTACTCAAGTAAGCCTCACTATTCCTTACTTTAGTCAAGAACCTTAC
Source organism: Candidatus Kapaibacterium sp. (assembly GCA_937995785.1). Lineage (GTDB taxonomy): Bacteria > Bacteroidota > Ignavibacteria > Kapaibacteriales > UBA2268 > GWF2-33-9. The sequence goes on from CALKJQ010000060.1 coordinate 51,560, forward strand.
TTAATTAAGACAACAAAACCCAACGACATCATCGAATTTGTGTTGGCACCCGCAGTTGGTCAGCCATATACTCGTGGTGGTGGCGGGCAAGTTGCAACACTGAAACCAACTCAAGTATGGCCAGGTCGTGGTATTATCCTAAAAGCCGATGCACCTATCATCGCCTATGGCGTAACACGCTATCAATACACTTCCGATGGTTTTTTGGCAGTTCCAACCCATGCGCTTAGCAAAGCATATATTATTTCAGCTTACCGCGAAACTGCCAACTTTCAAAATCAATCCTTAACCCCTTATGCCGACATCATTGGTGTATTCGACAAAACAAGGGTAACATTCAACATTGGTGGTAACAACGCAACGACGGTTAGAACAATCGACGATAAAAAGTGGAGACCATACGATGTGTTGAGAGCCGAACTCAATCGAGGTGACTTCTGGTTGATTGCATCAGAAGGACCACAATCCGATATTGGTGGTAGCTATGTTACCGCAAACAAGCCTATTGCAGTTCTATCTGGTTCGCACTGTGCTTACATACCAACATCTGTCTCGGCTTGCGACTTTATTATTGAACAAGAATTGCCCGTAATTGCTTGGGGAAAGAAGTATCACGTTACTAATATCGTAGACAGAAAGAAAGCATCAGTTATTAGAATGTTTGCCAAAGAGCCAAATACTAGTTTTGTTCGTAACGGTGGTAATGAAATTGGGTATTTAACAATGAACTTCGGTATAGAAGGCGAAGGTTGGTTAGAAACTCGGCATGATCCTGATACGAATAGACCTGCTGTTATCACCTCCAATAAAGCTATCAACGTCGTTCAATACAACCAAGGTATGAGCGATGACCAAGTTCCAAGTGACCCATTCCAATTAATGTTAACCCCCGAAGAACAATTCCAGAATGAAATAATTTTCAATACTCCAGGTATTCGCGGTGGTTATGGCTTCCGTAAGAATTATATTAACATTGTATATAAATCAGACTCAAGTGGTCAAATTCCCGATGACCTATTACTCGGCGAAGTGTTCCCAACAGGCGAAACAAAATGGACAAAAGTCCGCGATATTTCGGGAGCACCAGGTGCTATATTTCAAGATCCCGACCAATTCGATAAAAAAGAAAAGTATTACTCGAAAACCATTCCAATGCCTTATGATGCTGTATATCGATTAAATGTGAAGTCGCAAAAAATCGCTGCTTATGCCTATGGCTTTGCTGATTGGGACTCATATGGATTTCCCACATCCATAGCATTAGCCGACTTGGAAAAACCAGACACACTCTGCCCTATACCCGTCTATCAAATCTTTTGTGATGGAGGTACATTCAATCCAAAGAACGGAAAGAATACAGGTATAGTTATGGATATGCCCGACGACGATACAATTAGAACCAACTTAGCGATTGTAATTTTCCATAGAAATGAAAGTTTCAACTATTTGTTCGAATATGATGATTTTATTCCTGGCGAAACCAGAACAATTAAATGGTCGTTGAGAACAATTGATCCAAATCAAGATGCCCGTGCAATTATAACTTTTGCAGACCGTGCTGGCAACGACACAACCATCAAAATTGATTACAATGCTATTAAGTTGTCGATTACTCCAAGAACATTCTACTATGGTAATATGAAAATTGGAGACTCGAAAACTCAAAACTTTGTTGTAAAGAATGACTCTAAAACAAGTGCTGCAGTACTAACAGAATTATCGTTGCAATCATTCAAATATTCACTTGAATCACAGGGATTTAAGTTAAACATTCCTGATGACTTTTTACTCGAACCATTACCTCCTGGACAAACAAGAGCTTTTAGTGCAACCTTTACGGCTACAAAAGAAGGTGAATTCCGTGATTCTATAGGTGTTGGTGATACTTGTTTCTATCAATTCAAGACATTGATAAGAGCAAGTGTGGGAACCCCAATCATCAATGTTACCGATGTTGATTTTGGCAAGAGAACCGTAGGTTTCAAAACAAGTCCAATGATTGCAACTATAACCAATACCGGCACAACATCATTAGCAATCACAGGTTATCAAACTAATAAATTATCAGTATATACTCACGATTTGCCCGAAATTACTCCACAAAATCCATTGATTATCGATAAAGGTGGTTCATATCAATTCAATGTATGGTTCGAACCAAATGCAGTTCAAATTTTTAACGATGAAATTGTGTTTATAAGCGATGCGGGTACTAACATTGATAACGTATGTAAAATTGTAGGTGAAGGTATCGAACCAATGCTCGAAGCAACCGGTGATAATTGGGGAAGAAGACGCGTCCACTTAGCTCGCTACGACGAACCAACAAGTATATATAAATTCACTCCATATCCGTCGCCTAATGGTGCTATACAATTGCGTAATGATGGTTCGAAAGATGTATCTATAAGCAAGATTAATATTATCGAAAATACTAATGGTGATGCATTCGAAATTATGGTTAATGGCAAATTAGAACCAATTACTAAATACATCAACAGCTTAGGTCAAATTAAAGACAAAGATGGCAAGTCAATTACAGTTATCGATAAGCAAGGAAGTCGCCATATTCCGGTTTACTTCCATCCAAAAACCGAAGGCGAACACAAGCTAGTATTAGAATACGAAAGTGATGCTCCCGTTAAACCAACATCAGTTTTAGAAGGTATTGGTATTTATCCAAAAATCTCGACTATAGATCTCGACTTCGGAACTAAAGTTATTGGAGATGCACCCGCAAAACAAACATTGAGATATATCAACGAAATTTGGGATTATTCCGACCAAGTGGAAATAGCACAATTAGTAAACGTACCCAACGGAACAATAAGTGCTAAAATTGGAACTTACGGAACAGAAGGATTTAACTACAATGGTGATGCAATTCGTTTGGATATGGCCGGAATTGCCACATTCCCAGTGAAGTTGAACCCAGGTCAATTCATTGAATTAGATTGCGAATTTGCTCCTTCGAAAACTGGCAACGCCCAAGCCGTATTAACCACTTTGAGTGATGCGGCCGCCGAAGCTCCTTCAAATTGGAAAGGTTTTGGCATAGCAGAAGGTCTGGAAATGGTTGAAGGTATAGAGCCTTATATTTGCTACAATACTACTGATGAAATCAAGGTATTGCTTCGAAACACAGGTTCAAGCGCGGTAAACGTCCTTGCAAACGAAGTTAAAATAATAAACGATCCTAACAATGTATTTGTTATCGACCGAGTAACTCGTGCTGATTTATCACAAATTGACTACTCCAAAGACTTTGCACTTGCCTCGGGTGAGACAGTGAATATCTTCGTGAAATACATTCCTAAAACATGGAAACAAGTCAATATCCAAGAATTACATGAAGCAAAAGTACAAGTGAAAACAGATGCTGTTACACCATCATTAAAAACTTTAACTGAAGATGTTAAAGGTCGTGCTATTCACTTTACTCGTACAAGTGAGTCTAAGATAAATGGTCAAGTTCAAGTGATTGTTGACCCAGGTCAGGATCCAAAAGCTAAACCAATTACTTATTCCGTTTATATCAATCAAGGTACATTACTCGATGTAGCAAATCCAACTGAATTTACAGTAACAATGAAATACGAAAAGAACTTCTTGGCAATCCGCGAAGAAAACTCAAAACTTTTGATTAATGTTGGTGCTGATATGCCAGCTGGTTGGACTGTAAAAAATACAAAATTATCAATAGATAAAGCAACTAACGTCGAAACAGTAGTTATTGTTCTTACTGGTATGACACCACTCAAAAAGGTAGAAAGAACTGAATTAGTTAAAGTGGAATTCATATCTTGGTTGCCTTGGTACACAAATGATCAAGGTCAAAT
>CALKJQ010000061.1 GCA_937995785.1 Candidatus Kapaibacterium sp.
CTTTCATAACCACCTTCAGAGATTATCGCATTGAAACCTTCGTTTTGGGAATAATTTGTTAAATTCCAACCGAGAATCGTATTGCGATTGGTTACATCTTCGAAATCGGCATTTCGCATTGTTATCGTCGAATCTTTTTTACCAATTTTTAATTTTAATGATAATTTATCAAAATATACTTCTCCGTTTCCTTCCAAAACAAGTCCTATTCTTAGGTTTGCAGCTTCGGGTGGAATATCTGCTATTAAAACCCCCTTTTGCCATTCCTCCACATCTTTTAGAATAGGATTTGAAGTTATTTCGGACATACTACTGCCAAATGTATCATCAATCCTTATCCAGACATTGGCTTTTCCGTTATAATTATATTTTTTGAACTTGTAAAAATAAGTTAATTCTAATTTAGTTGGCTTTTCTTTCGATATGTTAATAAATTGCAAGAGTGTTCCGGGATAATTCTTATTTGTAACAAACACATCAATTGTTTTATGAGAAACCAACGGAGAATTTACTTTTGTTGGCAATCCATTAACCACTCGGGCAAATGCCGAATGGATGGTATCGGGTCTGATATCGTCTGGTTTGGGATTAATGACATCATTAAATTCTTTGAGAAATAAATTATTGAAATTATTAACATTATTGAGTTCGACTGCCTTTTTCACATAGTAATAAATAATGTTCTCCCAATTAACTTTATCAATAAATGGATGTGGGTAAAAGTACTTTAGCCAACTGTAAAACTTGGCAATATTCGAAATACTTTTCATCGCATTATCCGAAAGTTCAGTTTTGGAAACATTTTGAGAAAAATCGTAAGCTATGTCCACATAAACATCGTCGAACAATGCGGATGTTAATCCATATAAAGCAAACCCATATTTTATTGTTTTAGTTGTGGAATCAATCAATACTTTGACCGACCCATCAATAACACCACTTTGGCGTAGAGTGTCGGACATAAGGGTTGAATTTGCGCCTTGGATATCGCTATCTTGTTGAATGAAAAATAAGGCAAAATTTTCTTGTGATGGATTTTTTATTAAACATTTTGCTCCGAAAATTAGTTCGAGGTTCCTAAATTCTTCTGCATCGATTTCTTGATAAACAACTGCCATTAATTTTTGCCCCACGGGTATCTTAATCTGAGATTTTTCAATATTAACATTTTTGATAAGCAGTGAATATTTGCCTTCCAATGCACTGGTATCAGTTCCATAGGCATAATAACCAAGGGTCTGGAATTGTTTATTAAATTTCCAAGCATATGGTAACTGCCCCGGTGATGAATATTCAAAATCGAGATTAATTGGGTGAATTAACGACTGTGGATAAGCAATATAAGAAAATGCTAATAATAGCAGCAATAGAAATAACTTTTTCATATCTTTTTTATTTTACGGGTGTTGCAATAATAATCCTAACTGTTCTTGAATACGACCGACCTTGTGGTGTGTCGTTATCGTATAAGAGTTCATCGCTACCAATTGGATATCGCCTTAAACTTTCAGGTCTAATTTTTAGATACTTAACAACTTCTTCTATGCGTCGATTTGCTAAATCTTTGTTGTATTGTTGAGTGCCCATCCTATCTGCGTACCCATAAATCGATACTTGACTGTTGGGTTTTATGTTACCTTTGATTTTATCCAAAACTGCCTTGTGAGCATCGGTTAATTCCGATTTATCGAAATCGAAAACTATCAGAGAGTAGCGCTGGTAAATTGTGTCGTTTTTAATTTCCTCTCGTTTCTTTTTAATTGTTTTCTGAGTTAGTTGAATGCTTTTTTCAATTTCGAACAAATTGCCTTGTTCGTCGGTTGCACTGTACTTAATAATTGCGGGAGTCTCAAATTCAGGGATTGGTTCGGCTTCGACCATCCATTGTTGCTTTTCGGGTCGGGTTCCGTTGTAGGTTCGGATTATTTTATTATTTTGGCTTATTGTCATATGCCAATTCTTAATAGGCAAATCCGAAAATATTGTGGGCTCTATTTCGATAATTGGCGGATTGGCTATTTTATCAATCTGACTTAACTCTAAAGGCTCTAAAATATTTCTACTATCGGCGGAGATTTCGGCTCTTTGATTTTCTTGAATTCCATCGGGAGTAGTTGGATTCGATGGTTTGTTGGGTAAATTCTGACTATTTGTGCTTATTCTGTTAGGATTAATTCCTAAATTATTGACTAAATAGTCCTTTACTGCGTTTGCTCTTGATTTGGACAATTCCAAGTTATTTGATTCCAGGGTTACATTGCTATTTGTCCCCGTAATTATAATTTTTGCTGTTGGATTTTTGTCCATTCTTTCTTTGATTATATTGAGAAGATTGGAATATATATTCAGGGTTTCCCAAGGTAGATATTTGGTGCTAAAATCTTTTTGTTCATCTTTCTCTAAAAGTACCATTGACGTCCTTTTAAGGTCTGCACTTGCTTCGGGGAAAAAGATGTAAGGTAATAATGGAAAACTTTCGCTTACTTCTATTTCTTCGATGGTCAATGTTGGATTAGGTTGCGTGTTACCTTGTCGGTCCTTGCCATTAATTACCAGAGTGCCAGTGATTTTTGAAGTTTTTGGTGTTATTTTTTCGTAAACTTCTGTGATAGTGGTAGTTTTGATAATTTTATCGTTAGTTTCGTTGATTCTAACTTTTTTATCTTGTGATTTTAAGTTTATAGTAGTTGTTTTTGCATTAAAATCGGCAACAACAACGGTATCCCTTTTATATTCTACTTCCTCTATCTCATCTTTTTTGATACTTGGTTTAATTGGATATTCCAAATTCAATCCAATCGATAAAGGAATCACTCTCCATTCATCCGAGAAAATTTTTGTGAATGGATAAGCTAACCCAAATTCGGGGGACAAAATCATATTTTTCCCAAAAGGTATGGAATACGACACACTTGTTTTGCCAAATATTTGAATTGCATTTGATTCAGGTATGTCGTTATTGATATATTCGTTTCTGATCCTTTTTTCAGTATCTTTGAATACTACATTCGAAGGAGAAATTAATTGCTCTCTTTGAGTAAATTTTGGAGAAAGCAAATACGACAAATTAATACCAATATTCCAGTTAAAACTATCGAAAATTGACAATGAATACATTGGTTCGATAGTTATTGCTCCTAAACTCCCCTCCACAGAGTGGTTCGAAATTGCTTTCACTACATCGGTGGTTTCGAATGGTGGTGTTGATTGGCGCAATTCAGCATTTCCAATGAACTCTTCTTTTTCCAATTTGCCACTATAATCGCTGTATCCTATTTTCAACATAAGGGACGAGGCTTCGTCGAACGGGAATCGGAGGATAGCACCAAATTGAGGAGCAACCCCACTTCCCGACTCAAACTTGGGGCAGCAATTGGGAATTCCCGGCAAAGACCTAAATCCTGCATCGTGGATATTATTGTTTATCCCTCCATAAACTCCAATGTTAAAAATTGGCTTTGTGGTATCAATTTGGCTATTTAAAATTGTAATGCTAAAAAATATAAGAACTACAACACTTAATAATTTTTTCATAATGCTTTTTATTTTCATTTCCAAAATTAAAAATTTATTAACGAACAATTAACAAATTAATAGAATAAATTTGA
>CALKJQ010000062.1 GCA_937995785.1 Candidatus Kapaibacterium sp.
CGAAATTACGGAAATACCTATCGAACAACAAGAAAAACCCCAATTTGTCGCAGTCGAAGAATCTGGAGCAAAAGTCGATTTTATCGATATGATGTCAATAGACCTAAATATGCCTAAAGCAGATCTAACATCCGAATCCGAATTGGAATCAATCGAAGTAATTGCCCAAAAGAAATCCAAAAGTAAACCTAAGAAAGAGAAGGTGAAGCCTCCCCAAAAAGATAAGGGCGAAAAGAAGCCCAAAGGAATTCTATTTTGGGTCTTTTCGTCCGTTGCAGGATTGTTGATTGTATCAGTACTATCTTATTTTGCATTCAATTATTATCTTAAAACTAATTCACCGCTTACCAAAAATGATTCTACATTAGCACACAAAGATACAGTAAATCACAAGTTGGAGCATAAAACAGAAATTAAACAAGCACCAGTAGAAACCAACCACGACACATCAGCCAAAATCGAATTGGAAACTAAAAAAGTAGTGAAACAAACCGAAATCGCTCATAATGAAACTAAACCAGTAGCCACAGAAGAAAAAATCCATTCAACTAATCAAAAAGTTCCTAACCCCAAAAAATTAATTACTACTGCGGAAACACATACAACTGAGCCCTTGCCAAAAAGGATAGTTTCCCAACCAAAAGAAGCTAAAAAGTATGAAATCGCCACTAACGTACCTGCTACAAAACCAAAGGAACCAACAATATCAACTAACGAAGTGCAAATTTATACAATACAAGTGTATGCAACCCCATCGTTCGAAGATGCAGAATTTTGGAGACAGAAATTAACTTCGATGAGAATAAATGATGTTTACATTAGCACTCAAAAAGTGAGAGATGTAATATGGTATCGCGTTCGGTTTGGAAAATTCAATAATCGGCAACAAGCATTGGATGTAGCAAAGCAATTTGGATTTAGTCAGACTTGGGTGGATAGAATACAATGAGTAATTTCCGTTTCGACAATGAAGAATACGTAAGTTTTAAATTACCTTTCGATAAAAATACATATGGTAGTTGGCTTCTCGCTGTTTCAATACTATTAATTTTTGTTTTGTTAGCCCCTTTTGTAGAATTAAATCCGCCAAGACCTATTGAATTACAAAAAAATACTGTAACTATAGAATTACTAAGCTTTGGATATGGAGATGGAACTGGTGGTAATAAGGGCAACTTGGCTGAAGAAGGAAAAGCCTTTAAAGGCAAAGAAACTACCAATCAATTGGCAGACGCACAGATAGCAGCAAAAAGCACTCAGAGAACCACTTCGACCATAGACCCCGACCAAACCTCGAACATCCGTCCTTCGTCTAATCCTGGTACTAATGAGGCTTCGGACAAACAAACCGGAGGGACAGACAAGCGTAACGTAGGAAAGGACGATGGCGACGTATTCGGTAGTGGTCTTGCCGACCGAGGATTTGGCAAAGGTGCGGGACACGGCTTTGGCGATATCGATTGGGGTGGCGGTGGCAATCGAATTGTTGTATATAAAAAAGTTCCCGAATATCCACCGGGAGTATCAACATCGGGCACAATACGAATTCAATTCACAGTGCTTCGAGATGGGACCGTCGATAAAATGTTTCCATTAGAAAAAGCAGACCCAAGATTGGAACGGGCTGCAATGGATGCACTTCGACAATGGAAATTCAATTCGATTCAAGACAATATTGTTCAAGTAGGAATAATAACGTTAACTTTCAAATTAAGATGATTTCAGATTTATTACTATATTTCAGCCAATTACCAACTTTTTTGCAAGTTATCATAGGTTTTTTACTTGTTGGTTTATTGCTGTCAATATTCAAAAAACTGCTTAAAACGGGAATTTTAATAGCAGTTTTAATTATTTTAATCCTTGTTATACTTAAATTAATTAATTAGGTGAATTATGTCCCACAAAATTTCAGTAATTGGAACCGGTTATGTCGGTATTGTTTCGGGTACTACTTTTGCCGCCCAAGGCAATACGGTTTACTGCGTTGATATCGATATCGAGAAAATAGAAAAATTAAAAAAAGGTATTTCGCCAATCTTCGAACCAGGGTTGGATTGGTTATTAAAAAAGAATTATGAAGAGAATCGTTTAATTTTTACAACAGATATTTCCGAAGCAGTTCGCAACACTCAGGTGATTTTCCTTTGTTTACCAACTCCGCCAAACGAGGATGGCTCTGCCGACCTTCAGCACGTTCTGAATGTTTCCGAACAAATTGCAAAAATCATCAAAGATCAAAATCTGCCAAAAGATAAAATTATTGTCGATAAAAGCACCGTTCCGGTTGGCACCGGAGAAAAAGTAAAAGCAATTTTTGATAACATTCTTGGAAAAAATGATATAGAGGTTGTGAGCAACCCCGAATTTCTTCGAGAAGGTTTTGCTATTGAAGATGCCTTAAAACCCGAAAGAGTAGTTGTTGGAACTAATTCCGATAGGGTAAAAGAAATTATGAAGGATATATACGAACCATTCTTACGAAGTGGAAACCCATTAATATTTATGGATGTAAAAAGTGCCGAACTTACAAAATATGCAGCAAATGCATTTTTAGCTACAAAAATTTCCTTTATGAACGATTTAGCACGCTACTGCGAAACAATCGGTGCTGATATCGAATTGGTAAGGCTTGGAATTGGTTCAGATTCCCGAATTGGCAAGCGTTTCATCTTCCCAGGGGTTGGATACGGCGGTAGTTGTTTCCCAAAAGACGTTAAAGCATTAATTCATTCATCTAATGAAGTGGGAATACATCTCGAAATAGTGAATGCCACAGAACGAGTTAATGCTTCGCAAATTGAATTCTATTTTTCAAAAATCCTAAAACGTTTTCAAAATTTAAGTAACTTGAAATTTGCAGTATGGGGACTATCATTCAAACCAAATACCGACGATATACGTGAATCACCTTCATTCAAAATAATCGACAAATTGCTTGCTAACGGAGCTAAAGTGCAAGCCTACGATCCCGAAGCGATAGAAAATACTAAAAAAATTTATGGAGATAAGATATCCTACTACAATGATTTGTATAAGGTTTTGGACGGCGTCGATGCATTATTGCTCATTACGGAGTGGAGTGTATTCCGCCGCCCCGATTTCGGACTGATTAAAAATACTTTAAAAAATCCGATTATATTTGATGGACGTAACCAATACGATCCGATAGAAATGAAAAATTTAGGATTTGAGTATTATCCAATAGGAAGACCATAGATATTTTTGATAGATACGCCTTAAAATAAATCTCACAACTGCGGATTAATCGATAGGAAATTTCATTTGCTTTAACCATCGGCGAACCTGGGCAGCTGTTTTGGTGTTTTGGGGCACCATTCGTAGGAACTGATTGAAATCGCGAGCCGCATGTTCATATTTTTTGTCTTCTTTAAATGCAATTGCCCGGTTCATATATCCAAGATAATTATTAGGTTTCAACTCGATTGCCAGAGTAAAATCTTCTTGTGCACGACCAAAATAACGAATTTTCATAAAAGCATTACCTCGGCTAATATATCCGTTATAAAATTGGGGATTGAGCGTTATTGCTTTAGTATATTCTTTAATAGCATCTTGGTACTTTTCGCGAGCCATATAAACGTTTCCCTTGCCAAATAATGCCAAATACATTTCGGGATCGAGGAATAGTGCGTTGTCGTAATCAGCAATAGCTTCGTTGAATTTTTTCATATAAAAAAAGCAATTTGCACGGTTAAAGTAAAGTTGTGCGGAATTAGGATTGATAGCAAGCGCGTTTGAATAATCTTCGGCTGCTTTCATAAATTCCTTCATAGAATAATGGACAACGCCAAGATTGTTATAAGCATCGTAACTATTAGGATCCAATTCAATCAACTTCGAGAAGTCCTTTAAGGCATTTTTATAATCCTTTTGCTTAATATAAATCATACCCCGATAATTATATGCAACAGGTTGGTTTGGATTAAGTTCGATAACACGGCTAAAATCATTTAATGCTGCGCTATATTGCTTTAAGTTAGTCAACGCAATTCCTTTGGATATCAATGCTTTTTCATTCTCGGGTTCAAAATGTAGGGCTTTGTTATAATCTTCGATAGCTTTCTGGAAATCTTTTTTTGCAAAATAAACATTTGCTCGTTGGAAATATGCGGGTCCATACGAACTATTCAAAATTATTGTATGATTCAAATCATCGAGAGCCAAATCGAGTTGTTTCATCATCAGATAGACCATACCACGTTTGTAATATGCAAATGACAATGACGGGTTAAGTTCTACGGCTTTTGTTAGGTCGGATAACGCTGATTCTAATTGTCTGATTTCGAGAAATACAGAACCTCGTTTGAAATAGGCAAAAGAAAAATCACCATTGAGCACTATTGCATTGTTCAAATCAGATACTGCTTTGGAATAATCTTTTATTTGCGAATAAACCGAACCACGCTTGAAATAGGCAGTAGAGGAACGAGAATTATAATCTAATGCACGAGTGTAGCATTCTATAGCTTTTTCGAAATTATCCTGCTTAAGAAATTCATCGCCTCTATCGATCCACAATTCTGCTTCTTTTAAGTCGGTATTGGATGCCATTTTTTTCGATTCAGTTTATTTTATTATTGTTAGTATTTTATTATAGTTATTATCGAATAATCCAGAAAAATATTAAGGTTTAGTTGATATTTTTTCGATTGATTCCACGATTATTTTTGCTAATTCACTTTTTTTTGCTTTTCCAAATTCAGTAACTTCCAATGATTTATCTAAAATAATAATTTCGTTTTCGTCGCTCCCAAACACCTGATTTGAATCGGACAGCTTATTTAAAACAATTAAATCGAGATTTTTTTCGGCGATTTTTTTCTTTGCATTCTCGATTTCATTTTCGGTTTCTAATGCAAATCCCACAAGAATCTGACCTTGTTTTTTCTTTTTACCCATTTTTTCTAAAATATCTACATTTGGCATAAGTTCTAGTGTTGTTAATTCCGAAGAATTTTTAATTTTATTATCGTATTTATGTTTTGGAGTGAAATCAGCAACAGCAGCCGACATAATCAGAATATCAGTATTTGCGAAAAGCTCGTCAACAACCCTATACATATCATCGGCACTTTCGACGCCAATTACTTGTATTCCATTTGGTTTAGGTATATTAACCGGTCCCGAAACAAGTATTACATTTTGGGTATATTTCGCAATTTCATTGGCTATTGCATAACCCATTTTGCCGCTGGAGGAGTTGCTAATAAATCTCACGGGGTCTATTTTCTCTATTGTAGGTCCGGCTGTAACCACAACATTTTTATTTTTGAAAAATTCTTTCATTTTTTGTTCAAAAATACTATTTTTCATTTGGGTTAATTCTAATTCGGCTTGGAATTTATCTTTGTAAATTGCATCTTCTATAGGTTCTAAGGGCTTATCTAATACTGCAGGTAGGCCAGTGCTCGAATTCACCAATTTGGTTGAAATTTCATTAATGATATTGGGTATTTCGGCTAATCTGCCCAGTCCGCATAATCCGCTTGCCAATTCACCTTTTTCGGGAGGAATTATATCAATACCCCATTCCTCGAGAGTTTGAATGTTTTTTTGTGTGCTTGGGAATTCGAACATTGTGGTGTCCATAGCAGGAGCGACCAAAATTGGGATATTACGGGGAATTGCCATAAAAACAGCAACCAACGCATTGTCGGCAATTCCGCAAGCCAACTTACCCAAAGTGGTTGCCGAACAAGGCGCAATGATTGCCAAATCGCACCAATGCGCCAGGTGGATGTGCCATGCACCATCATTTTGAGAGGATAAATCAAACATATCTGTAACGACTGAATTCTTGCTCACGCTGGACAAGGTAATTGGCGTTACAAATTGGCAAGCAGAAGGCGTCATCACTACTTTAACTTCGGCGCCTAATTTGGTTAGCTCCCTTACAATCATAGGTGATTTAAATGCGGCAATCGAGCCCGTTACTCCAAGCAATATTTTCTTATTTTTCAGAATATTATGCATAATTCCCTAATTTTGTAAACTTTAAATAACAAAATTATCGAAAAAAAGTATAAATAACCTACTTTTTTCATTAAAGGAAAAGAACAATGGATTTAGTTGCAATAGTTGGGCGACCCAATGTCGGAAAATCGACATTCTTCAATAAGTTAATTGGATATCGCGCTGCTATCATCGAAGCAGTACCAGGGGTTACCCGAGATAGGATTTATGGCGAATCGGAATGGAATGGAGTTAAATTCAAAGTTGTCGATACAGGTGGTTTTATTCCAGGTGATGCCGAACTGATGGAGGAACAAATTCGCGAACAAGCAATGATAGCCATATCCGAAGCAGATGTTATATTATTTATGCTGGATGCTCGTGATGGACTAACTACATTTGATTCCGATATTGCCAACATAATCCGTTCATCTCGCAAAAAATGCATTCTTGCAGTAAACAAATGCGACAATATCAAGCAAGATGATTATTCCTACGAATTCTGGCAACTTGGTTTAGGCGAACCCTTTCCAATATCTTCGATTAATGGACACGGTACGGGGGAACTGCTCGATGAACTTGTTCGACACATCAAACCCGATAACACAGAAGAACAAGAAGATACACGCCTAAAAATATGCTTTGTGGGACGACCAAATGTTGGCAAATCAAGCCTAACTAATGCATTATTAGGCGAAAATCGCTCTGTTGTTACAAATATTCCCGGAACTACGCGTGATAGCATCGATAGCGTTTATAAATATTATGGCGAAGAAATTGTTCTTATCGATACCGCCGGATTACGAAAAAAGTCTCAAGTAAAAGAAAATATAGAGTTATATAGTATGTTACGTACCTCGAGAGCAATCGAAAGAACAGATATCGGAGTGGTGCTTTTGGATGCAACTCGAGGGCTGGAAGATCAAGATAAGAAAATTCTGAATATGCTCGACGAGGCAAGGAAAGGTATTATAGTGGCAGTTAATAAATGGGACTTAGTAGAGAAAGACCAAAAAACAGCCGATGGATTTAAAAGAGATTTTTACGAGCAACTCCCTTCCTATCATTATGTTCCTTTGGTATTTATATCGGCACTAACCAAGCAGAGAATTGTAAAAATAATCGAACTTGCCAAGGAAGTGCAATCTCGTCGGCAACAACACATCAAAACATCCGAACTCAACGACATCTTGTTGCCATTGTTGGAAAGAAATCCAACCCCGTCCATTCAAGGTAAAGATCTGAAAATTAATTACATAACCCAAGTTAAGACCGAGCCTCCCGTTTTTGCATTTTTCTGCAATCATCCCCAGTTAGTGCCCGATAATTACAAAAGATTTCTGGAAAATACAATTAGAAGTGCATTTAATTACGAAGGTGTTCCAATTTCTCTGATATTCCGTCCAAAGAATTAAAGCAACATTTTACAATTAAAAAAACATTGCCTTTGAGCAATGTTTTTTTTAAATATGTAAAGTTTTATGTTGACGTATGAGATTAACCTAAAATAGCAATTAATATGCCAGCGGCAACTGCAGTGCCAACAACACCAGCAACATTAGGTCCCATAGCGTGCATTAGCAGATAATTATTTGGATTTGCCTCTTGACCAACATTATGGGCTACGCGGGCTGCCATTGGAACAGCGGATACTCCCGCGGAACCAATAAGTGGGTTAACTTTTCCACCCGACAGTTTATACATAATCTTGCCAATAATCAATCCACCAACGGTAGAAAAACCAAAAGCAAACACACCAAGAAAGATAATTTTAATTGTTTCCAATCTTAAAAATGATTCTGCAGTCATGGTTAAACCAACCGAGACTCCGAGAAAAAAAGTAATAATATTTATTAATTCGTTCTGAGCCATATTCGATAATCTTTCGACAACTCCCGATTCTTTAAGTAAGTTACCACCCATCAACATCCCAAGCAAAGGAGCAGCTGGAGGAACAATAAGAACACCAAAAATTGTAACTAAAATAGGGAAAAGAATTTTAATTTTTTTCGAAACAGTTTTCGATGGTGGCATAACAGTTTCCCGCTCTTTTTGGGTAGTGAGCAGCTTCATTATTGGGGGTTGAATTAGTGGAACCAGAGCCATATAAGAATAGGCGGCAACGGCAATTGCTCCCAAAAGGTGTGGTGCTAATTTTAGAGTCAAAAAGATTGCAGTAGGACCATCGGCGCCACCAATAATACCGATTGCAGCTGCTTCGCGGAGGTTAAATCCAAGAGCAACAGCCAAAAATAATGCCGAGAACACTCCAAATTGAGCCGCTGCTCCCAACAAAAATGTTTTTGGGTTCGAAAGCAATGGTCCAAAATCGGTCATTGCTCCAATTCCTAAAAATATCAGCGGAGGGAATATTTCTAAATGAATACCTTGGGAAATCCAATAAAATAAACCGCCAGAATGTTCGAATACGGGTAAATTATTTACCATTTGAACAACGGGCAAATCGAGCAAGCCATTGCCTGGTAAATTGGTTAAAAAGGCACCTAAACCAATCGGTAGCAAAAGCAGAGGCTCAAAATTCTTTTTTATTGCCAGATAAATTAAAACTAACGCAATAAAAATCATTATAATCTGCCCAGCACTAAATTGCCAAAACCCCATTCCATTTATAAATTTATAGAAATAATCTATAATAGACATAATTATTTGCTCCTATTCAAACTCAACAAGTTTTTGACCACTCTCTACCAAATTGCCAGGAGCAACCAAAATTGCTTTAATAGTTCCGTCTTTTGGAGCATATATATTGGTTTTCATTTTCATAGCTTCCAATTCGACAACAACCTGCCCCGACTTAATTGGTTCGCCTTGTTTAGCTTTAATATCGATTACTTTCCCATTCATCGGTGCTCGCAAATAATTGTCTGAAGCAGAGCTAAATGGCGTTACGGGTGGTTTTGGTGCATAAGCTGGCGGTGTTCCCGCGATTGGAGTGCTTGGAGTTATTGCTTGGGGAATAGGATATGGTTCTGTGGAGTCGGCATCTTCCAAAATTTCAACTTCTACTTCGTAAGAAACTCCATTTACTGTAACTATCAACTTTTTCATTTAATTACCTAACATTTATATGATGTGATTCAATTAAAGATAATCGCCCTATTCTTGCCCACGATGTATCGTCGGGCTCGTTTAGGAATTTTATACTTTTTATTTCTACTTTCGATTTCAATGTAACTAATATTGCCGCCGAAATTACTGCAATGATTTCGGGGTTTATATCATCAGTTTTCGGTATTGGCAATGTTTTGCTCTCGAGGTTTAATTTCTTGGCAGCTTTATTTTTATTTATGTACAAATTAATTTTATTAATTAGAACAATCATAAGATAAAAGAACGAAAGAACCGCAAAAACACTCGTCATTCCAATAAACATCAAGATTAAAGCCTCTTCCCAAATTGGTAATCCTTCCATAACATCTCCTATAATTTCTTTTTAGCTATCATGGGCTTAACAGGTTTAGAAAACTTATTGGAAAGCCCTTTGCTATAACTTTCTTGACCAACTTCCTTGTGGTCGGTAATATCTTCGATTTCTACTTTGTATTCTTTGCCTTTAATTTTCAAATTCATTTTGTAGTGCATATCAACCTCTTATAGTGGAATTAATCCGTGTTTTTTGTGTGGGCGAAGTTCAGTTTTGTTCTTAAGAGATTCTAAGCAAACCGAAAGGTATTGCCGGGTTTGCGACGGAGTAATCACATCGTCGACCAATCCCGATTTTGCTGCTGGATAGGGCGAAGCAAAATCTAATCGATATTTATCAATTAATTCAGATTTGAATTTTTTGGGGTCTTTTGCTTTTTTGATATCTTCCCTAAAAAGAACAGATATAGCACCTTCGGCGCCCATAACAGCAATTTCTGCAGTGGGCCACGCTGCAACGCGGTCGGCACCCAGACTACGTGCATTCATCGCCAAATACGCTCCTCCATAAGCTTTGCGAACGACAATAGAAATTTTCGGGACAGTGCAAGCAGAGAAAGAAAACAGCATCTTGGCACCATGGCGAATTATGCCACCAAATTCTTGTTCGATGCCTGGCAAAAAGCCCGGTACATCGACGAAAGTAATTATTGGAATATTGAACGCATTACAGAATCGAACGAAACGAGAACTTTTATCGGAGGCATCTATATCAATTGAACCAAATCGCTGGATAGGCTGGTTGGCAACCACTCCAACCACTCTTCCGTTTAGTCGGGCAAAAGCACAAATGATATTTGGTGCAAAATGGGACTGAATTTCCAAAATTGAATTAGGATCGAATGTGTTTATTAATATTTGCATCATATCGTAGGGCTCTCTTGGGTCGTCGGGTATTAAGGTGTTTAATATTGGAACTTCGCTTATGTCAATCGTCCCATCGCCAATCGAGGGAGGGGTTTGGGTGTTGTTCGAAGGTAAATACGATAGCAATAAACGAGTTAGTTGCAAAGCGTGGTCGTCGTTTTCGGCAACAAAATGGACGTTGCCGCTATAGGTTGCTTGGGCTAATGCACCACCCAATTCTTCGGCGGAAATAACTTCGCCCGTTGCTTCTTTAATCACTTGCGGACCAGCAATGAACATCTTACCCGTGTTTTTAACCATAATAACGAAATCCATCAAAGCAGGCGAATAGGCTGCACCACCCGCACACGGACCTGCAATAATGGCTACTTGGGGAACAACTCCCGACAATAAGGTGTTATGGTAAAAAATCTCACCATATCCATTCAATGAATCTATTGGTTCTTGGATGCGAGCACCACCACTATCGTTTATCGAGATAAAAGGTGTGCCATTCTTTAGTGCTTTTCTCATCATTTCGCAAAATTTCCAAGCGTGCATTTTGCCAACACTGCCTCCCATCGAGGTGAAATCTTGTGAAACCGAAAAAACCAATCGACCGTCGATTGCACCCAAAGCAGAAATAATTCCATCACCTGGAATATCTTTGCCTTCCATACCAAATCCACTACCACTATGTTCGACCAAAGTGTAAATCTCTTGATAAAAGCCATTATCGTACAATTTTTCGATTCTTTCTCGTGCTGATAATTTTCCTTCACTGTGCTGTTTTTCAATTTTGTCAATCCCACCACCCAATCGGAACTTATCTTTTTTTGCAACTAATTCGTCAATTTTGTTAGAAACTGTGTTCATTTTTATATTTTTTGTAATATTGTTTTTAAGAAATGGTAATTTAAGTATTTTCAAAATTACAAAAGTTTCTATTTTTACAAATTAATTTTTGTTCATTATTTAAAAATAATTCTCATTAAAATATATGTAATTTTGTTTATAATAAAATTTATAAATGAACTTAAAATTAATTTATTATGAAATATTTTCATTTAAGGATATAAATATGGGAAAAATAACAAGAAAATTTACGACTAAACATAATGCCGACGAAATGAAAAACTGGATATCGGTCAAACTTTTATCAAACGAATTAGTGCGTCAAATCGCTACTAAAACGGAATGGCAAGGCAATTCTCTATATCTGGAATCGTCGATTGGTAATGGTTTTATTCATCTAAGGGATTACGAAATCGAAGTTGATATCACGCTAAATATGTTTGGAGCGATGATGAGCCGAACCATTGAAGATACATTAGAAAATGAGTTCAAAAAAATAGAACAAAAAGAAAAATAAAATTTTTTTTCGTAATTTTAAAAAAAATTATGGATAAAGATGAAAAAATATTTAGTAGCGTTTTGGGTAATATCTTTATTGATCCTTAGTTCGATAAATCTCTTGTCGCAATCGTCGCAAGAAGATTACGAATATGCCACGGATTACAAAGCTATCCAATTAGATTTGGGTTACACTAATTATTCAGGTATATCAGCGGCTGTTGGATTTCGGTACTGGTTGTTTAGTTTTTCGATAGGATTGTCGGGTTTTGCCAATAAAATTCCACCTTATTCATTATATGATAACAGCGTAAACATTAACCCAATGCAGCCGCTTCCCACCGGTTATGAAGAAGAAAAATACGGTGCATTGTTGGTTACAGCCGATTTAGGATTTCATTACGACATAACCGAAAACATAGGATTATTTGCCTCGATTGGATATTATTCGTCCACCGATACTTTGCTTGCCTACAATTACACACGAGACCTACGCTACTACTACAAATATTACGTTAGCGATGGAATAGCTTTTTCGTTGGGTGGCGACTATTTCATAACCGACGACATTAAGGCTGGATTGGGATACCATACTCGCAGAGGAATATTTGCCCGCATATCCTACATCTGGTTATAAAAACCCATTAGATTGGCGTGAATTCCTTGGGCAGATAAAATCCCGTGGAATAATTATTTCTTTTACTTTGGCGTTTGGAATGTGGTTGTATGTTAGTTTGAACGGAAATTATTCTACTTTTTTGTCGGTACCAGTTCGAGTGGTTACGAACGAAAATCAAGCAATAGAATCCTCGATACCAGATAGAGTGCTTGTGGAGGTAAAAGGTCGGGGATGGGATCTGTTGAATTTAAAATATATCCAAAAGAATTTTGAATGTAGAATTGATTTGTCAAAATTTAATCAAACTTCAGGAGATATAGAAATAAGTCATTCAAGATTATTACAAAGTTTAACTGCATTGGAACTAACAGAAATAAAGAACATTAACCCCGATTATTTCGTTGTAACCCTTGGTAATGTGGATAGTAGGGACGTGCCAATCGAGCCCGATATACAAGTGATTCCCCGACAAGGTTTTGTGCAAGTCGGAAATATAGAATTGAAACCAAACATAGCCAATGTGAAAGGTTACAGCAAGGTTATTAGGGAAATTAAAACATTATTTACCGAAAAAGTTACACTCGAAGATGTTTTTAAGAAAACCAAAGGTAGAATAAACATACTGGACACCTTTAACCAAGCAATAAGAATAAAACCACGAAATATAGCATATTCATTCGATGTTCAACAAAACTGCAACATAGAAATAAAACAAATACCGATAGAGGTGAGAGGAGGGCAAGATGCCGTAACCAATAGACTTACACCGATAAGGGTTAATGTGCATTTGGAGGGCGGTGTCGAAGAAATAGCGAAAATTAATCACGGTGATATTAAAGCAGTTTTAGACTACAGAGAAATAATTAATGATTCAACGGGTATACTAGTACCAAAGATAATACTGCCACCAAATATAAAGCTAATAAGAATAGAACCAAAGTTTATTAATCACTACATTTATAAAAGCGGATTGCTAAATTAAATTTTTTTCCCAAAAATGATTGTGGAAAAGTTTTTTTTTGTAATTTTGTATTCCTATTTTTTTTCACAAGGGAAAATAGTAGTTATTTGAATTGGGTAGGTACCGAAGCGGTTAAACGGGGCAGACTGTAAATCTGCTGGGCTCCGCCCTACGGAGGTTCGAATCCTTCCCTGCCCACGCAAGAGTAAAATAAAGCGGGAGTAGCTCAGCCGGTAGAGCATCAGCCTTCCAAGCTGAGGGTCGCGGGTTCGAATCTCGTCTCCCGCTCACTCTCAAAATCAGATTCAAGCAAAGTTCTCACGAAATTAAGTTGTGGGAGGAAGCAATCCGCAAGCAAGATTAGATTGCGGGAATAGCTCAGTTGGTAGAGCATCAGCTTCCCAAGCTGAGGGTCACGGGTTCGAATCCCGCTTCCCGCTCTTTCGTGCTGATGTAGCTCAGCAGGTAGAGCACTTCCTTGGTAAGGAAGAGGTCACGGGTTCAAGTCCCGTCATCAGCTCAGCATTCACCACACGGGTGTAGCTCAATTGGTAGAGTAGCGGTCTCCAAAACCGCGGGCTGTGGGTTCGAGTCCTACCACCCGTGCTATTTTTTATAAGGCTTGAACAATGTTCGGAAAAATCAAATCCTTCACCAAAGACGTAGTGGTCGAGATGAAGAAAGTATCTTGGCCCACACGCGAGCAATTATCAGAATCTACTAAAATAGTAATTGTTGCAGCATTAATTCTCACTGCATTTGTTTTCTTAATCGACCAAGCATCCACTTGGCTTTATTCACTGCTTTTTTAATAGGCTACGAAAATGGAAGAATTCCAAGATAATAATTTAGAGATAAATCCAGAAGAATCCGAAATTCAACAAGTTCGGACAGACGAAACTGCATCTAATGATGAAGTAGAGTTTAAATGGTATGCTCTAAGAACTTACACCGGTCAGGAAAACAAAGTTAAACAGCAAATCTTTGCCGAAACAAAACGATATGGTTTGGGTGATTGGGTTAAAGATGTTTTGGTGCCCGAAGAAACTGTTTTTGAAGTTCGAAATGGCAAACGAAGAACAAAAATTAAGAACTTTTTGCCTGGTTACATAATGGTTTGTTGCAGATTGAATAAAAAAATGAAGGATATTATAGTATCGTTACCTTCGGTGGTGGCATTTGTGGGGCGACGCAACGAGCCAACTCCTTTGCAGAAAGTCGAAGTCGATAGAATTATGGGTAGAGTTGAGGAACGCAAAGACGTATCTACTATCGAGACTTCATTCCAAATTGGCGATCCTGTTAAGGTTATAGATGGTCCATTTAATACTTTCTCTGGAACAGTGAAAGAAGTTAATAATGAAAAACAAAAGTTAAAGGTAGAGGTTGGTATTTTAGGTCGTAAAACACCCGTTGAATTGGATTTTACGCAAGTTGAATTAGAAAACCACTAATACTAAATTAATACAAATAAATTTGAATTTAAAAAACGAGTAGATAAAATGGCAAAAAAAATAATGGGTTCGTTCAAATTACAACTAAATGCTGGTCAGGCAACAATGGCTCCTCCGGTTGGTCCCGCATTTGGTCAACGTGGTTTGAATGGTATGGAGTTTGTTAAGCAATTCAATGCTCAAACTCAAAAACAAACGGGAATAATATTACCAGTATTGGTAACATTCTATTCCGATAAAAGTTTTACTTTTGTAATCAAAACCCCTCCAGCTCCTGTGTTGCTTAAGAAAACAGCAAATCTGCAGTCTGGTTCCGCAGAGCCAAACAAAAAGAAAGTTGGCAAAGTTACTGAATCTCAAGTGAAAGAAATAGCTGAATTAAAGATGAAAGATCTGAATGCTATGACAATTGAAGCCGCAATGAGCATGGTGAAAGGAACCGCTCGTTCGATGGGTATTGAGGTAATTGAAGGATAAATGAAGGGAAAATAAAAATGAGAAAAGCTAGTAAAAGATATACAGTTATTGCAAAAAGTTTAGACAAAAACAAAACATACGATGTTCGCGAAGCAGTAACATTAATCAAAAAGAATGCAACAGCCAAATTCGATGAATCTTTCGAAATAGCAATACGATTGGGAGTCGATCCCCGCAAAGCCGACCAAATGGTTCGCGGAACAGTATCATTGCCCCACGGAACAGGTAAAACAGTCAGAGTGCTGGTTCTTGCCAAAAGTCCAAAAGACCAAGAGGCTTTGAATGCTGGTGCCGACTATGCTGGTTTGGAAGATTATATCGAAAAAATCAAAGGCGGCTGGACTGATGTTGATGTTATAATTGCAACCCCCGATGTTATGGGCGAGGTTGGTAAGTTAGGTAGAATATTAGGTCCGAGAGGATTGATGCCTAACCCCAAAATTGGAACAGTAACATTCGATGTGGATAAAGCAGTTCGCGAAGTTAAGGCAGGAAAGATTGAATATCGAGTGGACAAAACCGGAAATGTTGCCGCTGCAATAGGTAAATGCTCGTTCGACGAAGAAAAGTTGATGGAAAATTTGGTTGCATTCTATAACAATATATTGCGAGCCAAACCATCCACTGCCAAAGGTAAATATGTTAAACACGTGAGCGTTAGTTCGACTATGGGTGCGGGAATTCAAATTAGTGAATCGTCCATACCAACAGAATAAAATAATTAAAATAAGGCTATTACGCAAATGCAGCATGCTTCTCGCATTTTTAAAATGTGTTGCTGCAAATAGTATAAATCAATGGAATAAATTATGGGAAATTTACAACAAAAAAAGCAAGTTGTTGAGTCTCTGGTCGAAAAATTCCAAAAATCAAATGGTTGCTATTTTCTCGATTTCGAAAAAATGAACGTTGAGTCCACAACAAAACTCCGACGTTTGTTTCACGAAAAGGGAATTGAATATAAGGTAGCAAAAAACACTTTAGTAGAAATCGCATTGGAACAAGCTGGCTTGAAACAAACCAAAACCGATTTTCTAAAAGGAAATACGGGAATTGCATTTGGTTACGACGACCCTACAGTCCCTGCAAAAGTGTTGAAGCCAATCCTCGACAAAGAGGACAAACCTAAGTTCAAAGCAGCTATTATCGAAGGAGTTTTCTATGGTAACGACCAACTAAAGACATTAGCATCATTGCCTTCGAAAGCAGATTTGATAGCAGGAATTCTGGGCAGCTTGGATGCACCTGTTTCGGGTATAGTAGGCTCGATAAACGCAGTGATGAGAGATGTGGCATCTCTTATCGAAGAAGTTGCCAAAAAACAAAGTGCATAATTGCATATTATTTAATTAAATAGAAAATATTTTAGGAGTATACAAAAATGTCAGAAAAAATTGAAAAATTATTAGAAGAGATTTCCTCTCTAACATTAGTAGAAGCAGCAGAATTAAAGAAAGCATTAGAAGATAAATTTGGAGTAACAGCTGCGGCTCCAATGATGATGGCCGGTCCTATGCCAGGCGCTGCTGCCGAAGCTGCACCTGCTGCTGAAGAAAAAACTGAGTTCGATGTGGAATTGACTGATGTTGGAGCAAACAAAATTAATGTAATTAAAGTTATTCGCGAAATCACTGGTCTTGGATTGAAAGATGCCAAAGATTTAGTGGAATCTGCTCCAAAAGTAATCAAAGAAGCTGCATCCAAAGCAGAAGCTGAAGATTTAAAGAAGAAAATCGAAGAAACTGGTGCTAAAGTAACTTTAAAATAAGTAAGAATAGTACCAAACATAAGTATGGCAATACTTAATTCAAAGATTTTTTTTGCATTGTAAAAGACAATTGGAGCTTATCAATAATAATGACAAAAAACTTAGCAATAATTTGTCTGTGCTCAGCAAAGCGAAGTAAAGGTTCCGGTTCAAAACCTCTACTTCGCTTGCCTTTAATTTTGCAATTTAATCAATAATAGCACAAGAATGTTTAATTTAGCAATAAATATTCTTGAGTTAAAATATTTTTAATACTTAAACTACATAAGAATAAAATAATCAGGATTTTTGAAAATAAAAGTTATTAGGGTTTATGATGTTCAATTAAAAAATTGGACACCATAAATCCTTATTTTTTCGATTTAATAGGAGGTTCGCGTGGCAATTAATTATGGCAAAGCGGATGGAACAAATATAGATTATTTGCTCAATACATACAAAGAAGCAACCTACGACAAGAATGCAGATGTAAAATTGCTCGAAAGTGATAGTGGAATCATCAGACTGCGAAAAAGAGTCGATTTTTCACGCTTTGGCAAAACAGATCTATATCCCGATTTGTTGAATGTGCAGATAACATCATATGACGAATTCCTACAAGAATTCGTACCACCCTCGAAAAGAAAGCCGATTGGTTTGCAAAAAGTTTTTCAGAATAATTTTCCTATCGAGGATAATTCGTCGATATTCCAATTAGACTTTATTGAATATAGTATCGAACGACCCAAATATAGCGAACAAGAATGCCGTGAACGTGAATTAACTTTTTCTAAACCATTGAAAGCAAAATTAAGATTGTCGAGCAAAGCCAACAAAGATAGCGAGGATTATATCGATCCTATCGAACAAGAAGTTTATCTTGGCAATATCCCCGCAATGACAGACAGAGGAACATTCATTATTAATGGTGCAGAAAGAATTATTGTAAGCCAAATTCACCGCTCCCCAGGAGTGTTCTTCGATGATACTATCCATCCAAATGGACAAAGAATATATTCCGCCAGAATTATACCTATGAGAGGGTCGTGGGTTGAATTTACCACCGACATTCACGACGTGCTATATTGTTATGTGGATAGGAAAAAGAAATTTCCAGCAACAACTTTATTGAGAGCTTTGGGATATTCCTCGGATGAAGATATTTTAAATCTTTTCGATCTGTTCGAAACTGTGAATCAAGAAGATTTCTCTGAAAAATACGAAGGTCGCAAGGTGGCTTCCGATATAATCGACCTAAATACTGGCGAAATTATTGCTACAAGAGATGCTATTGTAACTCCAAAATTGTTCGAAACAATAAGAAACACCTCTGTTTTGCCCATAAAACTATACAAACAAAGCGATCCAAGCGAAGAACCTATAATAGCGAAAACTTTGCAAAAAGACCCCACTCGCAACAGAGAAGAAGCATTGGAAACAATTTTTAGAACAATACGAACAACAGAACCTCCCGATGTGGATACAGCAGCTGCACTTTTAGAAAAGCTATTCTTTAACAACCAAAGATATGATTTGGGTTTGGTGGGAAGATTCAAGATCAAAGATGTGTTAGAGGTGTCTGCTGATTACGACTATACAGTGCTGACAATTGAAGATTTTATCCAAGTAATTAGGCATTTGCTCTATCTTCACGATAACAAAATGACTGGCGATGATATCGACCACCTAAGCAATAGAAGAGTAAGGTCCGTTGGCGAACAATTAGCAAATCAGTTCAATATCGGTTTAGCCCGAATGGCAAGAACAATTAAAGAAAAATTGGGATTAAAGGATAACCAATCACTATCCCCATCAGAATTAATAAATTCCCGAGTAATAACTTCGGTTGTTAATCAATTCTTTGGAACAAACCAATTGTCTCAATTTATGGATCAAACCAACCCATTGGCGGAACTTACCCATAAAAGAAGGGTTTCGGCATTGGGACCTGGCGGATTAAGTCGCGAAAGAGCTGGATTCGAAGTTCGCGACGTCCACTATACCCACTATGGTAGGTTGTGTCCAATCGAAACTCCCGAAGGTCCTAATATTGGTTTGATATCTTCGATGGCAATCCATTCAAGAGTTAATGATTTGGGATTTTTAGAAACACCTTACTATAAGGTCGAAAATGGGGTTGTTTCTGATGAGGTAGTATATTTAACAGCCGACGAAGAAGATGGTCATATTTTAATTCCTGCATCCACGCGAATAGACAAGGATAGGAGAATATTGGAACCCAAAATAAGGGCCCGTAAATCAGGCGACTTTGTGCTGGTTACCCCCGAAGAAGTCGATTATATAGATATATCGACCGACCAGATAACCTCGGCTGCTTCGTCGCTAATTCCGTTTTTGGAGCACGACGACGCAAACCGTGCATTAATGGGTTCGAATATGCAACGCCAAGCAGTTCCCCTGTTACGACCGCAAGCCCCAATTGTTGGGACTGGAATGGAAGCCCGTGTAGCCAAAGACTCCCGCTCCCTAATTTTTGCCCGAGGAAATGGCATAGTTGAATATGTAGATGCCGAAAAAATTATCGTTAGATACTACGACGACCGTGATGAAAAGGATAAAATTACTTCTTGGGGCTATCAAGATGTGGTTGTTTATAATTTAAAAAAGTTCGAAAGAACAAACCAAGATACAACAATAAACCAACGTCCTATTGTTCGAAAAGGTCAGAAAGTAACCCACGGTATGCCATTGGTGGACAACTCATCAACCGAACGAGGCGAATTAGCTTTAGGCAAAAACGTGTTAGTTGCATTTATGCCCTGGAGAGGTTATAACTTCGAAGACGCTATAATTATCTCGCAAAATATGGTGGCTTGGGATGTGTTCACATCAGTCCATATAGAAGAATTTTCGCTTCAAGTTCGCGATACTAAGCGAGGAGAAGAAGAGTTTACTCGCGAAATTCCCAACGTCGGCGAAGAAGCCGTCAAGGATTTGGATGAAAGAGGCATTGTCCGAATAGGAGCAAAGGTTAAAGAAGGCGACATATTAATTGGAAAAATTACCCCAAAAGGCGAAACCGATCCCACTCCTGAAGAAAAATTGCTGAGGGCAATCTTTGGCGAGAAAGCTGGCGACGTAAAAGATGTTTCGCTCAAAGCAACCCCCGGATTAAAGGGAATTGTGATGAACACCAAACTTTTCTCTCGTCGGCAAATTACCAACGACCGATTTGCCCGAGAAAAGGATAAGAAAGCCCAAGAAAACCTAGCTAAAAGAGAAAAAGAAACCTTACAAAAATTAGACCAAGAATGCATCAACAGATTGATTAAATTATTAGATGGCGAAACAACATTGGGCGTAAAGTTAAGAAACGGAATACAAGTGTTCCGACCCAATGCTAAAATGAATGCCGAAAAGATTAATGAATCATTCAAAAAGGGTATATTAAAACCAGAAATGCTCGATGCTGACCAAGATTACTTAGCCGATGATTACAAAAATCAGTTAATAAGGGAAATGATTTCTAATTTCTTAATTTATCGTACCGACCAAAAAAATATGTTTCGTTCCGAACGAAACAAGTTGGCATCGGGCGACGAATTGCCTCCAGGCATCTTAGAAATGGCAAAAGTATATGTTGCAAAGAAAAGAAAGCTACAGGTTGGCGATAAAATGGCGGGTCGACACGGAAATAAAGGTATCGTGTCCAAAATTGTTCCTGTGGAGGATATGCCATTCTTGCCAGATGGAACTCCATTGGATATAGTGCTCAATCCGCTTGGTGTGCCATCGCGTATGAACCTTGGTCAGCTCTACGAAACAGCATTAGGATGGGCGGGTCAGAAATTAGGAGTATATTTCTCCACCCCTATTTTCGATGGGGCTACTTGGGAACAAGTAGGAGATTTTTTGGAAAAGGCGGGATTACCAAGAGATGGCAAAACTTTGTTATACGACGGAAGAACGGGAGAACCATTCAAGGAAAAAGTTACAGTCGGAGTTATTTATATGCTAAAATTGGCGCATATGGTCGACGACAAGATCCACGCTCGCTCGATTGGACCTTATTCTTTGATAACCCAACAACCTCTTGGCGGTAAAGCTCAGTTTGGTGGTCAAAGATTAGGCGAAATGGAGGTTTGGGCGCTCGAAGGTTACGGGGCTTCCAATATACTACAAGAAATGCTCACAGTTAAATCCGACGACGTCCCCGGACGCTCCAAGATGTACGAATCGATTGTGAAAGGCGATAATGCGCCCGATCCAAATGTTCCCGAATCTTTCAAAGTATTGGTTCGCGAACTACAAGGATTAGGTTTAGATTTAATTTATAAATAATTGAAAATTTTTGAGAGGCGATAAATATGCAACAAATAACAATGCCAAGAGGAGGATTTAAGGAGTTAATTATTAAATTAGCTTCTCCCGATGAAATTCTAAATCGTTCCTATGGCGAAGTAACAAAACCAGAAACGATAAACTATCGTTCGTTTCGCCCCGAAAAAGACGGCTTATTTTGCGAAAAGATTTTTGGTCCTATCAAGGATTGGGAATGTGCATGCGGAAAATATAAGCGAATTCGATACAAGGGTATTGTTTGTGATAGATGTGGCGTTGAAGTAACAAACAAAAGCGTTCGTCGCGAACGTATGGGGCACATTATGCTGGCGGTCCCGGTTGTCCACATTTGGTTCTTGCGTTCTTTGCCAAGCAAAATTAGCTCGGTCCTCGGAATGTCCACTAAAGATGTGGAAAGAATAGTATATTATGAATCCTATGTCGTTATCCAACCCGGTAGCACTGGATTGAGACCAAAAGATTTGATGACCGAGGAAGAATATTTAAAAACGCTTGCTTCTCTTCCACCCGATGAATATAAGTTGGACGACGAAGACCCAAATAAATTCATTGCATTAATTGGTGGCGAGGCTGTCAAAGAGTTACTAAAACGAGTGGAAGCCGACAAAGAATATGCCCGAGTGAAGGAAGAATTGAAGAACGAGACATCTGCAATACGCAAAGCAGAGTATTTAAAAAGATTAAGAGTTCTCGACGCTTTCCGTCGAAAGGAAGATAAAGAGTTTACAAACGAACCCAGTTGGATGGTAATGGACGTAATCCCAGTGATACCTCCAGACCTTCGCCCACTCATTCCGTTGGATGGCGGTCGATTTGCTACTTCCGACTTGAACGATTTGTATCGTAGAGTTATAATTCGAAACAACAGATTAAAAAGATTAATCGACATCAAGGCTCCCGAAGTTATTCTTCGTAACGAAAAAAGAATGCTTCAAGAATCTGTTGATGCATTGTTCGATAGCACCAAAAAAGCAAACAAATCTGATACTTCCAAGACATTGAAATCACTTGCAGACACACTGAAAGGTAAGCAGGGACGATTCCGTCAAAACTTGTTAGGAAAAAGAGTAGATTACTCAGGTAGAAGTGTTATCGTCGTTGGACCAGAATTGAACCTTCACGAATGTGGTTTGCCCAAAGATATGGCGGTCGAATTATTCAAACCATTCATAATCAGAAAATTAATAGAGAAAGGTTTTGTAAAAACTGTTAAAAGTGCTAAAAAAATTGTTGAACGCAAAACTAACGAAGTTTGGGATATATTAGAGCAAGTTATCGAAGGTCATCCAGTTATGCTCAACCGTGCTCCCACTCTCCACAGGTTAGGTATTCAAGCATTCCAGCCAAGATTAATCGAAGGAAAGGCAATACAGCTCCACCCGTTGGTTTGTACTGCATTCAACGCAGACTTCGACGGCGACCAAATGGCAGTTCACGTACCATTGAGCCACGAAGCACAGCTGGAAGCACTACTTTTAATGCTTGCCCCTAACAATATTATGCATACCCAAAACGGCGATCCTATCACAGTCCCTTCTCAAGATATGGTGCTCGGTTTGTATTACTTAACAAAGCAAAAGCCTGGTGCTATTGGCGAAGGCAAAGTATTTGCTTCAGTTGACGAGGTTATCATTGCACTTAATTCCAACAAAGTGGAATATGGAACGATGATAAGTGTCCGTTTCAAAGGGCAAATGCTCAAAACAACTGTGGGAAGACTTATTTTTAACTTGATAGTTCCCGAAGAAATTGGATATGTGAACGAGTTATTAACCAAAAAGCGATTACGACAATTTATTGGTTTAAGCTTTCGTAAAGCTGGTTTGGCACGAACAGTCGAATTTTTGGATGCTATGAAAAATACAGGTTTCGAAATGGCAACCCGTGGCGGCTTAACCGTAAGTATTTCGGATATTATCATCCCCGCCGAAAAGCGTGAAATAGTTGAAAAAACCCAAGCAACAGTTGATAACTACGAAGGTGCATTCAAAATGGGTATGATTTCGAGTGGCGAACGCTACAACAAGATTATCGACTCGTGGTCCAAAGCAACAAATACTGTTGCAGATAGATTGTTTAATGTTATACAAAAAGATAAATTAGGTTTCAACACGTTCTTTATGATGTTGGACTCGCAAGCTCGTGGTTCGAAAGAACAAATTCGTCAGTTGGCTGGTATGCGTGGTTTGATGGCAAAACCCAAGAAAAACATATCGGGTTCGACTGGCGAGTTGATCGAAAATCCAATTATCGCTAACTTTAAAGAAGGTTTGTCGATTTTGGAATATTTTATTTCAACTCACGGTGCTCGTAAAGGTTTGGCAGATACAGCTCTCAAAACCGCAGATGCTGGCTATCTAACACGCCGCTTGCACGACGTTGCCCAAGATATGATCGTAACCGATATTGATTGCGGAACAATTCGTGGAGTGGAAATCACCGCACTTAAAGATGGCGAAGAAATTAAAGAATCCTTAAAAGAAAGAATTTTAGGACGCGTTGCATTGGTCGATGTGATCGACCCAATAAATGACAAAGTTTATGTTAAAGCAGGCGAAATCATCGACGAAGATGCTGCCGATTTAATCGAAAGTTCACCAATCGAAAGAGTGAAAATTCGATCTGCCCTCACTTGCCAATCCAAGCAAGGGGTTTGTGCCAAGTGTTATGGTCGTAACCTTGCCACAGGCAAATTTGTTGATGTCGGCGAAGCAGTCGGAACAATTGCTTCGCAATCAATTGGCGAACCTGGAACACAGCTAACACTCCGTACGTTCCATACCGGTGGCGCCGCCGCAGTTGTTGCCCAACAATCCCAAGTTGTTGCAAAATTTGATGGAAAAGTGGAATTCGAAAACTTACGATTTATCTCCTATTCCACTGATGAAGGCGACCGATCAATTTCGGTAAGCCATAGTGGTGTTATTAGAATTATGGACGAAGCTAACAATCGCGAACTTACACGTTACGACGTTACTTATGGTGCAGAATTGGCAGTTCACGAGGGCGATATCGTTAAACGAGGTCAGATTCTTTATGAATGGGATCCTTATAATTCTACGATTATAGCCGAATACAACGGAAAAGCTCGATATCGTGACCTTATTTTGAATGTTACTTATCGTGAATTGAACGACGAGCAAACAGGTCATATCTCTAAAATAGTGTTTGATTCCAAAGATAAAACAAAATCTCCCGCTATCGAAATTGTAGATGAGAATGGCAATATATTAAAAGCGTATAATATACCATCGAAAGCTCAGTTAAGAGTGGACGACGACGAACTTGTTACCACTGGTACCGCACTTGCTAAAATTCCAAGGGATTACGGTAGAACAAGAGATATCACCGGAGGTTTGCCCAGAGTAACTGAATTGTTCGAAGCTCGTGCTCCTCAAAATCCAGCAGTTGTTGCCGAATTGGATGGTATAGTTTCGTTTGGCAAACCTAAGCGAGGTCAAAGAACGATTTCTATTACCTCCCACGATGGATTGAATACTGTAGAATATTCTGTTGCTTTTTCAAAATATGTTTTAGTGCAAGATGGCGATTTTGTTAAGGCTGGCGATAGGCTAACCGAAGGTGCAATTAATCCACACGATATTTTGAGAATTAAAGGTCCGTTTGCAGTTCAAGAATATTTGGTTAACGAAATTCAAGACGTTTACCGATTGCAAGGCGTTAAAATAAGTGATAAACATATCGAAGTTATTGTTCGACAAATGATGCAGAAAGTAAGAATAGTCGAATCTGGCGACTCTATATTTCTCGAAAACGATTTGGTTGATAGATTAAAATTTGATGAAGAAAATACCAAATTGAAAAATATGGTGGTTATTACCGATCCAGGTGATACAAATCTATCCGAAGGGCAACTAATTTCCAAGAAAAGATTCCGCGAAATTAATAATATTGCCAAAAAGAAAGAAGAAAGATTAGCCGAAGCACGCCAAGCCGAGAATGCTACTGCTGAATCTGTTCTATTAGGTATTACTCAGGTGTCATTACAAACCGATAGCTGGCTATCGGCTGCATCATTCCAAGAAACTACAAAGGTTCTTTCGGATGCAGCAATTCACGCTCGTTCCGATAGATTTGTTGGCTTGAAAGAAAATATTATTGTTGGTCAGCCAATACCCGCTGGAACTGGACTACGAAAGTATGCCAAAATGATAATTGAAAGTGAAATTGGTGATATCTTTGGCCGGTCGAACCGTATGTTGGTTCAAGAAAAATACGAAGAGAGAGCCGAATACGATGATGCAATAGAAACTGCACAAGTGGTTGAACAATTAGAAATTGAAGAATAGACTTTTAATTATCCCAATTAAATTCAAGGCTATCTGCGGATAGCCTTTTTTTATAGTTAGTTAAACTTTTCCTTAAAATTATTTGTCTATAATTTTACAAATTGGTAACAGAATGAAAAGGATAATCACTATATTGTTTACATTGTTTTTATTTTCGAATGTTTTTTCGACAGAAATATATTTTCCCCCTCTAACGGGCGATAACTGGGAGGCAATTAGTCCGGTTGATTTAGGTTGGAATACCTCGAAAATTGATGATTTATATAACTTTTTATCCAAAAAAAACACAAAATCCTTTATTTTGCTGAAAGATGGGAAGATTGTGCTCGAAAAATATTTTGATAATTTCACAAAAGACAGCGTATGGTATTGGGCTTCGGCGGGCAAAACACTAACTGCTACTTTGGTAGGTATAGCTCAATTTGAAAAACTGCTAAACATTAACGACAAAACATCGAAATATCTCGGTGAGGGTTGGACTTCGTGCCCAATCGAGAAAGAGAATTTAATAACAATTCGCCATCAATTAACAATGACAACAGGATTGGATTATCAAGTGGAAGATTTGGATTGCACCGAGCCCAAGTGCTTAAAATATAAATCAGATGCGGGCTCGCAATGGTATTACCACAATGCCGCCTACACATTGTTGGAAAAAGTTGTAACTAACGCTTCTCAACAAAATTATAATACATTTTTTTATAATAAAATTACACAATACACGGGTATATCGGGATTGTGGGTGAAAAATGGTTATAACAATGTTTTTTATAGCAAACCCAGATCGATGGCAAGATTTGGATTACTATTGTTGAATAATGGCAAATGGAATAAAACTGAAATTATTAAAGATATGGCGTATTTTAATGATATGATTAACACATCCCAAGATTTAAATAAATCTTATGGTTACTTATTTTGGTTAAACGGCAAACAATCTTTTATGATTCCTGGATCAAATTTAGTGTTCCCCGGAAATTTAACACCCGATGCTCCCGATGATATGTTTTCGGCATTAGGAAAAAATGGTCAGATATTGAATGTAGTGCCAAGTAAAGGCTTGGTTGTATTACGGATGGGCGAACGTCCCGACGACCAATATTTTATTTCCAACATATTCAACAATGATATTTGGAAATATTTAAATGAAATAATGCAGGGCGGTGCTATGATTTCCGAAAATAAAGAAAAATTCAACATTAGTCCAAACCCAGCTTACGATTTTATTGAATTGAAAATAAACGATGAAAATGCTGGTTACGATTTGGGTTCAACGATACAAATTTATAATTATCTTGGCGATTTTATTGATTTTCACACGATTAATTCTACAAATGTGAACTGCAGAATTAATATTTCGCATCTGCCCGTTGGATTGTATTTTCTTCGGATTGGAGATGATTTGCAAAAATTTGTGGTGTATCGTTAATGCTCAAAACCTGATTCTTTTAACAGATTTTTCTAATGTTTGGAAGAAAAAACTGAATGAAAAATTAGCTGTATTTTTTCTTATCTTTCCATAAAAATTTTAATCGAGCATTAAGCTCTTTTTCTTTTGCCAAAATGGTTGGAAAATAAAATTGTTTTGGTTCGAAATTTAGCGGAAAATAATTTTCATCGATAAAGTGGTATTCGTAGTTATGGGGATATTTATAATCCTTACCATAACCTTCTTGTTTCATCAATTTAGTGGGGGCATTTCGTAGGTGCAAGGGAGGAATCAAATTAGGATTATTTTCCACCTCTTTCCGAGCCTGTTCCAAAGCCAAATAAGAGGCATTGGATTTTGGGCACGACGCTAAAAAAGTAACACAATGGGCAAGATTTATTGCGGCTTCGGGCAAACCAATCATTTGAACAGCCTGGAAAGTGCTTACAGCCAAAGTTAGTGCCATTGGCTCGGCATTACCGATGTCCTCGCTAGCGAACACAACCATCCTTCTTGCTATAAAAATGGGGTCTTCTCCCGATTCCAACATTTTTGCCAACCAAAGCATGGCGGCATCGGGGTCGCTACCACGTAGTGATTTAATAAATGCAGATATCGTGTCGTAGTGATATTCTCCATTTTTATCATATTTAAGAACTTTGCGCTGAATTGCTTTTTGGACGAGATCGGAATCAATAATTATATGATTATTAGAATGATTTGCAATTTGGAAACAATTTTCGATTATGTTCAAAGCTGCTCGAGCGTCGCCCGATGATAATTGATAAATTGGCACATCGTCTATAATGTCGATTTGGAACTTATTTAGTATTTCGTCATTGTTAATAGCATTCGTTATAACTTGGTAGATTTGTTCCTCGGTAAGTGGTTCGAGGTGGTAAACTTGAGTGCGGCTTAATAGTGCCGGATTAACTTCGAACGAAGGATTCTCAGTGGTGGCACCAATTAGGGTGGTAAGACCGGTTTCCACAGAATGGAGCAAAGCATCTTGTTGGGACTTATTAAATCTGTGGATTTCATCGATGAATAAAATAGTAGATTTGCCATTTTTTTGATTCAATTCGGCGCGAGATATTATCTCGCGGATTTCTTTAACTCCCGATTCGACAGCAGAGATACGAATAAAATCGGAATTTACTTCGTTTGCGATGCAATATGCTAATGTTGTTTTGCCGCAACCCGGTGGTCCCCAGAAAATCATAGAGGGCACGTTACCTTGAGCAATCATTTGCCGAAGTGGAGATTCGATTCCTGTAATATGTTCTTGCCCAACGATTTCGTCCAATTTTTGTGGACGCATCCTTTGGGCAAGTGGGACGTAAGTTCTCAGAGATTGTTTATTATTTTCGAATAAATTCGACAATTTATTTAAGCAGTTTTGGTATTTCTATAAATAATTTCGGGGTCTTTGCCGCTATCAACGCACTCTTTATGAAAAATTATTTTAGAAATATTTGGATTGTCGGGTATTTTATACATTAATTTCAGCATCATACTTTCCATAATACCTCTTAGGGCACGAGCACCAGTTTTTAACTTTATGGCTTTTTGAGCAATTTTTTGTAATGTTTCGTCGGTAAAGTCGAGCTGTACATTATCAAGTTTTAGAAGTTCTTTATATTGCTTGATTAATGCATTCTTTGGTTCAGTTAGGATATTAATAAGTGCGTCCTCGTCGAGGTCGTGCAGTGCAGTAATAACGGGCAATCTACCTACGAGTTCGGGTATGAAACCATATTTGACCAAATCATCGGGTTCGGTATGTTGCAGATACTTAAAGTTTTCATCGTTTTTGGATATTGGCGGAGCGGTGAAACCAATTGCACTTTGTCGCATTCTATTTGCAACAATTTTGTCCAAGCCTTGGAAGGCACCACCAACGATAAAGAGAATGTTCTTAGTGTTGATATAAAGTAGGTTTTGTTCGGGATGTTTCCGCCCACCTTTTGGTGGAATGCCGGAGCGCGTTCCTTCCAATATTTTAAGCAAGGCTTGTTGAACGCCTTCGCCCGAAACGTCTCTTGTAATGCTTGTGGACTCGCTTTTTCGGGCAATTTTGTCGATTTCGTCGATAAATATAATTCCACGTTCGGCTGCTTTTATGTCGTAATCTGCATTTTGTATTAAATTAAGCAATACTGTCTCAACATCATCGCCCACATATCCCGCCTCGGTAATTGTCGTAGCGTCGGCTATTGCAAAAGGAACATCGAGTATTCTTGCTAATGTTTTGGCTAACAATGTTTTGCCGGTACCAGTAGGTCCTATCAAAAGAATATTACTTTTTTCTAACTCTACATCGGAGTTAATACCCGAAAAGATTCTTTTGTAGTGATTATAGACTGCAACAGACAGGGTTATTTTTGCAAGTTCTTGACCAATTACGTATTCGTCTAATTTAGCTTTTATTTCGGAGGGGCGTGGTAACGATTTTTGATTATAGTGCTTAACGTCAATAGATTTGGTCGCTTTGTCGTTGTTATGTAGAAAATCATAACCAAGATCTATGCAGACATTGCAAATCATAATTCCATTGGCTCCCTGAAGAAACCTTTCAGCTTCGTTTTCTTTTCGCCCGCAAAACGAACAAGCTACCCCCGGGGTTATGTGTGTTTTTTTTGCCATCTATTTATTGATTTCGTTAACGTTTGATAATATTTTATCGATGATTCCGTATTCCAATGCTTCTTGCGAAGTCATATAATAATCTCTGTCGGCATCTTTGCGAATTTGGTCTATGGATTTCTTGGTATGTTTAGCAATGATTTCATATAATTTTTCGCGAGTTCTAATAATCTCTTTTGTATAAATTTCTATATCCACACTTTGACCTTGAGTTCCACCCGATGGTTGGTGCATCATTATCCGGGAATTTGGCAGCGAATATCTTTTTCCGTCGGCACCAGCAGAGAGTAGTAATTGTCCCATCGATGCCGCCATACCAATGCAAATAGTGGAAACATCAGGTCTAATAAATTGCATTGTGTCGTAGATAGCCAATCCAGC